>NZ_WBYO01000001.1:0-449423 GCF_013283345.1 Marinobacterium sp. xm-d-564 | reverse complement strand
TCAAGAAAAACATTACGCTAAATGAATTCACATATAGGTTGCTTGTCTTGTTAAGCTTTTGTGCTCAACCTCAACAAGCGCCCACACGCATTACCTGATTAATTGTTAAAGAGCGTGCCACCGATCTCTTGGTGGCTGCTTGAGTACTCGTCTCAAGCGAGGTGCGTATATTACCGACACCCAATTTTTATTCAACCCCTTTTTTGTAAAAAAACACACTTTTTTGAACATTTATTTTTACTGGGTTTGCAGTAATGAAAAACGCACCTTTAATAAGGTGCGTTTTTTGTAGGAGTGGGAGAAAGATTAGCGCTTACGCTTTTTATCTTTCGCTCGCTTCTTCATCTCTTTAATGTGCTGACGATGTCTCTCTTTTTTAGCCTCCTGGCGACCGGAGAGTTTATTCACTCTGCCAGAAAAAGGGTTATCGCCCGTTTTAAATTGGAAGCGAATCGGTGTTCCGCGCACTTTTAGAAGCGAGGTAAAGCGATTCTCAAGATAGCGCTTATAAGAGCCCGGCAGTGCGTTGGTCTGATTTCCATGCACTACAATGATAGGCGGGTTTGAACCACCCTGGTGAGCAAAGCGCAACTTAATACGGCGATTATTGACCGCTGGTGGATGATGATCAGCTACAACATCTTCAAGCAGACGAGTCAGCTCATTAGTCGACCATTTTTTCATTGCACAACGGTAGGCTTCGTTCACTGACCGATAAAGATCGCCAACACCCGTTCCATGCAGCGCCGAGATGAAGTGGAAACGAGCAAAGGTCGCAAACCCCATGCGGCGCTCTACTTGAGTCTTAACCTTCTCTTTTGCTTCATAGTCCATGCCGTCCCACTTATTCAGTGCAACTACCAGAGCTCGGCCAGAGTCGATCACGAAGCCGAGCATGTTTAGATCTTGCTCAGTGACACCATCACGCGCATCAATGATTGCGACAACAACATTGGCATCTTTGATAGCCTGAAGCGTTTTGATGATTGAGAACTTCTCTACCGCCTCTGTCACTTGACGACGACGGCGAACCCCGGCCGTATCAATTAGAGTGTATGGCTGGCCATCTCGCTCGTATGGAATGTAGATACTGTCTCGAGTCGTCCCTGCATGGTCGTATACCACTACGCGCTCTTCACCAAGCATTCGGTTTACCAGCGTAGATTTACCCACATTAGGGCGACCAACAATGGCGATACGAATATTGCCATCATCTTCCTCTTCCGGCTCTGCGCCCTCTTCAGGGTATGGCACACCGGCTTCATCTAATGTCATATCAATCAACTGACGAACACCGCGACCATGAGCCGCTGCAATGGAGAGCGGATCCCCAATACCCAGCGCATAGAAGTCAGAGCGAGCGATATCAGGATCCAATCCATCGGTCTTATTGACTACAAGGTAGACTTTTTTCTCGTGACGACGCAGATGATCTGCAATCATTTCGTCAGCTGGGTTGATACCTGCACGAGCATCCACAAGGAACAGAACGATATCGGCTTCATCAACTGCTTGAAAAGACTGCTGTGCCATTTCACGGTCAATACCGCTCTCGTCACCCGTGATACCACCAGTATCTATGACAATATAGTCTCGCTCCCCTAGATCACCTTCACCGTACTTACGGTCACGTGTCAATCCAGGAAGATCGGCAACCAGCGCATCACGCGATCTGGTCAAGCGGTTAAACAGGGTCGATTTACCGACATTAGGGCGCCCAATTAGGGCAATTACCGGAAGCATATTGCTCACCTGATTCCAAAAAACAGAAGGCGGCAACCCGCAAGTCAGGTCACCGCCTTATATAAAATTAAAAGGCTTTTGCTATTTTAGCGTTAAAGCACTCAATTTACCCGAGTTACTGAGTACAAATGTTGTATCCCCTACCACGACTGGATCCGCCGTGACAGGTGAACTACCCAAATTGACTCGAGCGATAGGACGCCCGTCGATTTGCGACAGGGCATGTAGGTAGCCCAGAGCATCCCCAAAAATTACTTCGTTACCGACCACTACCGGTGCCGATAAGCCTCGATTAGAAAAATCAGAGTTGCGCCAAACACTGGCTGACGACGAGACATCAAAGGCCTCAACCGCTCCCTTTGCATCTACCGCATAGACATTACCAAAACCGACCGCCAGCTCTTGATAAGTAGAGAAAGATTGAGTCCAGACTGTTGACGCCGTGCGCGGGTTGATCGCTACAACACGACCTTGATACCCGCCGGTCAGAATAAGATCGTTTGCTATTGCAAAGCCACCATCCAAATCCATTAGACGCTCAAACTCGGAACGACCCATCGCATCAGCAGCACGAATCTCCCAGGCTGGAATACCTGTTTCGCCCGCCAGTGCGACTACCTTACCGTTAGCAAATCCAGCTACGACACCATCACTCAGCATGAGGGGAGTACCGGTACCACGAAGCGTCAGTGCAGGCTCTTGAGCATCATAGACCCAACGAGATTCACCGGTAATGCGATCAAAGGCGGCTAGCTGACCATTCACCTGCTGAACAACAACCAGTGACGTGCCCACTTGTGGCTGAGCCGTCACTTCGGACTTCAGCTGAGCTCGCCACTGTTCCGAACCATCTTTTGCAGATAGCGCCACCAGTTCAGCGCTATCAAGAACCACTAATGCTAGATCAAACCCTGCACCGACACCTGCACTGATTTCGGCATCCAGGTCAACGCTCCAGTTCAGCGCACCCGATTCCAGCGCATAGGATGAGATTCGTCCTTGCTTATCAGAGATCAGTAACGAATCGTTTGTCACACCTGGCTTAAACTGGTGAAACTCATCCCCAAACGACGCACCCACATCTGCACTCCAAACAAGGTTGAAGGCTTTCTCTTGTTCAAACGCGACCAACTCTTGTGGGCCGGACTCTTTTTCACCAGAAAAAATACCGCAACCAGACAAAAGACTGGTTGCAGCTGCTACAACAAAGGCACGTCTAATGAGATTCATTACGATGCATCTCCAGTCGCTAAATCATCATATTTCAGTTTAATCACCTGCTTGCGCTGAGGATCGGCCGACGCCATTGCCGCTTCATACGAAGCTCTCGCTTCCGAAGCGTTTCCCATTGCAGCAGCCACATCTCCCTGAACCTCAGCAAATAGTGATGGGAAATCTGAGCCACTTAACTGTGCTAATGACGCTTTAGCTGCTTCAGCTTGCCCTAATCCTAATTGCACTTTCGCTTTACGGATTGTAGCCAAAGACTTCATATCTAATGGCGAGACTTCACTCGTAATCACATAATCGAGCTGCTCAAGCGCACCTTCTAAATCGCCAGCATTCACTGATACACGAGCTAACACCATTGCCGCCATAGGGGCATAAGCGCTCGATGCATAATCTGCGCGAAGATCTTTCCCAACCTGTATCAAGGACGTAACCGCGGCATCATCCAGTGGCAAAGCGGTTGCGACAGGATTGAGAATCGACTCATACATAGCGGAAGCGTTTGCAGCAAAGTCATCTTGATACTGATTCCAGCCACGCCACCCAAACACAGCAGCCACAGCAATTACGACACCCATGATTAGGGATTTACCGTTCTCTTTCCACCAACTTTTGAGCGCTTCAACCTGCTCTTCTTCTGTACGTAGCTCAGCCACTATACTCTCCAACCTAAAGACTAAATTTACCTTTCAATTCACTGACCAGTGAATCTTGAGCAACTCGAACTTGATCGCCATTACCACGCAGCGGTTTTAAACTCACTTCGGACGCAGCACGCTCATCGTCACCGATAAGAATGGCAAAATCTGCTCCACTCTTATCAGCCTTTTTCATCTGACTTTTAAATCCACCGCCGCCGCAATGCAACTGAACTCGAAGGCCCGCCTCGTGACGAAGCGTTTCAGCAACACTCATCGCGGTCGCTAGATTATCATCCCCCATTCCGATGACATAGACATCGATACGTTGACGAACACTCTCAGGAACCAGTTGCAGCTCTTCAAGGAGAAGAACCAGACGCTCGACACCCATTGCGAAACCGACAGCCGGGGTTGGCTTGCCACCTAATTGACTCACCAGTCCATCGTATCGGCCACCGGCACAGACAGTACCTTGGGCGCCTAACGCATCGGTCACCCACTCAAATACGGTCTTACCGTAGTAGTCTAGACCACGCACCAAGCGAGAATTAACACGGTATTCGATACCCGCAGCCTCGAGCAGTGACTTCAACTGTTCAAAGTGTGCTTTGGACTCTTCGTCGATGTAATCATGAAAATGAGGTGCATCGTTCAATAGCTGCTGGGTGTTTTGATCTTTAGAGTCCAATATTCTGAGTGGATTAGACTCAAGGCGACGCTGACTGTCAGCATCTAGCTGATCTTTACGAGCCGACAGATAGCTGACAAGGTCCTCTTTAAACCGTGCACGAGCTTCAGCTGAACCCAAGGTATTTAATTGAAGCTCAACGGAATTGATCAACCCTAAGCGCTTCCAAAGTTGAGCACTCATGATGATCACTTCTGCGTCAATATCAGGACCATCCATACCGAAAGCTTCAGCACCTACCTGGTGGAACTGACGATAGCGACCTTTCTGCGGGCGCTCATGACGAAACATTGGACCAGTGTACCAAAGGCGTTGGACTTGATTGTAAAGCAGGCCGTGCTGTTCTGCTGCACGAACACAACTTGCAGTCCCTTCCGGGCGAAGTGTCAAACTATCACCGTTACGATCTTCGAAGGTGTACATTTCCTTCTCAACGATATCGGTTACTTCACCAATTGAGCGTTTGAATAACTCAGTTTGTTCTACGATAGGGGTACGAATCTCAGCATAGCCATAAGCCTGCAGGACCGTTTTTACTTGAGTTTCTAGATACTGCCAGACCGGTGACTGGTCTGGCAGAAGATCATTCATACCACGAATGGCTTGTAGCTTTGCCAATTTTATAACCCGTAATGTGCGATCTAATTATCGCGATAATGTTAAACGGGCTACATTCTTTCTGGTATGAGGTTCTAAATCAACTGTTGAGCCATCAAAAGTTACAGAACTGACTGCATTCGCACGTCCAATGACAATTGAAAACGGGGCTTTACCTTTGATTGTCAGATCCTGTCCTTTTTTTGATAGCCCGTTAAACAGCGCTTCACCGGTAGCATCTTTGATATTCAGCCAACTGACATCGCTAAATTTAATCGTCACACCATCTGAACCACTCGTATTAACAGGTGAAGCGGTCAAGGGTTCGTTAGGCTCGGACTTTTCCGCCGGTTTGGGCTGCTCTGTTTTGACTGGAACGGCCGCCGTTTTAGATTCGAGATCAGGCGTTTCAGCAGGCTTAGGTAGCTCAATCGCTTTGGGCGCTTCAACCACCGCATCTTCATTAGACTCTTGAGTCATTGTTTTGATAGGTATTGAAAGACCCTCAGACTCTCCTGCCAATGGCGGAAGCGCCTGACTGCTCTGCTGCTCTTCAGGTTCAGAACCACCAAACAAACCGGACAGCCCAAGTGTCGGCCAATTAATTTGAGAAGCCCCAAAAGCAAGACCTGCTAAAAGAGCCGCAATGATGACCAACCGAAAGAGGAGTGTTAATAGCGAACTTGCACGACGCGGGTTGAGTTTCATCACCGTACCGGCGGTCGCTGAACCCGCTGATTTAATGGCTGAGCGGCGTTTAACAGGCCGCTGACCAATAGCCGCATTGTACTGTTCAACAAAGGTCTCAGGATCCAACCCAACTCGATTACAGTAGTTACGAATATAACCACGCGCAAACACCGGCTGACCCAATTGATCAAGGTCACCCGCTTCAATCGCAGAAAAAACAGCACTGGTTAGCTTCAGATCTCGCTGCAGCGCACCAGCAGAGATACCCAATGATTCACGGGCAGCAATCAGCTTGTGGTTTTCAAATCCTGAGAGGCTATCGCCCAATAGATCATGGTCTGTCACAGGCCAGTATCCTTAAATTTATTATACTCTTCGGAATTCGGATAAAGGTTCTTCAAAAGCAGCGCATAACTTGCCGCTTTTGATGGGTTCCCACTATGTCTGGCTAACCTTACACCAACCCAAAGACTTTTGGCAAAGTGCTGGGTCTCTTGAGCATCAAGTTGCTGTTGAAAGATTGCATAGTGTTGAGCGGCCAGTGAAGCCTGTCCTTTATCTAAGTAAAGATCTGCAAGCTCAATATGAGCCGTCACCCGAAGTGGTGACAGTGTCACTGAACGATTAAAGACGTGCTCCGCAGCGGAATCACGATCGATCAGACGGTAGCAGCGACCCAAGTTTTCAAATGCTTGTGCTCGCTGTGTATAGAAAGGATCTTCAGTTGATCTTGCTAAGGCTTTACAGGCCTCTTCAAACCGCTGCTGAGAAAAAAGAAAGGCGCCATAGTTGTTAAAGATCATGGCAGAGTTAGGGTCTGCTTGAGTGGCTCTTTGAAAATATTGATCGGCCAGTTCTGGTTCACGCTCGGCTTGAAACACCATTGCCAAACCATTCAACGCTGGGGCATAGCCAGGGTCGGCCAAAGCAGCCTGTTGAAGAGACTCTTTTGCCGATGCCGTATCACCCGCCTGGAGATATTGCATACCCAGCTTGGTGTAGGCTGCTAGGGCAGATTGATCTATTCGCCCTTTAGGTTGTTCACTCGATGAAAAAGCGGAACAGCCTGCCAAAGTAATAGAGCAAAAAAGAGTTACTGCTTTGAATAGGGACACAAAATACCGTTTAGAAACTTAAAGTTAGTTTCATTAACGATAGTAGAATAGTGTCAATAAATCTAGCTCGTTTGATTGTGAAGTTCGATGTACTTCGCGCTACGACGAGTCTTATCCTCAACCTGGCCGACGAGCTGGCCACAGGCCGCATCCACATCATCGCCACGAGTACGGCGAACGGTCGTTAGAATATTCCCTTTCAACATCTCAGACTTAAATGCCTGAATTGCCTGCTCAGAGGGGCGATCGTATCCAGAATTTGGAAAAGGATTAAATGGAATCAGGTTAAGCTTGCAAGGTACCTGACGAAGCAACTTAACCAGCTGACGAGCATGCTCACGCTGATCGTTCACACCAGCAATCAGTGTGTACTCGATCGTTGCTACACGTCGATCCGACAGCTTATCGAAATAGCGTTTGACCGAAGCCATTAGCTCTTCGATCGGGTAGCGCTTATTGATAGGCACTAACTGATCACGCAGCTCATTATTTGGGGCGTGCAGAGAGATCGCCAATGAGACATCAGCCCCCAATTCAGCAAGCTTGTCGATTTTAGGAACCACACCGGCCGTACTCAGGGTCACACGACGCTTAGAGAGACCATAGGCGTTATCTTCCATCATCAACTGTACTGCATCAAACACAGCATCAAAGTTCATCAGCGGCTCACCCATACCCATTAACACGACGTTGGATACGCGTCGTTCACCACTTGGGTCAAATGGCCCAAAGGAACGGATAGCGACACGAAGCTGAGCGATGATTTCGGCAGCGCTAAGGTTTCGGTTGAAGCCTTGCTTGCCTGTTGAACAGAAGCTGCAGTCCAAAGAACAACCCACCTGTGAAGAGACACAGAGCGTGCGGCGATCCCCTTCGGGAATCAAGACCATCTCAATCGCTGAACCACCATCCATCTGGATGACCCATTTACGGGTACCATCTTTGGACGTTTTATCCAGTAACACCTCTGGCTCACGAATTTCAGCAACCTCAGATAGGCGTTCACGTAGGGCTTTGCTGATGTTCGTCATCTCATCAAACGAACTGGCACCCTGCTGGTGAATCCACTTTAGAACTTGAGTTGCACGAAAACGCTTCTCACCCATCTCCTCAAAGAAATCTTCAAGTTTAGTAGGTGATAGACCGATAAGGTTTACTTTCTGTTCTGCCATGAGCTTTGGACCAAAAAAAAGGCGCCCTCCGATCAACGGAGAGCACCTTGGGCGTCATTATGCGCCGAAGAAGTATTCGATTTCGCGTGCTGCAGAAGTAGCAGAGTCAGAACCGTGTACTGCGTTCGCATCGATAGACTCAGCAAAGTCACGACGGATAGTGCCTTCAGCTGCTTCTTGTGGGTTAGTTGCACCCATTAGTTCACGGTTTTTAGCGATAGCGTTTTCACCTTCAAGAACCTGAACAACAACTGGACCAGACGTCATGAAAGAGACTAGGTCGCCGAAGAAAGGACGCTCTTTGTGCTCTGCGTAGAAACCTTCAGCATCAGCTTGTGAAAGCTGTTTCATCTGCATAGCAGAAACTTTTAGGCCTGCTTTTTCGAAACGAGAAACGATCTCACCGATAACGTTTTTAGCAACAGCATCTGGTTTGATGATAGATAGAGTACGTTCAGTAGCCATGACTGTGTAATCCTTTAATTAAATTATGGGTTAAAATTTGTGCGCGGATTATACGTTATGCGACGAAAGATAAATAGCCCTTCAACCACAACAAAAAAGGCCCGCTTTACGGACCCTTTTCAGAGATGCTTTAGAAGGATCAATGCCCTTCTGATACCTGATTGATGGTGTATTTAGGAATCTCAACAACAAGATCTTCATCACCGACAACGGCCTGGCAACTTAGTCTCGATTCAGGCTCAAGGCCCCAGGCCTTATCGAGCATGTCATCTTCTAACTCGTCGGACTCCTCGAGGCTATCAAAACCCTCACGGACGACGACATGACAAGTAGTGCAAGCACAAGATTTTTCACAAGCGTGCTCAATATGAATATCGTTCGCCAGTGCTGCATCACAGATCGTAACACCCGGCTCCACATCGATCACTTTGCCGTCTGGGCACAACTCTTCATGGGGTAGGAAGATCACTTGAGTCATTACATTTACCTAATCTAATTGATCAACGCGCTGGCCTTGCAACGCTTTTTGGATTGATTGATCCATTCTGCGGGCTGCGAAGAAGTCACTTACTTGGGCGAGATGCTCTACGCCGGACTCTATCGCTTTAGAGCTCGCACCATCACGAAGCGAACGCAGAACGTCAATTTCTGAAAGAAGATCCTGTCGCTCCTGATCGCTCAGCAACTGCTCGCCATCTTCAGCAATCGCCGCTTCAAGCGATACGATTAAACGATCTGCCTCAACCTGCTGTTCACGCAAGGCGCGCCGCTCTTTATCATCTGCAGCAAACTGATAAGAATCCGTTAGCATCTGAGTAATTTCAGAGTCACTCAAACCGTAAGAGGGTTTCACTTGAACCGCACTCTCAATACCGGTTGATAGCTCTTTGGCTGAGACATTCAATAGACCATCCGCATCAACCTGAAAGGTGACTCGGATTTTAGCGGCGCCAGCCGCCATAGGAGGGATACCGCGCAGAGTAAATTGAGCCAGTGATCGGCAGTCATCTACCAACTCACGCTCACCTTGCAGCACATGCACCAACATAGCCGTTTGACCATCTTGGTAGGTTGTAAACTCTTGAGCGCGAGCAACAGGAATCGGCGTATTGCGATGAATTACCTTCTCAACCAAACCACCCATAGTCTCCAACCCTAAAGAGAGAGGGAGCACATCTAACAGCAGCAGCTCTGCATCCGGTTTATTGCCCGCTAAAATATCGGCCTGAAGAGCTGCACCCACCGCCACCACACGATCAGGATCTATGTCGGTATGAGGCTGGCGATTAAAGAACGCCTCGACCCCAGCAACAACGGCTGGCACACGAGTTGAACCACCCACCATCACAACATCGTTGATCTCATCTGGCTTGATGCCCGCATCTTTTAAGGTACGTTTGCAGGCACGAAGCGTTTTCGACACAAGGGGTGCCGTCAACTGTTCAAACTGCTGACGCGTCACCAAAACTTCTTGATCATTAGCCAAGGTTAGAGTGACTGAATCTGAATCCGTCAGTGACTCTTTTGCACGGCGCGCTTGAACCATAAGAGATCGCATAACCGCAGGTGTACGCTCTAGCTCAGGCGCTTGCTCTAGCAACCATTCAGCTAAAGCGTGATCAAAATCATCACCCCCAAGCGCCGAATCTCCACCCGTAGCCAGCACCTCAAACACACCCTTAGTCAGGCGCAGTATAGAGATATCAAAGGTACCGCCACCTAAATCGTAAACCGCTACGACGCCTTTATCCTGTTGATCTAAACCGTAAGCGACCGCTGCCGCAGTAGGCTCATTCAGAAGGCGAAGAACTTTCAAGCCGGCCAGCGTGGCCGCATCTTTGGTGGCCTGACGCTGTGCATCATCAAAGTAGGCTGGAACCGTAATAACAGCCCCTTCAAGCTCACCACCCAAAGATTCGGCAGCACGAGCTGAAAGCGCTTTAAGAATATCCGCAGAGATTTGAACCGGACTCAAATCACCCAAGGCTGTTTTGAGGTAGGGCATCCCCCCCTCGCCTTCTGAAAACTGATAAGGAAGTTGATCGCCTAAAGTTAACACTTCATTTGAGGAGCGACCCATTAAGCGCTTAATGGATTGAATCGTGTTAAATGGATCGTCGCTTACTCTCGACAGCGCTTCAGCACCGACGATGGCACCAGCCTCTGAGTAGTGGACAACCGAGGGCAGCAAATGGCGCCCTGCCTCATCAGAAAGTGTCTCTGCAACACCATTTCTAACCGACGCCACCAGTGAATTAGTGGTGCCTAAATCGATCCCTACCGCCAACTTACGTTGATGGGGATCCAAACTCATTCCGGGCTCTGCAATTTGCAAAAGCGCCATGACTAAAACTCCTCATCGAGGCGATCTTCCATGGCCTCTATCTCAGACAGTAGTTTCTTTAAAAATTGCAGCTTGCGAACAGACTCTTCAGCCGACTCCAAATCACCACCCGCATAAGCCACCTGAAAATGATCAAAGCAGGCTTTTTCCAACGCCACAGTTTGTGACTCTAAAGCTTCTAGAGTAGCGAAAGGGTCTGCTGCTTCGGGCGCTTCAGCTAAGGTTTCGCGAAGCTCCATCTGCTGCATTAAAAAGTCCATTGGCAGCTGCTTTCTGGACTCTTCACCGGTCAGCACACCTTGTAATGAGAGAAGGTACTGTGCACGCGAGAGTGGTGACTTAAGCGTTTCATAGGCGGTGTTGAGGTGAGTACTGTTCTGCACAGCCTGGCGCTGTTCAGCATCACCTTTGTGAGCAAATCGGTCTGGGTGATACTCTTTTTGCAGCTCTCGAAACGCTGTATCGAGGAGTGTACGATCAAGAACAAAACCTGCTTCAAGACCGAAGAGTTCGAAATAGTTTTGAGAAAGATTCAAGAATTAAGCCTTAACCGGTTTAAACATGGAAACTTTCGCCGCAACCACACTCACTGGCGACGTTCGGGTTATTGAACTGAAAGCCTTCGTTGAGCCCCTCTTTGACGAAGTCGAGCTCTGTACCCTCTAGATAGACAAGGCTTTTTGGATCAACAACAACCTTAACGCCCTCAAACTCGTATACAGAGTCTTCACTGTTAAGTTCGTCAACATACTCCAGAACGTACGCCATGCCTGAACATCCTGAGGTCTTAACCCCTAAACGGATACCAATGCCCTTGCCGCGTTTTTCTAAATACTTAGCCACATGGTTAGCAGCTGCTGACGTCATCGAAATTGACATAAAAACCTTCTACCTAAACTGTCTACCAGAGGTTAAATGCGATTACTTCTGCTTGCCGCGGTAATCTTCAATGGCTGCTTTGATTGCATCTTCTGCCAAAACTGAACAGTGAATCTTAACGGGAGGAAGCGCTAGCTCTTCAGCGATTTTAGCATTTTTCAGCTCAGCCGCCTCGTCCAGTGTCATACCTTTGACCCATTCAGTCACTAATGAGCTAGATGCAATGGCAGAGCCACAACCATAGGTTTTAAACTTTGCATCCTCAATCACGCCGTCATCACTGACTTTGATTTGAAGTCTCATTACGTCACCACATGCAGGTGCACCGACCATGCCGGTACCTACGTGTGGATCATCACTTTCCATTTTGCCAACATTACGAGGATTCTCGTAGTGATCAATTACTTTATCGCTGTAAGCCATGCTGATCTCCTCTCACTGAGTATTAGTGATGTACCCACTCAACCTTAGTTAAATCCACACCGTCCTTGTACATATCCCACAAAGGCGATAATTCACGAAGTTTTTCTACGGCCACACGTGCTTGTGCCGCTGCGTAATCCACCTCTTCATCGGTCGTAAATCGACCAAAAGAGAAACGGATCGAGCTGTGCGCCATCTCATCATTGAGGCCCAATGCACGTAGCACGTAAGAGGGCTCAAGGCTTGCTGATGTACAAGCAGAACCAGAAGAGACCGCCAAATCTTTCAGAGACATCAGAAGTGATTCACCCTCAACAAAGGCAAAACTCACATTCAGGTTGCCTGGGTAGCGCTGCTCAACAGAACCATTGATATGAACCTCTTCCATATCGCTGATTTGTGACCAGAAACGATCACGAAGTTCAGCCAAACGCTTATGCTCTTGCTCCATCGATGCTTGAGCAATCGCGCAGGCTTCACCCATACCAACCAACTGGTGAGTTGCCAAAGTACCTGAGCGCATACCGCGCTCATGGCCACCACCATGTATTTGAGCTTCAATACGTACACGTGGCTTACGACGCACATACAGTGCACCGACACCTTTCGGGCCATACATTTTGTGGCCACAAAGTGACATTAGATCGACCTTCATCTCGGCCATATCGATTGGTAACTTGCCAGCACTTTGCGCAGCATCTACGTGGAACAGCACACCGTGCTTACGAGTCAATTCACCGATCGCCGCAATATCAGTAATCGTGCCAATCTCATTGTTGACGTGCATCAGAGAGACAAGAATGGTGTCATCGCGAAGCGCATCTGCCACCATCTGTGGCGTAATCAGACCGTCGCTACCCGGTGTTAGGTAGGTCACTTCATACCCTTCACGCTCTAATTGGCGACAGGTGTCGAGGACCGCTTTGTGCTCAATCTTAGAGGTAATGATGTGCTTACCCTTCTTATGGTAGAAGTGCGCAACACCTTTAATGGCCAAGTTATCCGATTCGGTAGCGCCTGAGGTCCAGACGATTTCACGAGGGTCTGCACCAATCAACTCTGCTACCTGGCGACGGGCAGTCTCAGCCG
The DNA here is from genome assembly GCF_013283345.1 of Marinobacterium sp. xm-d-564. Lineage (NCBI taxonomy): Bacteria > Pseudomonadati > Pseudomonadota > Gammaproteobacteria > Oceanospirillales > Oceanospirillaceae > Marinobacterium > Marinobacterium sp. xm-d-564. The sequence goes on along the minus strand of NZ_WBYO01000001.1, from coordinate 436,347 downwards.
CCTCTTCCGCCTTCCAACCAAACAGGTGCGAACGTGACGCTGGGTTACCAAAGTTACCATCTGGGGTAAGGCACGCCATCATCTTTTCAGCAACACGAGGGTCCACCGGTGTTGTCGCTGAGTAATCTAGATAGATCGGCAGTTTCATACTCTCTCTCCAAAAACGTTAAACTGAGTTATGGCTCTTATGCGCTGGCAACAGAGGGAATTAACCCGTCAGCTGCCGTACTTTGGCTTTGACGATCTGCAACAGCCATTACATCCCTGCGTTTCAAAAGATCTGCAAGGCTAATATCACTAAGAAAGTTGTGGATCTGATCGCTAAGATCGCTCCACAGATGGTGCGTCAAACAGGTCTCACCGGCCTGACAGTTACCTTGGCTGTTACAGCCTGTAGCATCAATCGATTCATTAACCGCATCGATGATAGATGCTACAGTAATCTGTTCGCACTCCAGATTGAGCAGGTAGCCTCCACCTGGCCCCCGCACACTGGTCACCAGTGCGCACTTACGCAACTTGGCAAAAAGCTGCTCAAGATAGGATAAAGAGATACCCTGTCTTTCAGAAATATCCGCCAAACTGACTGGTCCTTTCTCTTTGTTGAGCGCCAAATCAAGCATCGCGGTTACGGCATATCGCCCTTTGGTTGTAAGTCGCATAAGACCTTCCTACACCCTATTGTGTTAAAGGTATTATCTAAAACCCTACAAAAACAGTCAACTATTAATCCTACAATTTTAGTCAACTATTAATCTTTACGGATTGAGCGATTTATCTTGGTCAAAATGCCACGCAAAATATTGACCTCTACTTTGTCTGGTACCGCCCTTAGTAGCAGTCTTCTTAACCGAGTCATTAACTGTCTTGGATTATCAGGCTCGAGAAACTTAATATCGATCAGTGTCTGCTCAAGATGATTAAACATCAGCTCAATCTCTTTTTGATCTGCCAACTCAATATCCCAATCCACACCCCATTGCGGCGCTTCTTCAACCACCGACTCTTGCAGCGCCATGCGCAGTTCATACGCGATCACCTGCACAGCTGCGCCGACATTTAATGAGCTAAAATCGGGATTGGTCGGAATATGAACATGCAGATGACAAGCGTGCAGCTCTTCATTGGTTAAGCCACGATCTTCACGACCAAACAGAATAGCTACTTTGAAATCATCTGAAGAGTGGGAGAGTCGCTCTGAAACTTGAGCTGATAACTCTCTAGGGTTAACGATCGGCCAAGGGATGTGACGACCTCGAGCACTGGTGCCCACCACCAACTGACAATCCGCAACTGCTTCCTGTAACGACTCAACGACCAGTGCAGATTCAAGAATATCATCCGCTCTCGAAGAGCGAGCATTGGCTTCAGGGTGAGGAAAGAGTTTGGGCTCTACCAGACAGAGTTCAGACAGCCCCATATTCTTCATAGCACGCGCAGCAGCACCAATGTTCCCTGGGTGGGTGGTATTAACTAACACGATTCGGATTTTATCTAACATCTGTCTCTCCCTGAGCGGGCGTGATTCTAACAGATGACGCCATGAATCACATCTGCTCGATAGTAGCGGTTTTGTAGCGGTCTGAGGTATAATGAAATTCGCTCTTTTAACAATTCCGGATACTTACTGATGCAACCAATGGTTAACATCGCCCTACGGGCTGCCCGTCAGGCTAGTGAACAGATCACTCACGCTTTAGAACGTCTCGACCTCATTAAAAGCGAGCAGTCGAGTGTCGCTACTTTTTTAAGCGATACGTGCAAAAACGTTGAACGCACTATTGCGTTTAACATCCAAAAAGCGAACCCACACCACAGCATCTTCGGTGAGTATTCAGGTGAGTACCCAGCTCAAGAAGAGGGCCCTAACCCTTGTGAGTGGCGAGTACACCCTATCGACAGTGTTGTTCACTTTTCAAACGCAATCCCCTCTTTTGCGCTGTGCATTACTGGAACTATCCGCGGTAAAGTTGAACACGCACTGATTCTTAACCCCATTACCGGTGAAGAGTTTACTGCGAGCAACGGTCAAGGCGCACAGCTAAACGGCAAACGCCTTCGTGTCAGCAACAGCAAAGCGCTTGATAGCACTCTGATCGGAACCGGTTTCTTGGGTCGTCCTTCAGACAAGAGCAACCTTGATCTACAACTGAACATTAACCGCGCACTGATTGAAGCGAACGCTGACATTTTCAGCACCGGTTCTGTCGCACTGAATCTAGCTTACACTGCAGCCGGTCGAATTGACGGCGTTGTTCAGAAAGGCGTGGTGGCAGAAGAGATCGATGCAGGCCTACTCATTCTTCGCGAAGCGGGTGGCCTATCGGCTGATTTTACAGGCGGAACTGACATCCGCGGCAAAGGTGAGCTGATCGCCGCTAACCCGAAACTGTTTAAAGCACTGGTTACCAAGGTTCATAGCCTTAAATAATCATTCTAAAGGCGGGTTGATCCCGCCTCTGTTTTTTCTATACTGGGTGTTCTAAAAACAAAAAGAACACAAAAGTGAACGCTCAATCGATATTTACCGCTTCGTCCAGCAACAGCGATCCCGAACTGGCCGTGAAAGAGCTGAAACATCAGTTCAACGATCCCTCAATTCAATTTGTACTGTTCTTCTGTTCAGCCTCTTTCAATCTTGCGAAGTTGGGCTATGCATTAAACGAACAGTTTCATGACATTGGCATTTCAGGCTGCACGACAGCCGGAGAGATAACCCCTAACGGCTATGAGCGCGGGTCGATTACAGCCATTGGTTTCTCTAACCAGGATTTTTGTGTTCAAGTCGGCTCCGTGAAGAACCTGAAACGCTTCACTCTAGGCAATGCTCAAACCATGCTGGATCAGTTGCGGTCACAGTGCACCCTTTCAAGCGCTGCACTGAACGGCTTTGCCATTACTTTGGTTGATGGCCTTTCAATTGACGAAGAGATCTTTCTTGCCACCCTCAACTCTGCACTTGGCTCAATCCCCAGCTTTGGCGGATCGGCGGGTGATGACGTCAATCTAGCCACCACCCATGTCTTTTTTGACGGTGATTTCCATACCGACGCGGCGGCCGTTTTGATGGTCAATACACGATTTGAGTTTGAGGTTTTTACAACCCACCACCTACTCCCAACCGATAACAAGTTTGTGGTGACGGACGCTGAACCGCAAAACAGAAAAGTCAATGAACTCAATGCCGACCTAGCGGCGACCGAGTATGCCGATGCACTTGAGCTATCAGTCGATCAGTTAAATAACGATATCTGCACGCTCAACCCCTTGGCTGTCAAAATTGGTGAGCAGTATTTTATTCGCTCCATCCAATCCATTGAGCCCGATTCCAGCCTGACGTTCTTTTGCGCAATGGAGAATGGCATCGCGTTAACACTGATGCAGCCCAAGGATTTAAAAGAGAATCTGATCGATCTATTCAATGGCATTGAGAGTCGCATTGGAAAACCACAGATAGTGATTGGCTGCGACTGTTTTTTACGACGCAGGGAAGCCGAACTTAAAGGTGAAGATCAGCAGGTTTCAGAACTTCTAAAAGCCTTTAATGTGATTGGTTTGAACACCTACGGTGAGCAATTCTCAGGCATGCATATTAACCAAACTTTTACTGCAGTCGCCATCGGACAGAGACGGTTGAATGAGTCAGTCTGAGTTAGACGCTGCGCAGAAAGAGAACGCAAAGCTGCGCAAGATCAACCAAGCGCTGATAGAGCGACTGGAGTCAGGCGCCGTTCAACTGGCAAACCCCTACTCCGCCTTTGAGCATTCCGTTACGCTTGCTGAACAGGTCAGAGAGCGCACCGATGCACTGAACCAAGCGCTGGAAAAGCTTAACCTAAGCCATAGAGAGCTGAGTCAAGCCAACCAAGTCGCCGAGCAAGCCAATCTCTCAAAAACGAAATTCCTAGCGGCCGTTAGCCATGATCTACTGCAACCTCTGAATGCCGCCAGACTGTTCGCCACCACTCTCGCCGAGCAACCCTTGGATGATCGTCCAAAGTCACTGGTAGATTCGATGACTCGTTCACTCAACGATGTAGAGAACCTTTTGAGAACGCTGGTCGATATCTCCAAGTTGGATGCAGGCGTTGTCCATGCGGATAAAACCAATATCAGAGTTGCACCGATTTTGGAGCAACTCTCAACGGAGTTTGAGGCTGCGGCTCAACATGCCGGACTGAAGTTTAAACATCGAACCTGTAACGCTTGGGTACACAGTGACTCGCTGCTACTGATTCGATTACTGCGCAATCTTCTGACCAACGCGATCCGCTATACCAAAACAGGCGGCGTCCTACTCTCCGCAAGGCAACGTGGTGACAAATTGCTGATACAGGTATGGGACACTGGTGAGGGAATTAGCCAAGAGGATCAGAAGAGCATCTTTGATGAGTTCAAACGACTACCCAATGCGGACAAAGCGCACGATAAAGGGTTAGGGCTTGGCCTATCGATCGTCGATAAAATTGCAAAGGTGTTAAACCATACGTTGACTGTGACATCGACACTGGGCAAAGGATCAGTCTTCAGCCTTGAGATCCCAATTTTAAATAGAGCACAGGAGCCGGCTAACGATCCATCCACCCTCCATCCTTCTCTCTCCTCATCCCTTCAGGGTAAACAGATCCTCGTGGTCGATAACGATGCGACCATTTGTGAAGCCATGAGTCAGCTTCTCACACACTGGGGGGCTAATGTCGCGACCTCACTGAACGGTGAAGCCTTAGGGGATAAGATCGATCTGGGAAGCGTTGATCTGTTAATCGTAGATTACCATCTGGATCAGGGTACCGGCATCGATCTAGCAAAGCGTTTACTTGAGCAGAGCTCCATCGATATTCCTGTACTGGTCGTGACGGCCAACCATAGCCAGAGTCTCAATGAGACGATTCGACAAGAGGGTTTTAGCCTGCTGCACAAACCGCTAAAGCCTTTACTCTTTAGGCAGCGCTTGCGACAGCTGTTGGGCTAGAGATAGATCGAAAAGTCTATGGAAGAGGCTTGATTAGCCGCCTGAACACGGTTATCGACACCCAATCGACGCAGTATTTCAGAGACGTGCGTTTTAATTGTGCTCTCTGAAAGGTTTAACTCATCACCAATCTGTTTGTTTGAGCGCCCTTGGGCAAGCTGCTCTAACACCAAAAGCTGTTTTCGAGTCAGCGCCCTCAGCGTATCGTGAAGCTGATGACTACTATTCTGCTGAGGTGACGCTTGGCGCAACAGCTCTGCAGGCATGTAGAGATCACCCGCCAGTATTTGCTCTATCGCCTTACCGAGGGCCTGCTTAGGCAGAGACTTGGGCACATAACCCACGGCTCCAAGTGCTAAAGCTTGCAGTACTAGTTGTTTATTCTCCTCTGCGGAGACAATGGCAACCGCAACATCGGGATGGTGAGATCGAATGTGTTGCAGTCCTGATAAACCTTGAACCCCAGGCATATTAAGATCCAATAGAACCAGGTCCGGCTGCTGCGCTTCAATGAGTTGATCAACCTCGCTGAATTGACCGCACTCGGCGACTTGCTCATCGGGGTAGAGGTCGATTAAAACATTAACGACCGCCTCTCTATAGAGGGGGTGATCATCAACGACTAGGAACTGGTAAGAAGGCATAGGTTTAAGCGTCTCGAATCATGCCAATGTGAGCAATACCGCACTCATCGTAGACTTCACCATAGGATTGAAAACCAAAGCGCTGATAAAACGCCTCGACGGGTAGTTGTGCCGACAAGCGAATAGCGACACCCGGCGCGAGGGTCTCCAGTATATGAATCGCCTCTTCTGTTAGGGTGTTTGCAAACCCTTTTCCCCGTTCGGCTTTGGGAACTAGGACCCTACCGATCGAGGATTCAGCATAGACTTGGTTGGGTAAGAAGAGTCGTGCATAGGCAACCAGTTCACCGGCACTGTTTTCTAACCAGAGGTGCTGCGCAATCTGATCTTTATCATCCAGATCTTCACATTGACAGCTCTGCTCTAAGAAAAAAACGTTCGAGCGGTGTTTCATGATCTTGTAAAGCTGATCAATCGATAGCTCGTCAAAAGTTTTGAGAAAACGTTTTGTGGTCACTGACTACTCCTTGAAAGTAGTTCGATTCTATCACTACTTTCCCGCACACCACATTGCTCTTTCAAAAACGGTACTTTAGTACCAATTAAAAAGAGCCTTATGGCCGATAGGGGATCTTATCGAAACTCTTCATAGTGAGGTCAGGCTAATCAATAGCCCCTCGACTAAAAAAAACAAATGAGGATTCTTCGATGATCTATGCAAATCCAGGCAGCGCAGGCGCTGTTGTCTCTTTCAAAGCAAAATACGGCAACTACATCGGCGGCCAATGGGTAGAACCAGTTAAAGGCCAATACTTCACAAACCACACTCCTGTAAACGGTGAAGCGATTTGTGAAATCCCACGTTCGACTGAAGAGGATATCAACCTAGCGATTGATGCTGCTGAAGCAGCTAAAGATGCATGGGGCACAACCTCTGTTACAGAACGCTCTAACCTACTGTTAAAAATTGCTGACGTTATCGATGCAAACAGTGAAATGCTGGCGGTTGCTGAAACTTGGGACAACGGTAAAGCCGTTCGTGAAACCCTAGCAGCCGATATCCCACTCTCTTCTGACCACTTCCGTTACTTTGCCGGCTGTATTCGTGCACAAGAGGGAAGCATTGGTGAAATTGATAATAAAACGGTTGCCTACCACTTCCACGAGCCACTGGGCGTGGTTGGACAGATTATCCCATGGAACTTCCCACTACTGATGGCTGCCTGGAAACTGGCACCAGCTCTTGCCGCCGGTAACTGTGTGGTTCTTAAGCCTGCAGAGCAGACTCCTGCCTCAATTTTGGTTCTAATGGAGCTGATTGGCGATCTTCTACCAGCGGGCGTACTTAATATTGTAAACGGCTTTGGTGAAGAGGCCGGTCAGGCATTGGCTAGCAGCAAACGCATTGCGAAGATTGCCTTCACAGGCTCTACGCCTGTTGGCTCACACATCATGAAGTGTGCAGCCGAAAACATTATTCCATCAACCACTGAGCTAGGCGGCAAATCACCTAACATCTACTTCTCGGATGTTATGAACGCTGAACCTGAATTTGTCAGCAAAGCCGTTGAGGGTGCGGTACTAGCCTTCTTTAACCAGGGTGAAGTGTGTACCTGTCCATCACGTCTTCTTGTACAAGAAGATATTGCAGACGAGTTCCTTGCGATGGTGGTTGAACGCGCTAAACAGATCAAACGTGGTAACCCACTGGATACTGACACCATGGTGGGTGCTCAGGCATCACAAGAGCAGTTCGATCGCATTCTTAACTACCTACAGATCGGTCGTGATGAGGGTGCAGAGGTATTGATGGGTGGTGACGTTCACGCAGTGGATGGCGATCTATCCAAAGGCTACTACATCCAACCAACTCTTCTTAAAGGCAGCAATGACATGCGCGTCTTCCAAGAGGAGATCTTTGGACCGGTTGTCTCAGTCTGTACCTTCAAAGACGAAGCGGAAGCACTGGCAATCGCTAACGATACCACTTTCGGTCTTGGTGCTGGTGTATGGACACGCGATAGCAACGTTCAATACCGTATGGGTCGCGGCATTCAAGCCGGTCGTGTATGGATGAACTGTTACCACCTCTACCCTGCTCACGCAGCATTTGGTGGATACAAGAAATCAGGTGTTGGCCGTGAAACGCACAAGATGATGCTGGATCACTACCAACAGACCAAGAACATGCTTATCAGTTACGACATTAACCCACTGGGTTTCTTCTAACGCTTCCAAAGTGCTTGCCCCCGCCAGGGGGCTTTTTTATTCCCAGGATGGGATGTATCCAGCGGTTTCAGGGATGAAATAGAGCTGGGCATATCCAGGATGGGATGTATCCAGCGGTTTCACGGATGAAATGGAGCTGGGAATACCAGCTTTGCTGGCAAAAAAAAGCCGGCTTATTAAGCCGGCTTTCTAGTATCAAGCAACGAATTACGCGTCGTAGGGATCACGTAAAACGATGGTTTCAACACGGTCTGGACCCGTCGAAACGATGTCGATAGGCGCTTCCATTAGCTCTTCGAGCTTAGCGATGTATGCACGCGCATTCTCTGGCAACTGTTCTAGAGTTTGAGCACCGATTGTCGACTCACTCCAACCAGGCACTGACAGGTACTGTGGAGTCACTTTTTCGTAATCTTCACTGCCGTTCAAAGAGTATACGTCGTTACCTTCAGCATCTTTATAGCCGGTACAGATCTTGATCTCTTCCAGGCCATCCAATACGTCCAGTTTAGTCAGACAGATACCAGACACAGAGTTCACTTGAATCGCATGTTTCAGTGCAACTGCGTCGAACCAACCACAACGACGAGCACGACCTGTAGTCGAGCCAAATTCATGGCCACGTTCAGCAAGGCGCTGGCCGATTTCACAATCCAATTCAGTTGGGAAAGGACCACCACCAACACGTGTCGTGTAAGCTTTAGTAATACCTAGGATGTAATCTAGGTAGAGTGGACCAAAACCAGAACCCGTAGAAGTACCACCCGCCGTTGTATTCGAAGAGGTTACGTATGGGTAAGTACCGTGGTCGATATCAAGAAGAGAGCCCTGCGCCCCTTCAAACATGATATTTTGACCCGCTTTACGCATTTCGTGCAGTTTATCGGTCACATCCACGACAAGCGGAAGCAACTCTTCTGCCATTTCGAAACACTCTTTAAGGACCGCTTCGTAGCTTACCGGTTCTACTTTGTAGTAATTCTCTAGCATGAAGTTATGGTACGCCATCACCTCTTCTAGTTTCTTAGCGAACATCTCGCGATCCTGAAGATCACCAAGACGTAGACCACGGCGAGATACTTTGTCTTCGTATGCTGGTCCAATACCACGACCTGTAGTACCGATCTTGGCATTACCGCGAGCGATCTCACGCGCCTGATCCAGCGCAATGTGGTAAGGCAGAATCAGGGGGCAAGCTGGGCTAAGACGTAGACGTTCACGAACAGGAACACCGGTCTCTTCAAGCTGCTTCATCTCTTTTAACAGAGCGTGCGGAGACAACACCACACCGTTACCAATCAAACACTGAACGTTTTCACGAAGAATGCCTGAAGGAATCAGGTGAAGGACGGTCTTTTCACCATCGATTACCAGAGTGTGGCCCGCATTGTGTCCGCCTTGAAAGCGAACAACCGCTGATGCTTTATCCGTTAGAAGGTCAACGATTTTACCCTTGCCCTCGTCACCCCATTGGGTACCGAGAACTACGACATTTTTGCCCATTAGTATCTCAACTATTCGTTTACTTAGAGAGTGGTAACAGTCCACTCAGAATTTTCTTTTACCAGACGACGATCGCAGTGCGTTGGCACTGCTGCATTGTCTAGCTCATAAACCACTCGTTCGCCCTGCGCACGCAGTGCTGCGACAGCTAGGACCAACGATGAATCTTCCATTTTCGGCGCCAAAATCGCCAAACTTGGCTCTGGCACTTCATCCAACGCCAATGTAACCAGTGTTTTCAGATCGGCACTGAAGCCAGTAGCGGGACGCGCACGACCAAAGTCCGCACCGATCTGGTCATAGCGACCACCTTTTGCCAGCGCTTGGCCAAACTTAGGCGAGTAGGCTGCGAAAACAACACCTGTATGGTAGCTGTAACCGCGCAGCTCACCCAGGTCAATGTAGATACCGATTGATGGGTGCGCTGTTTTAACACGATCAGCAATCGCAGCAACGTGATCGACAGCAGCAAGAATGGCCGCGTTATCCGCAAAGAGTTCGCGTGCACGCTCCAGCGCCTGCTCTGAGCCATTTAAGGTACCCAAGGCGGCAAGCTTGTTTTTGATCGAGTCTGATTGATCAAGCTGATCAACAAATTGCGACAGCTCAGGCAACGCCTTACGCTCTAGAATATCGATGTAGCTGGCAATCTCCGCTTCAGAAAGACCCGCTTCGGCAACCAATTCAGTGAATACACCTACATGGCCTAGATCCAGATTGATTGCTCCTTTGACACCGACCTGAACCAAAGTGTCGAGCATCAGAGCGATGACTTCTGCATCACTGTCAACGCCTTCGTGCCCGAACAACTCAGCGCCAATCTGCATGGGGTTGCGCGATGCCAACATATTCACCGCACGAGTGTGAAGTACTGAACCACAGTAACAGAGACGGCTCACGCCATCTGAACGCAGACGATGGGCATCAATACGCGCGACCTGTGGCGTAATATCCGCTCGAATACCGAGCATGTGACCAGAAGTCTCATCGGTCACTTTGAAGGTACGCAGACCTAAGTCACCACCCACACCGGTCAACAGTGACTCAAGGTGCTCAGCAACCGGAGGCATCACTAACTCGTACCCCCAGCCATGAAACAGATCCAACACTCGACGACGAACCAGCTCAACCTCGCGCGCAACGGGAGGGAGCAACTCTTTCATACCGTCAGGAAGTAGCCAGCGATCAGCCAACGCCATTATAAAAAACTCCGATACTCTTTATTTAGAAAGTATGAGTAGTGCAGTGCCTATTAACATAGAGGCCAGGCCAAAAGCACGAAGGGTCTTATCATTCACCATCGCCAGTTGACTCACCATAGAGCGCCAGCGGTGTGGATAGAGAAAAGGAATGATCCCTTCTATCACTAAAACCAAACAAAATGCGAGCCAAAGCTCGTGCCAAAGTTCAGACATCTTAAGTACTGCTAAATCACAAAAAAACCGGGGCACGCCCGGTTGATCAATTTTAACACGAAAACGGGTGCCAATGGCACCCGCTTTTTAACCCGACCTTGGTTTAGTTGGTCGCGTTTGGAGATGCGTTCTGCAGGTAACGGAAGAACTCACTATCCGGCTTCAGCAGCAGTACATCAGATCCATTATTGAATGACTCTTTGTAGGCAAGAAGACTGCGGTAGAAAGAGTAGAATTCACTGTCCTTGTTAAATGCTTCTGCATAGATACGTGCCGCTTCTGCATCACCCTCACCTCGAGTCACCTCCGACTCACGATAAGCGTTCGCTAGGATAACGGTGCTCTGACGGTCAGCATCTGCACGGATACCTTCTGCAAGCTCTTGACCACGTGAACGAAGCTCACGTGCCAGACGCTCACGCTCTGTGCGCATACGTTGGTAGACCGAGTTTGACACTTCAGACGGTAGATCGATTCGTTTAACACGAACATCAATCACGCTTAAGCCTAGCTCTTTTTCACTCAGCTCTGTCAGTGATGAAACGACGGTATCCATCACCTCTTCACGCTCACCAGAGACAACCTCAGTTAGTGTACGAGTACCAAACTGGTTACGCAGACTGGTTTCAATACGCGTCGACAAAAGATCTGCCGCACGGAACGAGTCACCAGAGGTTGCGGTGTAGTACTTCTCTACATCCGAGATAATCCACTTAACGTAAGAGTCTACCACTAGACGTTTTTTCTCTAGGGTAAGGAACGACTGTGGGCGAGTATCCAAGGTTTGAACACGAGCATCGAACTTACGAACGGTGTTCACAAATGGAATTTTAAAGTGCAGACCGGGTTTTAGATCGCTTTCGACCACTTCACCAAACTGCAGCTTCACGCCACGCTCGGTCTCTTTAACGATGTAGACCGAGTTACTAACAATCAACAACACCAATACGGCAAGTACCGATGTAAACATCGAAGTCGGTTTCATATTAACGACCCTCCCGTAGTGTACTAGTGCTTGAGCTGCCGATGCGGTTAATCACCTGCTGCGTTAACTCACGCATGCTGGAGTCATCTAAACGCACAGAGCGTGGCGTGTTAGCAATGGTATCTGCTTGGCGCTTCATCAATTGATCCAGCGGTAGGTACATCATGTTATTACCACCATCGACATCCACCATCACCTTAGGCGTTTTGCCCAACACCTCTTGCATCATATCGATGTAGAGACGTTCACGGGTGACACCAGGAGCCATCTGATATGCTTGCAGAAGTGATGTGAAACGATCAGCTTCACCGCTTGCTCGAGCAACGACTTCCTCTTTGTAAGCATTCGCTTCTTCGATCACACGCTGAGCGGTACCACGAGCTTCCGGAACAATACCGTTAGCGTAAGTTTCCGCCTCGTTTTTAACACGCTGCTCATCCTCACGCGCTTTGATCACGTCATCAAACGCATCTTGAACCTGCTGTGGTGCGGTTGCGTTTTTGATATTGACACGTGAAAGAGCAAGACCTGTGCCGTAACTGTCCATGTAGCTTTGTAGACGTGCCTGAACCTGTGTCGCGAGAATCTCACGACCTTCGGTCAAGATGCCGTCCAGGTTAGTCGAACCAACCGTATGGCGAAGTGATGATTCAGATGCATGTGACAGACTGGTTTCAGGGTCACGAACATTAAGAACAAATGCACGTGGATCACTGATCACATACTGAACCGTCATCTCTACATTTACGATGTTCTCATCACGAGTCAGCATCAAAGAGCCGTGGTCGTGGGTACGAACTCGAGTCACATTCACCTTAGTGACTTCATCCAGTAGTGGCGGGTTCCACTGCAGACCTGGCTGTACAGTTTCATGGTACTTACCAAGGCGAAGAACAACACCACGTTCCTGTTGATCGACTGTGTAGAAACCAAAGCCAGCCCAAGCAACCACTACAACCAGAGCAATGATGCCGAAGAAACCTGCACCAGGTCCTTTAACATCACCACCATTAGAACCACCAGAACCCCCAGAGCGTTTACCGCCAAAGATAGAGTTCAAGCGTTCTTGCAGCTTCTGCAACGCTTCATCTAGATCGGGTGGTCCCTGTTCAGGGCCGCCTGATCCACCACGGCGGCCATTATTGCCACCTGAGTTCCATGGATCCTGGTTGTCTTTACGACCACCGGGCTCATTCCAAGCCATAGTATTGCTCCATTACTTTAAAAATCTAAAACAAGCTAAACTTGTTACCACTGCTCTTCTTCAGCCGGCAGATAGCGCTCATGCGGAATATCTAAACGGCTTAAAATCTTTCTCAGCTCCTTCTCTTGGAGCCTTACCTCTAACCTAATACGACCCTCATCGGTAAACTGTTCATCGACCACCGCGTTTTGTGCAAACAACATGGCTCTGAACTGCCCCTGATTATGATCAAGCTCCACAATCTCGTGGAACATATCATTGGCCAGACGCTCGCGCAGCGCTTGAACAAGAAGATCAGTACCTACACCGGTTCTAGCCGATAACCAAACCCGAACAGGCACGCCTTGATCATCTCGATCGATACGAGGCTCTACACCCTCGAGTCCATCAATTTTATTGTAGACCTCCAGTGTAGGAACTTCATCCGCTCCTATCTCGTGTAACACATTATTAACTTGTGCAATGTGCTCACGACGCTCTTCATCTACCGCATCAATGACATGAAGAAGCAGTGTAGCTTCAACCGTCTCTTGAAGGGTCGCACGAAAGGACTCTACTAGTTTATGGGGGAGGTCTCGGATAAATCCAACCGTGTCAGCCAAAATAACTGAACCAATATCACTTAGCTCTAGCTTTCTTAAGGTTGGATCGAGTGTCGCAAACAGCTGGTCGGCCGCATAGACGTCCGCTTCGGTAATTCGATTAAACAGTGTCGATTTACCTGCGTTGGTGTAACCAACCAGAGAGAGCGTCGGAATCTCTGCACGGGCACGTGCTCTACGGCCCTGTTCTCGCTGCTTACGAACCTTCTCTAGGCGACCGGTAATCGCTTTAATTCTGGCGCGCAGTAAGCGTCGGTCGGTTTCAAGCTGGGTTTCACCAGGGCCACGCAGACCGATACCACCCTTTTGACGCTCAAGGTGGGTCCAACCTCTGATTAGGCGAGTCGACATATGTTCAAGCTGAGCCAACTCAACCTGCAGCTTACCCTCATGAGTTCGAGCGCGTTGCGCGAAAATATCAAGAATCAGGCCTGTACGATCAAGCACTCGACACTCAATTTCACGTTCGATATTTCGTTCTTGGCCGGGGGTTAGAGAATGATCAAAGATAACCAGCTTGGCATCATGCAGGCGCACGAGCTCTGCAAGCTCTTCAACCTTACCTTTGCCTAAAAAGAATTTTGAACTGGGTTCGGAGCGAGTCCCGAAGAGATACTCAACGGGATCAGCACCGGCAGAGAGAGCCAGCTCTTCTAGCTCTCTAGGATTGTCATTCGCATTAGGTCCAGGAAAATCAATGTGGACGAGAATCGCTGTCTCGCCCGATTCGGGACGATCGAAAAACAATTAGAAACCTCAGTCAGCTGGCTTTTCGTCAACCTGAGGTAGTTTTACAGGACGAGATGGAACCACTGTCGAAACAGCGTGTTTGTAAACCATCTGGCTAACGGTGTTTTTAAGCAGAATGACAAATTGATCGAAAGACTCAATTTGGCCTTGTAGCTTGATGCCGTTCACTAGGAAGATTGATACTGGAACGCGCTCTTTGCGCAGAACGTTCAAGTAAGGGTCTTGTAGGGTTTGCCCTTTTGACATAGTCATCACCTTTAGAGTAATCGTTATTAAGAATCTACAACCGCCGCCCAACATTTCAGGCTCGAGACAATCCTCGATACAGCCATTACGTAGAGATAAAATGATATTAGATTCATGGAATCAATGCCAAAGTTTTCTTAAAAAGATTTTCACCAAAGGGATCAATCACCTCTGCACCCTGCCAGCTGCGCAACCATGTCATCTGACGTTTAGCTAGCTGACGTGTCGCTACCACTCCTTTATGGTGCATCTCTTGCCAATCCAATTCACCCTCCAAATACTGCCACATTTGGCGATAACCAACACAACGCATTGAAGGCAGATTCAGATTCAGATCCCCACGCTGACGAAGCCTAACCACTTCCGCCTCAAAGCCTTGCTCCAACATCAGATTGAAACGCAGCTCAATACGCTGATGCAGTTGAGCGCGATCTTCTGGCATTAACGCGACGGGAATGAGGTTCCACGGCAACTCTAGGGCTTTCTGTTCCTGCCAGTGGCTCTCAATACTTCGGCCTGTCATCAGAAAGACTTCCAATGCACGCTGGATTCGCTGTTGATCGTTGGGCCCCAAACGCTCACCCGAAGCCGGATCTAACTGAGCTAAGCGAGCGTGAACGGCCGGCCAACCCTCCTGCTCAGCCTGAGCCTCAATCTCCGCTCTGATCTCTGCATTGGCTTCGGGGAGTTTTGCCAACCCTTCTGCCAACGCCTTAAAGTAGAGAATGCTCCCCCCCACAAGAACAGGCAACTTGCCCTGCGCGTGTGCTTGATCGATTAATTGACGTGCATCCTCAGCAAAGTCTGAGGCTGAATAGACCTCTGTTGCATCTAAAATATCCACCAACGCATGCGGGTACTTTTCCAATGTCTCGCGATCAGGTTTGGCCGTACCAATATCCATCTCTCGGTATATAAGAGCACTATCAACACTGATAATCTCAACGTCCATATGATCAAACAGATTAAGGGCAAGGTCCGTTTTGCCTGAGGCTGTTGGCCCCATCAAAAAGAGTACTGGCAACTTTTCGGCCACTACTGCCCCCTTAGGAAGAGCTTATCCAGCTCATTCATGGTCATCTGCACATAGGTAGGACGGCCGTGGTTGCACTGACCACTTCGTTCAGTCGCTTCCATATCACGCAATAGAGCATTCATCTCTGGAAGCGTAAGCTGGCGGTTGGCCCGAACCGAGCCATGGCATGCCATGGTCGCCAACAGCTCATTAATGCTCTCTTCAATACGACTGCTACTGCCATAAACCTTCATATCGGATAGAACATCACGAACCAAGAGCGACACATCCGATCGAGCCAGTGCAACAGGCACTTCACGAATCACAACAGACTCTTGACCCATTCGCTCAACCGAGAAGCCTAACTTAGCAAACACCTCGGAACGCTCTTCAGCAATATCCACTTCGGCTTCACTTAAATTCAGAGTAACCGGAACCAATAGCGGCTGACTGCGCAATCCATCGGACTCCCATGCACTCTTCATTCGCTCGTAAACAATACGTTCATGCGCGGCGTGCATATCGACCAAGATGAGCCCCTCTGCAGTTTGGGACAAAATGTAGATGCCATGCAGTTGCGCCAATGCAAACCCCATTGGGGGAATATCTTGAGTCTCTGACGACGGGTTCAATGAACCGACCTGACTCTGGCTAGAGTTAGGGTGCAGAGCCCCATAACCGGCCAACTGCTGCTTCACTTCACCGACTGAAGGCGTTGCAGGTCGAACGTAATTAGAGAAGTTAATCCCTGAAGTGCTCCCCCCTAACCCACTGTTTGAACCCGGTGACTGAAGTGAGATGCGCTGCTGATCAAACTGCTGCTGAATCGGTTGAGCCTGCCCCTGCAAAAGGGATGACACAGAGGTATCGCTGTTCTGTTCACCCGGACGCGTTTCCGCGATCACCCGGTGAATGGTACGGAATATGAAATCGTGTACTAAGCGCCCTTCTCGGAATCGAACTTCATGCTTGGTTGGGTGTACATTGACATCAACCAGCGCCGGATCGAGCTCTAGATAGAGAACATAACAAGGGTGTCGACCGTTATACAGAACGTCTGCATAGGCTTGACGAATCGCATGAGTCACCAGTTTGTCACGAATGATGCGTCCATTAACAAAGAAATATTGCTGATCAGCTTGCGAGCGTGAATAGGTTGGTAAACCGATCCAGCCCCACAATCTGAGACCTGAGGCTTCTGCACTGATGTCTAAGCTG
The DNA here is from genome assembly GCF_013283345.1 of Marinobacterium sp. xm-d-564. Taxonomy (NCBI): domain Bacteria; kingdom Pseudomonadati; phylum Pseudomonadota; class Gammaproteobacteria; order Oceanospirillales; family Oceanospirillaceae; genus Marinobacterium; species Marinobacterium sp. xm-d-564. The sequence continues at coordinate 419,624 of NZ_WBYO01000001.1, read as the reverse complement.
AGTGCATTATCAATAAAACCCGACCCAAGTAGAGAGGCTATTCGGCGCTCGCGCATCTGCTCACTGTTGGCAGGCTTCAGTTGATGAACCACACGGTTGTTGTTACTTAGCTGAAACTGAAGATCGAAACGACTCAATGCAAGACGTTTAACCACCTCTTCAAGATGTCGATACTCTGTATTCTCTGTCTTCAAAAATTTACGGCGCGCAGGGGTATTAAAGAACAGGTCACGCATCTCAACGGTTGTCCCTTGCGGATGAGCTGCCGGTGATACCTCAGCGACCATGTCACGCCCCTCCGCTTTGACCTGCCAGGCGCTATCATCATCGACTGAGCGCGACGTGAGAGTTAAACGAGAGACCGAACTGATACTGGCCAGTGCCTCACCGCGAAAGCCGAGGCTTGCCACCGCTTCAAGATCCTCAAGCGCTGTGATCTTGGAGGTCGCATGACGACTCAACGCCAGTGGCAGATCCTCTTTATCGATCCCCTTACCATCATCACGAATACGGATCAGCTTCACACCGCCCTGTTCAACCTCGACCGAGATCTTTTCTGCACCCGCATCGATGGCATTTTCCAAAACCTCCTTGACGACGGATGCGGGGCGTTCTACCACTTCACCGGCAGCGATCTGGTTGGCCAACTGCGGCGATAAAAGATGTATTCGACTGCTCATATTAACCTGCAGGTATCTTTAGAACCTGACCTACTCTAATACGATCAGACTTCAAATTATTATAACGACGCAGTGCGTCCAAACTGACGCCATTACGCTCGGCAATCATTGAGAGACTGTCACCCGGAACCACTTTATGGCTACGATTAATATCCTTAGGCACTTTCCCCTGAGCCTTCAAAGAGGCGACAAGCGTAGCCGCGGGCGGGCGCTTCCAAAAATGACTAATAATGCCGTCAGCAATCGCTTTCGCCATCCGCTTTTGGTACTTAGGATCACGAAGCTTTTTAGCCTCTTGTGAATTCGAAATGAAGCCCGTTTCAACAAGAATGGAGGGGATGTCAGGAGATTTAAGCACCACAAACCCCGCTTTCTCCACGTAGCTTTTGTGCATTTTGGCAAAGCGCGCGATGTTCTGATGAACCGCTAGCGCCACCTCTGAGCTACTGGTACGCGCATAGGTCATCGACATATCCAGCAGCACACTGGCGAGCGTCTCATCTTTATCTTCAAGACTGACACTACCGACACCGCCGATTAAATCAGCTGCGTTCTCTTTTTTCGCCAGCCAACGACCCATCTCACTGGTGGCACCGCGGTTTGAAAGAACCCAGACAGAGGCTCCGCGTGCCCGTTTGTTTTGTGCGGCGTCTGCATGAATCGATACAAATAGGTCTGCATTTTTTTGGCGCGCTTTCTTGGTACGATCACGAAGGCGGATAAAGTAGTCACCGGTTCGTGTTAGCTCAGCACGAAAGCCCGGCTGCTGATCAATCAGCTTTTTAACCTCTTTGGTGATGGCGAGAACAACCTGCTTCTCTTTAAGGCGTCCGGGGCCAAGCGCACCCGGATCTTCACCACCATGCCCCGCATCTAAAACAACAACAATTTCGCGCTGCCCCGTAGGCAAAGTCACAGGCTTAGGCGCAGCAGTGGGTTTTAATTGCGCTCCACCTTGATGGGCCAGATCGATTACCAATCGATCCCCATACTTCTCATTGGGCGCTAACGTAAAACTCGAGGGTTTCACCGGTTGCGATAGATCTAGAACGATACGCAACTTATCACTCTGTTCACCGGTTCGAATGCGACTGATAGGACTTCCCGTCAAATCAACGGTACTAAAATTGGATTTCGCTCGACCCTTGGGTATATCAATAACAATTCGATCCGGATTATCGAGGGTAAACAGGGAGTGTTCGGTGGAGCTATCCAGATCAAAGACCAATCGAGTGCTGTCAGGCGACTGCCACAAGCGCAAACTATCAACCGAAGCAGCCCAAGAGAGCAGAGGAAGCACTAACAGAGCGCAACCAAAGAAGAGTCTCTTAAACTGATTCAACGCTGATTGATTCCTTAATAACATCATTAAGCCTTAACAGACCTCAACTCTTGGAGTCTCTGCACAATGGATTGACCTAACTCGGTGCGAGCGTAGATTGTTATTTTACGTCCCAATGCTTCGGGTTCAAGGAAGAGATCTAGATCAGCTGCCGGCAAGAAACCTTCGCCCTTCTCTGACCACTCCACCAAACAGAGCGAACTGTTCTCAAAATAGTCGCGAATCCCCATATACTCGAGCTCTTCAGGATCACCCAAGCGGTAAAGGTCGAAGTGATAGACCCTACGATCATCAAACTCATAAGGTTCTACCAACGTGTAGGTAGGACTCTTCACTGCGCCTTGATGGCCTAACGACTGAATTACACCACGTGCGAGGGTCGTCTTACCCATGCCAAGGTTGCCATGCAGAAAGAGGACCCCCGAACTCATTGCACGGGAAATCAATGCACCAGCAGCGATTGTTTCAGCCTCATCTGCAAGAGACCATGAGATCGATTGTGTCACGAATTCATTACCCTAATAAACTTCTGATATGAGGAAGAAGGTCTGTCGCAATCAACCCTCTTTCACCCTCGGCACTGGCCATATCACCCGCTTTAGCATGGAGCCAAACACCTATCTGCGCAGAATCTAACAGAGAGTAGCCCTGCGCCAAAAACGTTGCGATGATACCAGAAAGCAGATCCCCCATCCCAGCCGTTGCCATACCTGGATTGCCTAGGTTGCAGATAAAGGCTTTATGACCATTGCAGACAATGCTGCCGGCACCTTTTAACACGATGACACCACCCAACTGGCTCTGAAGCGCAAATGCACTCCCGACAGGGTCAGACTGGACTTCTGCTATAGAACAGCCCAACAATCTAGCAGCCTCACCGGGGTGTGGCGTAAAGACAGCATGAGGATGAAAACCAACTTTATTCTGTGCAATAAGGTTCAGTGCATCCGCATCCACCACAGTCGGTTTATCTAAAGAGTTGACCCTTTCTAAACAGCTGAGAGCCCAATCGCTCTGCCCCAAACCGGGCCCTATCGCGATGGCATCCATGGATTGAATCATCGACTCAAAGGCCGCAATGTCACTGGCTAAACGCACCATCACCTCTGGCGTACGAGAGAGCATCGCTGTGACCGCCGATTCACTATTGGTCAGTAGCGTGACCCGCCCCGCCCCTGTTCTGAGCGCAGCTTCACTCGATAGCATCTGTGCTCCGCCAAACCCAAAATCACCGCCAATTACTACGAGGGACCCTTGACTGCCTTTGTGCGCAGCGCGATTCAGTGGAGCCATTTGGCTCAATGGTTCAGAGATCAATTGACTCTGTGACTCTGGGAAGAGCTCTGCTGGCACGCCCAAGCTATCCACCATCACACGACCAACATAGTCACGCGCTTGATTGATAAACATCCCCTGCTTGGGAGCGATAAAGGTCAAGGTCGCATCGGCCTTAACGGCAGAACCCAAGACAGATCCAGTATCAGCCGACAGGCCTGATGGGATATCCAAAGAAAACACAGGCCTTTGCTGCCGGTTAATCCAATGAATAACAGCAGCTGAGTCTGAGCGAACCTCGCCATTTAGACCGATCCCTAGCAGAGCATCAACGATGAGATCTGACTCATCAGTAAGAGCACTATCAAAAGGGTGTTTTGGAAGGTCATCAGGCAGGTCATTCCACGCCTCCAGAGCTTCACCGGTTAGCTGAACTTCAAAATCAGTGCTAGCCAGAGTGATTGTCACAGCATGACCTGTCTCATACAGCAGCTTGGCTAAAGCCAATCCATCCCCGCCATTATTGCCTGCACCACATACAACAGTAAACGAGCTGGCCTTTGGGTAGAGTCTTGTGATCCAGTGTTGCGCTGATCGTGCAGCACGACACATCAATTGATAACCCGGTATCGGCATAGACTCAATGGCCAAACGATCAATCACTTTGCATTGAGCGGCAGTAAAGAGCGAAGAGCCAATTGGGGACTCATTCATTCGAGGCACTCCTGATGCTGACTTATTTGACGTATAGTAACACCTCATCATGAAAACAAGCTGATAATGACTCGCGTGCACAAGATCGAACTGTCCAATATTGCCGAAGGTTTAAAAGAGAGAGCGAAGCAGCTTGGATTTCAGCAGTGCGCAATCACCCTGCCAGATCTACAACATGAAGCGAGCCACCTGCGTAGCTGGCTGGATAAGCACTACCATGGCGAAATGAGGTTTCTTGCCGAACATTTCGAAAAGCGAATCGATCCAACCCTGCTGGTTGAAGGCACTCAGCGTATTGTTCTACTGCGTATGGACTACCTTCCCGCCGATGTCAGCCTGTTCAAAACGTTGACCAATGCCGACAAGGGTTACATAGCACGTTACGCATTGGGGCGTGATTATCACAAGTTGATTCGAAAACGCATTAAACAGCTTGGACAGTGGTTAGAAGAGCAGTGCCAAACCACGATTAACTTCCGCCCTTTTGTCGACAGCGCTCCGATATTAGAGCGCCCGCTTGCTCGTGACGCTGGTCTGGGCTGGATCGGCAAAAATACACTACTGCTCAATAAAAGCGCGGGGTCTTGGTTTTTTTTGGGCTCACTGTTTACCGATGTCGAGCTACCTATAGATCCACCAGAAACGGCTTCACACTGCGGATTATGCACCGCTTGTTTGGATGTTTGTCCCACCAACGCATTTCCCAAACCCTATGAGCTGGATGCTCGACGATGCATCTCCTATTTGACCATAGAGTACTCTGGCAGTATTCCAGAAGAGTTACGCCCGCTGATGGGCAATCGCATCTTTGGCTGCGACGATTGCCAACTGGTCTGCCCGTGGAACCGTTTTGCTCAGCACACCCAGGAGTGTGATTTCTCGCCACGCCATCAACTCGACGATATCGATCTGATTGAGCTGTTTCAGTGGAGCGAAGAGACCTTTCTACAAAGAACTGAAGGATCAGCCATTCGCAGAACGGGCTACCAGGGATTTAAACGAAACATTGCGGTAGCCCTAGGCAACAGTAAGGGTGGTGACAGAGTCATTGAGCTGCTTGAAGCTTGTTTAGCCTCTAACGAGAGCGCGCTAATAAAAGAGCACGCTCAATGGGCGGTTGAGCATTTAAGAAATCGAACGGCCGATGCGAACGCACTGAAAATTATCGATTTCCCACTTGCTCAACGTTTAGACCTGTAAAAAGTGCTCACGATAGACTTTTAACTCTTCAATGGAGTCACGAATATCATCCAGGGCTAAATGAGCCCCCTTTTTAACCACCTTTTCAGTCACATCAGGGCGCCAGCGGCGTGCCAGCTCTTTCAGCGTGCTGACATCCAAATTACGGTAGTGGAAGAAGGCTTCTAGTTCGGGCATGTAACGATGCAAAAACTTACGATCTTGATGGATAGAGTTTCCACAAATCGGCGAAGCACCCTGGTCGACATGCTCTCTCAAAAACGCCAACATCTGCTGTTCTGCTTCGGACTCACTGGTACGGCTCTGTTTAACTCGTTCAATCAAACCTGAGCCACCATGCTGCTTTGTATTCCACTCATCCATGGCATCAATCAGTGCATCGGATTGGTGAACGGTAATCACAGGACCTTCGGCTAGAGTGTTCAATTCAGAGTCGGTCACAATCGCAGCCATCTCAATGATGCGCTCACGCTCGACATCCAGACCCGTCATCTCTAGATCGATCCAGATAAGATTATCTTGTCGTGACATGCCAAAGCTCCCTTTAAAGTGTCTAATCTTTTATGAACAAAGTATGATGCACAGTATACCGACTAACACAGCGATTTAGCAGAGATTGAATGGCGCAACGTAAAGTTAATCGCCGCCAAGCATGGCGTATTAAGAAGATTCAAGAAGAGCGTGCCGCTCGAGCCAATAAACGTGACACTCAAATCGACTCACAACTCGAAGGGGGCGATTTAGGTGCCGAACAGCGTGGCCTGATCATCTCGCACTACGGAAAACAGGTCGATATTGAAGCCTTAGATGGCGATCGTAGCGGTGAAATCATTCGCTGCCATATGCGTACCCACCTAGGGCAATTGGTGACCGGGGATAGAGTGATCTGGCGTCCCTCCCCCGATGCGGGTGTGGTCGTCGCTGTTGAGGATCGCCACTCTGAACTTAAGCGCCCAAACAATCATGGTGAGTTGAAGCCAGTCGCAGCCAACATCGATGCAATATTAATAGTCATCGCCGTCGAACCCCATGCGCACGCCAACCTGATTGATCGTTACTTAGTTGCCTCTGAACTCTCTGGCATAGAGCCTATTATTGTCTTAAATAAGACCGATCTACTCGATGACAAGCATCGTGAACGATTGATACCTCTTCTGGATAGCTATGCCGAAATTGGCTACCGCACCATCTATGCATCCACAGAGAACTCCAACGGCTTAGATGAGCTGCACGAATTCTTAAAAGATCGCACGACCGTCTTTGTTGGACAGTCTGGTGTGGGTAAATCGTCGCTGGTCAATGCGCTACTGCCTGGCGTTGATCTGAAAGTGGGCGCCCTATCTGAGTCGAATCGAACCGGGAAACATACAACGACCACTGCTCGTCTATTCCACATACCCGAAGGGGGCGATCTCATCGACTCTCCTGGCATCCGTGAATTTGGTCTATGGCACATTGATCCTAACGATCTGATTGACGGATTTAAGGAGTTTCGCCAGGTCACTGGCCACTGCAAGTTCAGAGACTGTAAGCACGAACAGGAACCTGGCTGTGCCTTCTATGATGCGATCGATATGGGCGTCATCAGCGAGCAGCGTTTTTTCAGTTATAAACAGATTTTGGACTCCATGTTGGAGTCTGACTTCACGGTTCGATAGTGAAAAAGCCCTAGCTCAGGTATCATCTCTACTCAATTTAAAGAATCACTCAGGCGGAGTTTTTAGTGAAAGATAAACTGTTCATTCTGTTTCAATACATCGTGCCACAGCACTTGTTATCACGTGCCGTTGGTCGCCTAGCTGAGTGCACAAATAGTCGTATTAAGAACTGGATTATTCAACGATTTATTAAACAGTTTAACGTCGATATGAGTGAAGCGGAGCGCCAGCAACCGGAACAGTTCATCAACTTCAATGACTTCTTCACTCGCGCCCTTAAAGAGGGAGCTAGACCGATTGCTGAGGGCGAGGATGTCGTAGTTTCACCGGCTGACGGGGCAATCTCAGAGATGGGTACCCTTCAATATGGGCGTATTTTGCAAGCAAAGGGACATAGTTACAGCGCTGTTTCTCTGCTGGGTGGTTGTACCGAGCGAGCAAAACCCTTCATCAATGGCGAGTTCGCGACCATCTACCTATCACCAAAAGATTACCACCGCGTACACATGCCAGTAGCCGGCGCACTTAAAGAGGCCTACTACGTTCCTGGTGATCTTTTCTCGGTCAACCAAACCACAGCCAACAATGTTGACAGCCTGTTTGCTCGTAATGAACGCCTAGTCTGTCTATTTGAGACAGAGCGTGGCCCAATGGCGATGGTACTCGTCGGCGCAATGATTGTTGCCGGTATAGAGACCGTCTGGAGTGGCCAGGTAGCCCCTCTCAAAAAAGAGGCTATGAAACTGTTTAGCACAGAAGCTGACGCCCCTCTTCTACTGGAGAAAGGTGCAGAAATGGGCCGATTCAAACTCGGTTCAACGGTGATCCTTCTCTACCCTGAAGGCGTAATCAATTGGCGCGACCATCTAGCGGCCGGCGCACCGGTCAAGATGGGTGAAGTCATTGCCCATCAAACAGAGTCTTAAGTGATACCACAACCCTTTTTAGTGAGCTGAGCTATGAACATTGCGATAACGGATGCCAAACTGTTCTCCGTCGAAGGCGTTGATGCAGCCTCTTTTTTACAAGGCCAGCTGACTGCTGATGTTGCTGCACTTAACACTGGGGAGCACCTCATCGCCGCACACTGCTCAATTAAGGGAAGCATGGTTGGGCTCTTCAGAGTCATGCGCATCAGTGACGAATGTTTTTGGCTGCGGGTCCATCAAGAGATCGCAGAAAGCGCCTTTAACAACCTAAAAAAATACAGCATCTTTTCCAAGGTGGAGCTTAACTTCATAGATAACGCCAATGGGTTTTGCCTATCGAAAGACTATTTAGAGTCAATTAAAAGCTCAGAGAGTGACCGATCCTTTGCTGCTCAAATCGATGCCGAGCATGTTGAGTTCTGGACCACCGATCTTGAAGTACAAAACAGATTGGCCAAGGATGCTACCGACTCATTAGAGGCTTGGTATGAGATCAATGTCCGCGCCGGTATCTTCGATTTAAGAGAGGCTACCCAAGAGACATTCATTCCTCAGATGTGTAATTTACAAGCCATTGATGGCGTCAGCTTCAGCAAGGGGTGTTACACCGGTCAGGAGATAGTAACCCGTTTACAGCATCGCGGTATTTTGAAAAAAGCGATGTACGGATTCACGCTACCGCAGGGCCATTCCATCAGCATTGGGGAGCCACTGTTTAATGCTGACCAAGTTGAGGTCGGCACCGTTGTACTGACCAGTTCAACTGATCAAACCTCTCTACTTGCTGTCATTCAACAGTCAGAAAAAGAGGGGGTGATTTTCACAGAGAGTGGCGCAGCCCTAACCGCTTTGGAACTACCTTACACCCTAGATCCAAAGTTATTTGAATCCAAGCGTTAGCCATCAACCGAACAGATCTGCCTGTCCTATCACCGGCAGCTCCCAGTTGATCTCAGAAAAGCCCTTCTCAGCGAGCCAAGCGTTGGCTTTAGAAAACGGCTGACTACCAAAAAAACCTCGGTGTGCTGATAGTGGCGAAGGGTGAGGTGATTGAATCACCAAATGCTTTGCCTGATCGATCATGCTCGTCTTTTTCTGAGCATAGCTTCCCCAGAGGATAAACACCGTGCCCGTGGAGTGTTCGTTAACCTGCTGAATGATACGATCGGTGACACTCTCCCAACCCTTGCCTTGGTGTGCATTGGCGTTGCTATCCTCTACCGTAAGGACCGCATTGAGTAAAAGGACTCCCTGCTCTGCCCAGGCTTCAAGAAAACCATGTTCTGGTGCAGCTATTCCTAAATCACTACTCAACTCTTTGTAGATATTCCTCAGAGATGGTGGCACTTGAATACCGGGTAAGACAGAGAAACTTAAACCATGCGCCTGGCCTGCCTGATGATAAGGATCTTGGCCAAGAATGACGACGCGTGTCGACTCTAGCGGGGTCAGCTCCAAAGCACGAAACCACTGATCTTGAGGTGGGTATATTGTGACACCCTCAGCTGTTCGTTGATCCAGAAACGCCATAAGAGATTGATAGCTTGGTGTCTCGGATATCTCTTTCAGCAGCTGCTGCCAACCCTTAGAAAGCATCGGCACCTACCTTGAATGCGACTGATTAAAGCTAAGTTCGGCTGAGCTTTTTATGACTCGCCCGAAAAAGGGTGAGTAGTATCGAACCTTGCCAGGCGCATGTGAGAAGTAGCCTGAGATAATGACGATCAGACAGAACAGCACCGTTGTCAGGTGAGGAGCGTTCATCGCTAACAACAGTAGAAAAATTTTAGTAATGACTGCCAAACCCCGCAGTTGAATCAACCAAATTGCATCAACGTAGAGTTCGACCAGTAGCATTAAGGAGCCAGTCGTCAGCGCCAGTATGGCATAGGGCCGCCAAAGCGATTCGGGTAAGTCGTACAAGAAAAAGCCCGCAAAACCTGCAATCCCAAAAAGGTGCAGAGTTCGCAGGCTTATACTGAGATAGCGCTTCGCTGTGAAGTCACGTTTCTGTTTGGGAAACAGCCTCGACAACACAGCAAAACCCTTCTGTACGCTTAATTGCGCTTAAGCGCGTGGACGCATTGCAGGGAATAGAATGACGTCACGAATCGATGGTGAGTCAGTCAGTAGCATCACCAAACGGTCAATACCGATCCCCTCGCCTGCTGTTGGTGGCAGTCCATACTCAAGTGCCGCAACGAAATCAGCGTCAAAGTGCATCGCCTCATCATCACCTGCATCTTTCTCAGCGACCTGTTTGCGGAAACGTTCAGCTTGATCTTCAGCGTCATTCAACTCCGAGAAGCCATTTGCTAGCTCACGACCCGCGACGAAGAACTCGAATCGATCGGTCACAAATGGGTTGTTGTCACTTCGACGAGCGAGAGGAGAGACCTCGGTAGGGTATTCTGTAATGAAGGTTGGTTGCTGCAGAAGGTGTTCAACGGTCTCTTCAAAAATCTCAATCTGGATTTTACCCAGACCCCAGCTATCTTTTACGTCGATATCCAGACGCTCGGCAATCTGACGAGCGGCATGTTCATTCGCCAATGCTTCCGCTGTGATATCAGGGTTGTACTGCAGAATGGCATCAAATACTGACAATCGGGTAAACGGCTTAGCAAGGTCGTACTCAAACGTCTCTAGCACCTCACCCTCTTCATTACGAACCGTATTGATGATGGTTGTTGTGCCTAGCACCTGCTGTGCAACGGTACGAAGCATCTCTTCCGTTAGGTCCATTAGATCTTTGTAATCAGCATACGCCTGATAGAACTCGATCATGGTGAACTCTGGGTTGTGACGTGTTGAGAGACCCTCATTACGGAAGTTACGGTTGATCTCAAATACGCGCTCGAAACCACCGACAACCAGGCGTTTCAGGTAGAGCTCTGGCGCGATGCGAAGATACATATCGATATCAAGTGCGTTGTGGTGTGTCACAAAAGGACGAGCCGATGCACCACCAGGAATCGCTTGAAGCATTGGCGTTTCCGCTTCAAGGAAACGGCGCTCGCTTAAGAACTGACGAATCGCGGCAATCACCTTAAAACGCGTCTCAAACACATCACGGGATTCAGGGTTAGTAATCAGATCAACATAACGCTGACGGTAGCGCATTTCAGTATCTTGAAGCCCTTTGTGTTTATCTGGCAGTGGGCGCAAGCTCTTTGTCAGCAACTGGTACTCTGCCATATCAACGTAGAGATCACCTTTACCTGACTTGTGCAATTCACCGCTAATGCCGACGATATCACCAAGGTCTAGCTGCTTAGCAAAGCTACGAGCCTCTTTGTTAACGTACGCCTGGATGCGGCCAGACATATCTTGGATCACCATGAACGCGCCACGGTTGAGCATCACTCGACCGGCAATAGAGACCTTAATGCCTGCAGCTTCTAGCTCCTCTTTGCTCTTCTCACCGTGTTCAGACTGCAGATCCTCTGCGTAGCTGTCGCGACGAAAAGTGTTCGGGAAGGCTTGGCCCTGCTCACGCAGTGCAGAGAGTTTTTCACGGCGCTCTGCAATCAAGCGGTTTTCATCAAGCTGTGTGTTATCAGACATGGTGTCTATTTCCTGTGTTAACTTTTAGAGACCAGCTTTTAAGCTAGCTTCAATAAACATATCCAGATCGCCGTCGAGCACGCGATCACAATTCGACGATTGAACGCCGGTGCGAAGATCTTTGATACGCTGATCATCCAGTACGTAACTGCGAATCTGACTACCCCAACCAATATCGGCTTTAGTATCTTCAACCTCTTGGGCAGCCTCACGACGTTTCAGCATCTCCATTTCGTAAAGCTTGGAGCGTAACTGCTTCATACAGTTATCTTTGTTCTGGTGCTGCGAACGCTGCGACTGACTCTGTACAACAATTCCAGATGGACCGTGGGTAATACGGACCGCCGACTCAGTTCGGTTGACGTGCTGACCGCCTGCACCGGATGCACGATAGACATCGACACGAAGATCCGCTGGATTAATGTCGATCTCAACATTGTCGTCGATCTCAGGAGAGACGAAGACAGATGAGAAAGAGGTATGGCGGCGACCACCAGAGTCAAATGGGCTCTTACGAACGAGACGGTGAACACCCGTTTCTGTTCTTAGCCAACCGAAGGCGTACTCACCCTCAAAACGAATCGTTGCAGATTTAATACCGGCCACGTCACCGTCAGACACTTCCATCAACTCGGTTTTAAAGCCTTTGCTCTCACCCCAACGAAGGAACATTCGAAGCATCATGTTGGCCCAATCCTGAGCCTCGGTACCACCCGAGCCCGCCTGAATATCTAAAAAAGCGTTACTTGAATCCGCTTCACCCGAGAACATACGGCGAAACTCAAGTTGCGATAACATGCCGCCTAGACGCTCAACTTCACTGCGAACCTCTTCAACGGTATCTTCGTCATCCTCTTCAACTGCCATCTCCAGCAGCTCCAGGCAATCAGCAGTCCCCTCAGTCAGCTCATCGATGGTCTTAATCACAGACTCAAGGCTCGATCGTTCGCGACCTAGCTTTTGTGCATGCTCTTGATCATTCCAAATATTGGGATCTTCAAGCTCACGCTCAACCTCTTCAAAGCGCTCAAGCTTCTCGTCATATTCGAGATAGCCACGCAACTCTTTAGTGCGTTCGGCATACTCTTTAAGGCTGTTAACAATCGGATTAATTTCCATAGTCGAGCAAATGTCCAAAAGGTCTTAAAAAAGGGGGCACATTTTACAGGATTTATCCTCACCTTTAAATCACCGTCTCGGCCTTTATTTCAACGTTTTTCATGCACCTCTATTGAGATAACGGACAAGCTAGTCCATCGTATGGGAATGACAAATTTTATCGATTTAACAGGCACCCTATATGGCTACCTAGCGGTACTCACCTTCCTTGTCGGGTACTATTTTGTGATCAGCGAAGACCGCACTCACCTAGCCAAATCCAAGCCGATGATGGTGGCCGCTGGTTTAATCTGGTTATTAGTCGGCCTTAGCTATTCCATCAATGGCCAACCAGAGCAAGCTGGCGCACTACTGGAACAGACCCTGCTTGAGTACGCAGAGCTTTTTCTGTTCCTGCTCAGCGCCATGACATTTATCCACGCCCTTGAGGAGCGCCACCTATTTTTGGCATTGCGTAGCTGGCTGATTGCTAGAGACTTTTCCCTAAGAACCGTGTTCTGGGTCACGGGTGGGTTGACCTTTGTCCTATCCCCCATTGCTGACAACCTCTCGACAGCGCTACTGATGGGCTCAGTAGTGATGGCTGTTGGCACCAGAACAGCGTCGTTCGTAGTGCTCGGCTTGATCAACGTGGTTATTGCCGCCAATGCAGGGGGCGTTTTCTCCCCCTTCGGCGATATTACTTCACTGATGGTTTGGCAGCAGGAGAAACTAAAATTCCTTGAATTTACCCATCTTATTGTTCCCGCACTGATCAGCTGGTTCGTGCCTGCTTTAGTGCTTAACCATTATCTTCCGACAGGCCCAGCGCAACTCCCGCATGAACAACAATCCATGAAGCCTGGAGCGATCGGCATGCTGATACTCTTTTTAGCCACGATAACGGCGTCAGTGTTAATCCATTCACTTCTGAAATTACCCCCGGTAATTGGAATGATGACGGGGCTAGGCGCGTTAAAGATTTATGGATACCTATTGTCAAAACAGGATCCTCTGTTGCAAGAGAGTGAATTGCGTGGACACCACATGGGTGCGATGACAAAACACCTCAAAGGGGATCACGGTGAAGTCGTCATGCGTTTTGATAATTTCCGAGTGGTTGAACGCGCCAGCTGGGATACATTAATGTTCTTCTATGGCGTTGTACTGAGCGTTGGTGGTTTAGCTGCCCTGGGCTATTTAGCCCTGATCTCAACGTCGCTTTACGGCAACTTTGGAGAGACCACCACCCATCTAATCATCGGCCTAAGCTCCTCATTGATCGATAACATACCCGTGATGTACGCCATTCTGAGCATGGATATGCCGATGTCGACTAACCAATGGCTATTGGCGACCCTCTGTATTGGCATTGGTGGCTCTCTGCTATCGATTGGCTCAGCGGCAGGTGTGGCTCTGATGGGCCAGGCGAATGGCATCTACACTTTCAGAGCCCACCTCAAATGGAGTTGGGCGATACTCCTTGGGTATGCACTATCAACCGGATACCATATAGTTTTTACATTGTGATTTTGTATTCATTAGCGAGCTTATCAACATGCAGAAAAAAATTGTCACCGTCTGGGATCTAAGCACTCGACTCTTTCACTGGCTTCTTGTCGTGCTATTTGGTTTGAGTTGGTTAAGTGCCGAGCTGGGTGGCAACTGGATGATCTGGCACACACGCCTTGGATTTTTAGCAGCAGGCTTAATCACATTCCGCATCATTTGGGGAGTGATTGGCAGCGACTCCTCTCGATTCTCTCAGTTCGTAAAACGCCCAAGCAGCGTCATAGCCTACCTCAAGGGAGAGGGGCAAAGAGACTACAACACACACAACCCTGCTGGCGCACTCAGTGTTATCGCCCTATTAGGGTTAATATCACTGCAAGTGACGACGGGGCTGTTTAGTAACGATGACATTTTTATTGAAGGGCCATTAGCCTACTTAATCTCATACGACGCTCAACTAGCGATGACGGAACTGCATGAGGCGGTTTTTAATCTATTGATGCTGTTTATCGCCCTGCATCTGGCAGCCATTGTTTGGTATCAGCGCTTTAAAGGGGAAAAGCTGGTTCAAGCCATGCTGCATGGTAGGAAGGAGAGTGAAGAGGAAGCACCTAAGATTCGAGGCGGCCTTCCTCTTTTTGTAGCTATCCTAGTAGGAGCGACTGTCAGCTCACTCCTATTTTGGATCTGAATTAAAGGGTTAACGTTTCTCGCGGTAGTTGTCGTGACACCCTTTGCAGGATTTCGCTACAGCACCAAAGGCTGCTTTGGCATCCGCCAATTCACCGCCAGATACAGCGACTAGCTTTTCAGCGGCTTCAGTCATAGCAACAAAGCGCTGATTGACATCATCTAAATTCTCCCAGAGCTCATCTTTGGCAGACGTTTCACCAAAATCAGAACCTTCGATAAACCCCTCAGCCGCAAGCGGCGCTACCGCTAAGAACGACTTAGCGTGATGAGCAAATTGCTCTGCATCATAATCAACCTTACCGCGAACCATGGCACCCATAGCACCAAAGTGCCAACCGTAGGCTTTAAAGATCCCTTGGCGATATTCAATAGCATCTTCCGCTCGATCAGCCTGTGCCAAAGGCGAAGCCAGTAAAGCACAAGACAAAGTCGTTAATACAACTTTCTTCAAAGACATAATCTCTCTCCGAGTTAACACTTAAACTTACAATTGTGGATAGATCAGATTGAGCCAACGCTCAACACGGTCTTTTGTTTCAAAGGACTGTGTATCCTCATCCAAGGCCAAACCCACGAAGGCAGTCTCACAAGGGATTAGCGCTTTTGAGGACTCAAAATCGTAACCTTCGACAGGCCATTCACCTATCAGCTTAGCACCCTTTTGTGAAATCTGTGCGGCAACTGTACCCATCGCATCAAGAAACCAATCGCCATATCCCAATTGATCACCCAATCCAAACAGTGCTACGCGTTTGCCACTGAAGTCGATTTCACAAAAACTCGACCAAACTTCTTCGAAATCTTCTTGTAACTCACCAAAGTTCCAAGTGGGCACACCAATAATCAGTGACGAAGCCTGTTCAACATCGGCATTAATCATGCTATCGATTGAAATTAGCTTTAGAGGCACCTCCCCTGGCCAGCACTCAACCATGAGTTGCGCTACGCGTTCAGTATTGCCTGTAGTACTTCCGTAAATGAGAGGGATCAAAAACTATTTGCCACCCATCGATTGAGAGGCAATTTTTTGAATCTCCTCTTGGGCGTTTTGAACCGTTTTCATATTCTGCTCAGCAGCCGCTTTAAGTGCAGCCTCTAAGCGCTGTGTATACTCTTTTTGCGCTTCGATGAACTCTTCAGGTGATTTTAGACCCTGAAGTGAATTAGCCTGATTCATGGTCGCTTGGATACACTGCTGGGTGTACTCAATCTGCTGATTGGTAATGCGCTGTAGCATCTCTTGTTGAACCTTCGCCAACTCTTGAAATGATTCAACACTCTGTTCGAACAGCTTTGTCATATCTTGAAACATTTGATAATCCTCAATGTCCATTTAAATTGACAGGTTTAACCTGCGCTACATCAATCATTACGTTACTCATAATAGAAATTCAGAGCAAGCGCTGTGGATTATGCAGTGAAAAGGTTATGATAGCGCCACTTTGATAACACTAACGGTTATTGACCATTAATTTGTTGGAATAGAATAGGAGGTCAGGTTTGACCAAAGCTCGTCTATTATCACTAGCCTTTGCATTGGCTCTTCCAGTCATGTCTGTTGAAGCCGCA
This sequence comes from Marinobacterium sp. xm-d-564, assembly GCF_013283345.1. Lineage (NCBI taxonomy): Bacteria > Pseudomonadati > Pseudomonadota > Gammaproteobacteria > Oceanospirillales > Oceanospirillaceae > Marinobacterium > Marinobacterium sp. xm-d-564. The sequence goes on along the minus strand of NZ_WBYO01000001.1, from coordinate 403,387 downwards.
TCCATCATCGCAGCTGAGCGTGCCATTCAGTCAGCCGATTACACCAAAGCCCTTGAAGAGCTTAAGCCTCTAGCCAAAGAAGGTGATTTAGATGCTCTCTATCTAATGGGTACGCTTTACCGTGATGGTCAAGGTGTTGAAAAGAGCAAAGAGGATGCCAAGCAGTACTTCAGCAGTGCCGCTCGCCAGGGCCACCTAAAAAGTATCAATGCGCTTCGCGTCATGCGAAATGAGGTATACCTTGCCGAGTTCACACAACTTCTTCCCAAAGCGGAAGCGGGTGATGCCGATGCACAAAACCGAATTGGTGAAATGTACGAGTTTGGCCAAGGCGTCGAACGCGATCTAAACCTTGCCCTGCAATGGTTCGATAAAGCCTCTCACAATGGTTCACTGGTCGGGCTTCACAACTTGGCTAGAAGCTACAACTTCGGAAGCGGTACCGAGCAAAACTTTGCACAGGCAGAGAAGCTATACCTGCAAGCTGCTGAATCGGGATACTCTGAATCGATGTTCTTCTTAGGCACGCTTTACGCTACGGGTAATGGTAATGACCTCTCTGTAAATCCAGACATTACTGCTTACGCATGGATGAAAGCGGCAGCCAATGCTGGCTCAACGACGGCTCAGACCATTGAAGCACGCCTGCTGATGAAACTGTCTGATACCGAACAGAGCGAAGCCAAAGCACTTGCTGACAAGCTCTCACAGCAGTACATAAAATAACCAATATCAGATGGGTCATGAAGAGCGCTACGGCGCTCTTTTTTATAAGTGAAATATTTTTAATAACTTATTTGTATATAAAATCACCAAACATTCTTGGAAGAGTTATTAAAAGATCATTAGTATTGCCACTCCTAAAAGGAGTCGAGCATGAATACTTTAAACACGACATCTACAGACTTTAAAACCCAGCTTCTTGAGCCAAACAAGCTATTTTGGCTTATGCTCTCTTCTGCTTTGTTGGTTGCTTCCGCTGTTTATGTGTTTAATGAGCACGGCACCTTTGAACTACTTGCTCTCATTTTAGGTGCAGCCCTGGGTGTCTGCTTGCTTCAAGCGTCTTTTGGTTTCACGACCGCATGGAGAGAGCTTATCTCTAAACGTCGTGGTGCGGGCATCCGCGCTCAGATGATCATGCTCTCCCTGAGTGTACTGCTATTTTTCCCGACCCTGGCCTCAGGCGAGCTGTTTGGACAATCGGTCGCAGGATTTGTTAGACCTCTCGGCCTCTCCGTTGTTGCCGGCGCGTTCATGTTCGGTGTAGGTATGCAGATCGCAAGTGGCTGTGCTTCGGGTAATCTTTACCATCTTGGCGGTGGACAACTGAGAGCCATTCCCGTCATGGCAGGCTTTAGTGCCGGTGCGCTATGGGCAACAGCTGACTATGAGTGGTGGACAACCTTGCCACAACTAGCGCCCATTGGATTGATCGAACTGCTGGGTCCAATCACCGCCATCGGTCTAAACCTGCTGTTATTCACTGCTATCTATCAGTTCACTAAACGTCTTGAAATTAAAGCTCACGGCTCGCTTGAAGAGTGTCAAAGTACTGGCACGACCAGCTTTGCAAGCAAACTGATTGCTGGACCCTGGCCACTGATTTGGGGAGCGGTTGGACTCACCATTCTAAACTTCGCGACGCTCGCTTTAATGGGCCGTCCATGGGCTGTCGCCCTGGCTTACCCTGTATGGGGAGCGAAAGTGGCTCAATGGTTAGAGCTCGATCTAGAGATCGACTTCTGGACCTACTGGATGGCACCTGGCCGTGAAGAGGCGCTCTACAACAGTCTCAGCCAGGATCCCGCGTCATTGATGAATGGTGGTGTCATCCTAGGCGCTTTCTTAGCGGCGGCGATCGCCGGCAAATTCACACTCAAGATGAAAATGCCGATTCAAAACTTCTTAGCCTCTCTGCTGGGTGGCGTGCTATTGGGCTACGGTGCAACCATCGCTTATGGGTGTAACATTGGCGCATTTGTAGGCGGTGTGGTCTCTGGCAGTTTACACGGCTGGCTATGGATCTTGTTTGCATTTGCCGGTTCAGTGATCGGACTTAAGCTTCGTCCACTGCTTCGTTTAAAGTAAACTTTTCAGTACACTACGGCTCCGACAAAGGAGTTCAGTATGCCCAGACCGTTTCACGATGATGCTAACCAACATCAACTACCCTCTCTAATCATTAGAGTGATGGCAATGTTCTATGACACTCTGATCATTCTTGCCATTTGGTTCTTAATTGGTGCTGTTGGAGTCATCCTAAATCAAGGTGAAGCGGTCGACAGCTTTCTCGGCCAAGCGGCCTTAAAGTCCGCACTGCTCTGCTCAACATTCCTATTCTTTGGATACTCTTGGACCCGTTCCGGTCAGACGATCGGCATGATGGCATGGCGACTGCGAGCGCAGAGTGAAAAGGGGTTTTCGTTAACCTGGACTCAGGCACTGATTCGCTTTTTTGGTGCCGCTATCTCTATTGTCACTCTAGGAGCCGGTTACTGGGCGACACTGTTAAGTGATGAGCGCCTAACCTGGCATGAGCGCTGGTCAAACAGTGTCACCGTTCGACTACCAAAACCTGCCAAAAAGAGTTAGCGAACTCTAGAGAGTAACCATAAAGCGATGGCAAAGCTGATCGCAATGGGTAACAGCGCGGCCAGTAACGGAGAAAATCCTAGCACCTGACTGGCCGGCGCCAAAAGATCCTGACTGAATTTAAATACCAGTCCAATCACGACACCGGTGATAATTCTTTGGCCTACCGTAACACCGCGCATCGGTCCAAAAATAAACGCAACGCCAATCATCACCAAAGCGATAATTGACAAGGGTTGTAGCAATTTATTCCAAAGGGCTAACTCATAAGAGGTTGAATCCACCCCTTGATCATTCAGATAGCTAGAGTAAGAAGATAGACCTGAGATAGGGAGTTCAACAGGGGGCACCAAAATGACTCGCAGCATCTCTTCCGTCAATTCGGTTGACCAAAAAGTCTCATCTAAATGACCTTTTTCAATACGCTGATCATTGATCAGTGCCGTTAATTCAACGTCAGTTAGCAACCAGCCTTGACGCTCTTCAGAGTAATACCCCGACTTGGCAAAACTGGTTTGTTTGAGCCTAAGCTCTGAATCAAATTGGTGACGAGTGACACCTAAAATTTGCCCGTCAGGAGTGATTGCAGAGACATGAATGTATTCACTCGGTTGACGATACCAGCCGCCACCTTCGAATAATTTCAAATTTTGATTCGCTGCCTTTAAAGCTCTAGCGCTTTGTTGAGCTTCAGGAATACCGATTTGATTTAGAAACAGTGAAAAGCAGGAAATTAAGAAGATGGGTTTTATGACGCCTAAAATAAGTTTTGACATAGAGACACCTGCTGCTCTCATGACTGTCAATTCAGAACTTGAGGCCAAAACCCCTAAACCGATAAGTGTTCCCACTAATGCACTGAGTGGAAGTAATTCAATACAAATACCAGGGATACTAAGAAGGGTGTAAATTATGGCATCTTTTGAAGTGTAACTACCCCTGACGTCTCCAAGCTCATCTAGATAAAGACTAATACCCATTAAACTGACTACAACTAACAAAACAACAAAAATTGCAGACAAGGTGTGAGCAGCGATATAACGATCCAAACGACTTAACATCAAAGAGCTCGCCTTTTAAAACTTTTAAGTCTAGGAAATTTCGGTAACCTTTCGAAAAAACGCTCAATAGCACCCTCAAAAACAAACATACTCAAAGCAATAATAAGCACTGCAATATGGACAAACCATATTAGCCAACTACCAGCGTCACCTTGTTCCACTTGCGCCCTTGCTGCAGTTAAAGCACCAACATAGACTTGGTATATTATGATTGCTGGAATAAGCTTCGAGTACCTACCCTGCCTAGGACTAGTCTTTGATAGCTGAACAGCCAATAAAACAACGATTATGGCCAAAAATGGTAGAGAAAGTCTCCAATGCAGTCTTCCAATATAAAAAGCTGAATCATTCTCTAATAAGGCAAGTGTAGGTAGAGCATCAAAGGCATTAATCGAGAACTGTCGCTCAACATCTCTCATTTTAAGCCCGTACTCATGATACTGAATCTCTTCAACTGAATTGTTCTCTGAAAAGTTATAACGATAGCCTTCCTCAAACACCAAGAAGCGCCCTTGATCGTCAAGAAATCTCTGCGAACCCTTCCTAGCAACTAGAATGTACCGTTCATCCTTCGCATCAATACCCGAAATAAAAACATCAACCAACTCCCCTTCATCACTGACCTGTCGAGCGTAAGTGACTTGTCTTTCGTTTTTACTGACCTGAAATTTACCGGGTAACAGCATATCCAGTTCACTTCGCTCTTTTTGCTCTGAAAGTATCTTTCTTGCCTCCGTCATGCCTGTAGGCGTTAGGTAAAGAGTCATTAAAGCAACTAACAAGGCGATGAAAACGGCTGGCCCAATTGCGTAGCTAGCCAATTTAAAGGGCCCTACACCACAGGCTTTCAAAACAATCATTTCACTATCTAAGTAGAATCGACCGTAGGCTAGCAAGACACCTAAAAACAGACCGAGGGGAAGAAGGAGCTCAAGAATTTTAGGGGTTCTGTAAATAACCAACTCAAGAATAACACTGGTTTGTATCTGACCAGCGGCAGCGTCATTTAGGTAGCCAATTATTCTGGCGCTGAGAATAATTAACAACAAAACAATCACAACAGCAAAAGTAGTCTTGAGTATGTCCAGACTTAGGTAACGATTTATAATCACTAATTAATCCGATAGGTGCATGGATATCCAACAGATGCGATACTGTAGGGCACATTATCACCTAAACCTAAGTGCTTGTCTTGTTAGAGGAAACAGAAATGGATTTTGAGATCGTTAACGGATCGATTGAGAGTGTAGAAGCAGATTGTATCGTTATTGCGATTGCGGCAGACGGTGAACTTTCGGACTCGGCTAAAGCGATTGATAAAGCCAGTTCAGGGGCCATAAGCGATGTTGTTGCATCGGGTGATTTTTCCGGCAAACAGGGCTCTCTGCTTCTACTGCGGAGCCTTCCTGGTATCAACACTAAGCGCATCCTGTTAGCTGGTGTAGGGGCACAGAGTGAACGAACCATCATCAAACAGCAGCAACTGATTAAAAGCGCGGTGGATACCATCAAAACTCTGGGTGTTAAAACACTCTGCTTTGCCCTGGATCGGATCAGCGGCAATAGCGACGACATCTACCGTGACACACGAACTCTAGTAGAAGCTTCGTCGGCCGCGCTCTACCAATACGACACCACCAAATCCAAGTCTGCACCTGCATTAACACTTGAGCACATTCATATCCACCTACCTGAGGAAGATACTGAATTTGGAGAGGGTGCCCTTCTGGATGGCGTTGCTATCGCCAATGGGGTATCAACTGCTCGTGAGCTGGGTAATTTGCCAGGCAATATCTGTACACCTCTCTACTTGGCAGAGCATGCTCAAAATCTTGCGGAAGAGTTCGACAGTGTCAGCTGTGACATTCTAGATGAGAAACAGATAGAAGAGCTGGGTATGGGTGCGCTTCTAAGCGTCGGCAAAGGCAGTGTCATTCCGCCTCGCCTAATTGTATTGAAATACCAAGGTGCAGAGGATGCTAATGAGGCTCCGTATGCTCTGGTTGGTAAAGGCATCACCTTCGATACCGGCGGCATCTCATTGAAACCAGGCCCTGAGATGGACGAGATGAAATTCGACATGTGTGGTGCAGCCAGCGTGTTAGGTGCCTTCGAATCAGTGGCAGAGATGAACTTGCCATTGAACCTTATTACGATCGTTGCTGCGGCTGAGAACATGCCTTCAGGTGAAGCCTCTAAACCAGGTGACGTGGTAACGACCATGTCAGGTCAAACAGTAGAGATCCTTAACACCGACGCTGAAGGCCGACTGGTACTTTGTGATGCTTTGACCTATGTGCAACAGTTCAATCCTCAAGCCGTCATCGATGTCGCGACCCTGACAGGCGCCTGTATTATTGCACTTGGACATCAAGCAACGGGAGTTCTTGCGAACGATAATGAGCTTGCAGCTAAGTTGCTTGATGCAGGTGAATTTGCTGGCGATCGTGGCTGGCAGCTACCTTTATGGGACGAGTACCAATCACAACTGGATAGCAATTTTGCCGATATGGCTAACATCGGAGGTCGACCTGCAGGGACCATTACCGCGGCCTGCTTCCTATCACGCTTTACCAAAGAGGTTAGCTGGGCTCACCTAGATATAGCCGGTGTTGCTTGGAGTAGCGGCAAAGCCAAAGGGGCAACGGGACGTTGTGTTCCTATGCTGACGCAATATCTTCTCGATATTGCTGAGCAGATTGAGGCCTAAACGTGCCTCGCGCAGACTACTACATACTCCCCAGCAGTGATCACGACAGTCGTGAACTGCTGGCGTGTAAACTCTGTGAAAAAGCCTTATCCCTTGGCCAACGCATCCATATACACACTGAAAATGAAGCTGATCTACATCAGCTAGATCAGACTTTGTGGAATTTTCGATCGGACAGCTTTGTACCGCATGCCATACTGGGTACTGAACTTAAATCGCCTGTCTCTATAGCCTGTGGTGAATTGCCCTCAGAACCTATTGATCTGTTTATCAATCTAGGCTTAACCGCACCAGAGGGTTGTCAATCAGCTTCTCGCTGCATCGAGATTGTCACTCAATCCGAAACAGTGCTTGCAGCCACACGACACTCTTGGGCCGCACGTAAAGCAGCCGGTTGGGAGCTACAGAGACAAGACCTTAGAGATCGATCTTAAATTTGTCCTACGGAGGATATTCAATGAAAAAACTGCTTATTCTCCCCCTCCTTGCTGCTGCGGTGATCAGCTACTCGCTCTTTTGGCCAGAGCCTCCAATCAGCGTTGAGTTAGTCCAAGTTGAACAGGGCGCAGTCGAGCAGATCGCCGCTAACAGTCGCTCAGGAACCATCACCCCCTGCCGTCAGTCCAGCTTATCCCTAACCATTGGGGGCATCATAGAGTCAATCAACATTGCTGAGGGCGAGGTGGTCGAAAAAGATCAGACCCTACTCACATTGAACAGTGATGTTCAAAGGGCTCAAATAAAACTATCCAAAGGGGAGTATCAAGCCGCAAAGATCGAAGAGGAACGAGCCTGCGAACTGGCGGATCTTGCAAAACGCGAGCTCGTCCGAGGTCAGTCCCTTAAGGAGAAAGGGCTCATTTCAAACGAACAATTTGATCAACAGGATAGCGAATCAGCCAGCAGCGCCCATATCTGTGAGTACCAAAGATCACTATCAAAACTCGCGGCAGACAAAATTAATCTTCTTAGCATTGATCAGAACCAGCGTACTCTAAAATCTCCGTTTGCCGGTACCGTTAGCAAGATCAACGGTGAAGTCGGTGAATACCTGACCCCCTCACCTCCAGGCATCATGACGCCAGCGGCTGTTGAGTTGCTTGATACCAGCTGCCTCTATGTGACCGCCCCAATTGATGAGGTCGAGGCCTCCCGACTTAAGATAGGTCAATACGCCCGTATAACCCTAGATGCTTTTAGAGGTGAAATCTTTGATGGTGTCATCAGCAAATTAGGCTCTCGAATTTCTGACAATGAGAAGCAGGCAAGAACGCTTGAAGTCGAGGCTGCCTTTATCAATTCTGATGAAGATATGACGCTTTTAGTGGGATACAGTGCTGATATCGAAGTGGTGACCTCATCAACAGGCAGTGTGTTAAGGGTTCCTACCGAATCTGTCATTGGCGGATCTGAAATCGTGATATTCAACGAAAAAACCAATGAGCTTGAAATTCGACCTATTAAAGTCGGCGCCTATAACTGGACGTGGAGCGAGGTGACGGAAGGACTCGATTTAAATGACCGTTTCCTGAAGAACACCAATGATGTTGAAAACCTTCTAAATCGACGAGTTATTCCACAATGATCGAGCTTAAGCATCTCTGTAGAAGCTATCCAATGGGCAGTGAAACGGTGAATGCGCTTCAGGATTTCACACTCGATATCGAGGCAGGTGACTACCTCAGTATCATGGGCCCTTCTGGATCAGGTAAATCCACACTACTCAATCAATTAGGACTGCTCGATTCACCAAACTCCGGTGAATACTGTCTGGATGGCACTGCAACGACTGAATTAAACGAAGCAGAAAAGGCTCGATTTCGAAACGACAATATCGGCTTCGTTTTCCAAGCCTATCATCTCATCAATCGACTAACGGCGTTGGAAAACGTTGAGTTGCCGTTAATTCTTAAAGGGATTCCTGCCAGCCAACGCCGAGAAAAAGCCTCCGAGTTACTGAAAACCCTGGGATTAAAAGATTTTCTTAACCGCAAGCCACAGCAACTCTCTGGTGGCCAGAGGCAGCGTGTTGCCATAGCGCGCGCTGTGGTCACTCAACCTAAAATACTTCTCGCCGATGAGCCGACCGGTAATCTTGATCGCGCATCAGGTCAGGAGGTCATTAACCTGCTTGAAACGCTAAACAGCCAAGGAATTACTCTAGTAGTGGTGACTCATGACAGTGATCTTGGCGCCCGAGCAAAACGCCAGATAACTATGGTTGATGGTCAACTCCTAGAGATCAAAAAGAGGGGATAGCCGTGCTCTTGATTGATCATCTTCGGTACAGCCTAGCGACCTACTCTCGGCAGGCATTTAAAGCGTTGATGATACTTCTATCGGTAAGCATCGGAGTCATGTCCGTTGTTCTATTAACCGGTCTTTCGGAGGGAGCAAGACAGTTTGTCTATCAGGAGTTCTCTCTGCTAGGGAAAGAGGTATTAATCGTTCTTCCAGGGCGCAAAGAGACGGAAGGCGGCATCCCTCCAGTGACTGGGGAGGGAACTCGCGACTTAACCCTTGATGATGCAAAGGCTATCCATAAACTGCCACAAGTGAATGAAATCGTTCCGATTATTGCAGGTATTACCGAGGCTCATAGCAACGGTTTAAATCGGGAGATCATCGTACTTGGGACCAACCAAAGCCTACTTACTATCTTTGGAATACCCGTAAAAACCGGAACCAATTTGACGCAAAGGGATGTTGATACGGCAGCGTCAGTCACCCTACTGGGTAGCACGCTTGCTCAGGAGATTTTCCCTAATGGAAACGCTTTAGGTGGGTGGGTCAAATTTTCTGATCGACGCTACCGGGTCATTGGTATTATCGAGCCCAGCGGCATCAACTTTGGTACCAACATGAATGAGACTGCCCTCATTCCTGTCACCTCTTCTCAAACCCTTTTTAACGCTCCCGGACTCTTCAGGATGCTAATCAAACTACAATCAGATCAACAGATTGAAGAGAGTCAGCAGCTTATAGAGCAGCTGATAATGGAGCGACATCAAGGTGAAAGAGACATCACTATCGTGACTCAAAACGCTCTACTTAACACCTTCAGTGACCTATTGAACAAGCTCACCCTGGTCGTCATCGCGATTGCTAGCATCAGTTTATTAGTGGCTGGCATATTGATCATGAACATCACTCTGATCAGTGTCTCACAACGGGTTCCAGAAATTGGGTTACTCAAAGCACTTGGCGCCTCACATAACACCGTCACTTCCATTTTCCTCTTGGACTCCATTTTAGTAGCCACAACCGGAGCCATAATCGGTGTTAGTCTAGGCATAGCTTCGCTGTATGCCATTCATCTGACTTGGCCAAGCTTTCCTTTTGCTATCCCTTATATGGCAACACTGGCCGCTCTTTTAGTATCACTCACGGTCTCTCTGATTTTTACCTGGCTACCCGCCAAAAAGGCTGCAACGGTCGATCCCGTTGCCGCATTGCGAGGTGAGATGAATGCCTATCGCTGATCTCATCAAACTGGCAGCGGGGACACTGACCGTCGATATTAGAAAGAGCTTTTTGACCGCCTTAGGCATTACAGTCGGTATCTTTATGGTGACATTGATCACCAGCTTAGGCAGTGGCCTGCAAAACTATATGCTCAATAGCTTCTCTCAATTTGGCACCCGAATCATCGCTATTACACCGGGACGTACACAGACGGGGGGCGTCGGTGGCCTCATCGCCAATACTCGCCCGCTCACGCTAGACGACGCCCAATCACTTAAAACCTTATCGGGTATCCGACAGGTAGTGCCCGTTATTCAGGGTAGCGGAGCGATTGAGTATCAATATCGCGTCCGTCATGTGGATATTCTTGGCGTCAGTTACAGCATGCCTGACGCCTGGAATTTCACCATTCAGAAGGGGCATTTCTTACCTGACAGCCGGGGGCGAACCCCTCTACCCTACGCAGTTCTTGGTGCAAAAGTAGCCAGTGAACTGTTCGGTAACCAGCCAATACTTGGGCAATTTATCAGGGTTGGTGGCGAGCGCTATCGGGTGTTAGGTGTACTCGAATCTAAGGGACAAATGTTGGGTTTTGACCTCGATGATATTGTCTATATCGACACCCAGAGAGCACTCACCCTATTCAACAGAGATGGCGTGATGGAGATTGACGTCACGTTTTCAGCCAACAGCAAAACGGATCAACTGATGCAATCAATTAAGGAGCACCTGAGCCTGCGCCACAACGCAGAGGATTTCACACTGACCTCCCAAGATCAGATGCTCTCTACGCTCAATAAGATTTTAGACGTATTAAAAATTGCACTGATAGGGTTAGCGGCCATTTCCCTACTGGTCGGGTCAATCGGCATTCTAACCATTATGTCGACACTGGTTGATGAGAGACGCAGCGAGATCGGACTGCTACGTGCTTTAGGCGCCAGTAAAAAAACAGTTGCATCGCTCTTTCTGACCGAAGCGATTATGTTCTCAATCATCGGCGGAATCGGAGGTATTTTGACTGCTTATGCTGCAATTTACGGCTTTAGGCAGCTCCTCCCAGGCTTACCTCTTGAACCGAATATTCTTTTCTTAGTTATTTCACTGCTGATTGCAGCAGCAACAGGACTACTCAGTGGCTTAATACCCGCCCTGAAAGCCGCCAAAATCGAACCTATAGAAGCGTTGCAGAGCGAATAAAGAACCGCTCAACCACTGTCTATAAGGGCTCTCAAAGGGTATACTCCCACCCTTTAAATTTTTTCCAAAAGTAGAGAGGAGCTATCCTCTGCTACCGAACTTGAAAACAGAGACTACAGCACCTCATGGATAAGACGTATCAACCGCAAGCAATCGAGCAAAAGTGGTACCAAGACTGGGAAGAGAAAGGCTTTTTCGCACCTTCAGGTGAAGGTGATGCCTACTCAATCATGATCCCACCGCCAAATGTCACGGGCAGCTTGCATATGGGTCACGCCTTCCAGCACACCCTAATGGATACTTTAATTCGATACCGTCGAATGCAGGGCCGCAACACGCTCTGGCAGGTTGGTACAGACCATGCAGGAATCGCCACTCAGATGGTAGTTGAGCGCAAACTAGCTGCTGAGACCGGCGAGAGTCGTTACGATCTTGGTCGCGATGCGTTCATTGAAAAAGTCTGGGAGTGGAAAGGCGAATCGGGTGGCACCATTACCCGCCAAATGCGTCGTCTAGGTAACTCTGTCGATTGGCCAACCGAACGTTTCACTATGGACTCTGGTTTTTACCATGCCGTTCAAGAGGTCTTTGTACGCCTTTACGACGACGGCTTAATCTATCGTGGTAAGCGCCTCGTTAACTGGGATCCTAAACTTCACACAGCAATCTCCGACCTTGAGGTGGAGAACCGCGAAGTGACTGGCAAAATGTGGTACATCCGTTACCCACTTGCTGATGGTGTGACAACCAAAGAGGGTAAAGATTACATTGTCGTGGGTACCACGCGTCCAGAGACACTGCTGGGTGACACTGGTGTCGCAGTCAACCCTGAAGATGAACGCTACGATGACCTAATCGGTAAAGAGATCCTACTGCCATTAGTCGGTCGTCGCATCCCGATTGTTGCCGATGAACATGCCAGCATGGAAAAAGGGACTGGCTGTGTAAAAATCACACCGGCGCACGATTTCAATGACTACGAAGTGGGTAAGCGTAACAAGCTGCCAATGATCAACGTTCTGACCCTTAACGCAGATATTCGTGATGAGGCTCAAACCTTTAACTTCGATGGCAGTGTCAACAAAGAGATCGATCCAACGCTACCTGAGAAATATCGTGGCATGGAACGTTTTGCTGCACGCCGTGCCATCGTCGCTGAACTGGAAGAGCTCGACCTTCTCGTGAAGATCGAAGAGAACGCGATGACCATTCCTTACGGTGACCGTGGCGGTGTGGTGATTGAACCGATGCTAACCGATCAGTGGTTCTGTGATGCTAAGACACTGGCTAAGCCAGCGATCAAAGCAGTTGAAGATGGCGACATTAAATTTGTCCCTAAACAGTACGAAAACATGTACTTTGCTTGGATGCGTGACATTCAAGACTGGTGTATCTCACGTCAGCTTTGGTGGGGTCACCGAATTCCTGCATTCTATGATGCTCAGGGTAACGTCTACGTTGCGAACTCAGCTGAAGCTGCGCGTGAAAAATACAACTTGGCGGCCGATTTAGAGCTCCACCAAGATGATGACGTACTAGACACCTGGTTCAGCTCGGCACTGTGGACCTTTGGTACTCTTGGCTGGCCTGAAAACACGGAACGTTTGAAAACCTTCCACCCTACCGACACCCTTGTAACCGGTTTTGACATTATCTTTTTCTGGGTTGCTCGCATGATCATGATGACCATGCACTTCATGAAAGATGAAAATGGCAAACCTCAAGTGCCATTTAAAAACGTCTATGTGACAGGTCTTATCCGCGATGAGAGCGGCGATAAGATGTCGAAATCGAAAGGCAACGTGCTTGACCCTCTCGATATGATCGATGGCATCTCACTTGAAGATCTGTTGGAAAAACGTACCGGTAACATGATGCAACCTCAGCTAGCCGAGAAAATCGGCAAACGTACTGAGAAACAGTTCCCTGAGGGCATTACGGCGCACGGTACTGATGCATTGCGCTTTACATTAGCAGCACTCGCTTCAACGGGTCGTGATATCAACTGGGATATGAAGCGACTAGAGGGTTACCGTAACTTTTGTAACAAACTCTGGAATGCTGCCCGCTATGTCATGATGAATACCGAAGGTGAAGATTGCGGCAACAATCAAGAGCCAGTGGAACTCTCACTGGCTGACCGCTGGATTATCAGCCAGTTACAACGCACCGAAGCGACCGTCACCAAACAGCTAGACGAGTACCGCTTTGACCTTGCTGCACAGACACTCTACGACTTTATTTGGAACCAGTACTGTGACTGGTACCTAGAGCTGTCAAAACCTGTTCTATGGGATGAGCAAGCGTCTGAAGCGGCTAAACGTGGCACACGTCGTACACTGGTTCGCGTTCTTGAGACGATTCTCCGTTTAAGCCACCCTATCATGCCATTCATTACTGAAGAGATCTGGCAGACAATCAAAGGGCTGGCCGGTGTTGAGGGTGAGACACTGATGCTTAAGGAGTTCCCTGTTGCATCAGAAGAGAAGATTGACGAGCAAGCAGAAGCTGACATCGAGTGGCTTAAGGGCGTGATCACAGCGGTTCGAAACATTCGTGGTGAGATGAAAATTGCACCATCACAGGATCTTGAACTTCTGCTATCTAACTGCAGCAGTGAAGACACTCGTCGTTTAGCTGAGAACCAAACATTCTTGATGAAACTAGCCAAATTGAGCAGCATCACGACCCTAAACGAAGGTGATGATAAACCTCTTGCCGCGACTCAGCTGGTTGGCGCAATGGAACTGTTGGTTCCTATGGCGGATCTTATCGATAAAGAGGCTGAAATGGCTCGCCTTCAGAAAGAGATTGATCGCCTACAAGGTGAGATTGACCGAGTTGATAAGAAACTGTCTAACGAGAAGTTTGTTGCCAACGCACCTGAAGCCGTTGTGACTAAAGAGCGCGCTAAGGCTGATGATGCTGCACGCTCTAAAGTTCAACTAGAGAAACAGTTAGAGTCGATTAAAAACCTTTAAGCGACGTTGATAGTTAAAAAGGGGCTCAATCTAAGATTGCGCCCCTTTTTTATACCTCTAGCGTTAGCGATACACCTCTATACTCCAGAGCCAAAATCGCCACTTTGAAGGTCTCTAATTGAGCCAATTCAACTAACAGTGTTTTATCTACTATCTCTGTATAGCTAGCCGATAGCTCTTCAGCCGCTACGGCAGCGATGACCTGTTGAATGTCAGCCTCTAGCTCGTAAGGATATCGGATCTGGCACTCAATCTTAGGAGCACATTCAATGGTCGGCAGATGTTCTGAGAGCTCACTAACCGAGGCACCATAGGCTCTAATTAACCCACCGGCTCCCAGTTTAGTGCCACCAAAGTAACGTGTCACGACGACACCGATGTCTCCCAAATTTTTATGCATGAGGATATTAAGCATCGGCTTACCCGCTGTACCACTGGGTTCGCCGTCATCACTGGAGCCAGCGGCCTTAGGTGCCTGAGGTGCGCCTAAAATATAGGCCAAACAGTGGTGGCTGGCTTTAGGGTGCAGACGCTGCATCTCTGATTGCAGCTGATAGAGTGCATCAGTGGAACTAAGAGGGATTGCGGTCGCTATGAAACGACTTTTTTTGACTTCGATCTCATACTCAAATCGATCGACTGGGGAGAAGTAAGCAGCCATAAGCCTCCTTAAAGAAGAGGCTTAGACTACTGACATGAAGAGGAATGTAAAGTGATTACTTTTTCTGATCTTCGTTCATCAGGTTCTTCACTTTGAAGAAACCCCAAGTCATTACACCTGCCATTGCAGCCACACCTAGAAGGCTTGGCCAAACTGTTTCAAAAGTGTATGCATCAATACCGAACATTTCGTTACTCCTAGTTATCAAGTTTTAATAACTGTAACTCGAAGGCGGCAACAATATATTGATATAACTCAAGCTTGCAGGGCAGACTCAAGAACATTCGGATTTAACAGGGTCTGTTTTATAGCCAATAGCAATATTACTCGGCTAACTCGGCTAGCTCCTCTTCAGTGGCCATGCGGACATCAATCACCTCAACATCAAAGTTTAAATCCTGCCCTGCAAATGGGTGGTTAAGATCAACCTTCACCTCGCGGATATCGATCTCTGCAACTCGACCCAAGCGCGGCTCGCCATCTTCATCCTCTAGCTGAACCAACATCCCTTTTTGCAAACCTGGCATATCAGCAAAGGCCTCACGAGGAAGTACATCGAACAGCTCCTCATCACGTTCGCCATAGCCGCGACCCGCTTCTACAAGAACCTGAAAATGATCACCAGCCGATCGCCCGTCTAGCGCCTGCTCAAGACCCGGCACCAGCATCTTGTAACCATGGACGTAGGTGAGCGGTTCATCATTTCTCGAACCATCTTTTACCTCACTCTCATCACTTACAATGGCGTAGTGAAAGGTGACGTAAGCATCTTTACAAATATTCATTATCCAAAATCCTTAAGGTTGCAGGCGGGTAACGACCCAACCTGTGTCTGATGGTTCAAAACGAAAACGGTCGTGCAGGCGACTTTCACGCCCTTGCCAAAACTCAAAACGGGTCGGTACAAGTCGATAACCGCCCCAGTTATCGGGACACGGAACCTCAGTCATATCTGACAGCTGATTGACCGCTTGTTCAAGCACAGCTCGAGATTCGACTGGCTGACTTTGATGAGACACAGCAGCACTTCTCTGGCTACCCACTGGGCGAGAGTGGAAGTAGGTTTCACTCTCAATGCGATCGATCTTTTCAACCTGTCCGCGAACGCGAACTTGACGCTCTAACATCGGCCAGTAGAAAAGAAGTTCTGCTTGCGGATTGGCCGCTAACTGCTCCCCTTTCTCACTCGAATAGTTAGTAAACCAGGTAAACCCTTCTGAACTAAACTCTTTTAACAGAACAATACGCGCACTGGGCATCCCCGACTGATCAGAGGTCGCCAGAGTCATAGAGGTAGCATCTTTAGGATCCACAGCCAATGCATCCTGCATCCATGCATCAAACTGCTGAATCGGATCTCTGACTAAATTATCTTCATGAAGACCTGCCACGAGGTATTCACGACGCACATCACTTAATTGGGTTGTCGACATCGAAACTCCTATCATTCAGATTTTCGAGCGTTATACTCTAAACATTATCTGATCAGGATCCCAGCTCAAATGGCTAGAACTGCACAAATAGTGACGCTCATCATGGCACTCGCTCTTAGCGGCTGTGTCGGTGTTCAAAACAAAGAGCTTCGCCTGCAGAATCTCGCCAAGTCTGACGTCGATATGATCGTTGATCAACACATTAAGACGATCAACGCGATGAGTCGTGAACTCACCATCAAACTCTACAAACGCAACCCACGCGAACTCAAAAAAGCGGCCGCTGGTACGACCGTTGAGACGCGCCTGAAACAGCTTTTAAGTTACCCAAGGCCCATCAGTCATCGAGAACTAAATAACCTCTACGGAGTTGATGCGCTCAAACTGGCTTTTGATGAGGAGTATCAAGGGGACCGAGTCTTCGCTCTAATGGTGGCTATCACAGGTATGGTTCACGCCTCATACAACTACCGTGAAGAGTTCTTTATGCTCAACGAAATCGATTCGCAAAAGCTATATAACTCAGCACGTAATTTAGAGAAGATCGCTTGGCAACTGCACAACTTCAAAACATCGAGTGGCGAACTGTTCATTCTGACTGACAGCATGAATGAGGGAGTCATCAACCTCAGCTACGAGCGACTCTTCGGGAAGATGATTGCCACTCAGGATATGCTCGCTGAGATTGTTGCGCAGACGACGGACCGAACCATCAATCGAATTGTGCTAAGCGTCGCTACAGCTCCCTTTCTGCCCATTTAAGGCAGTATAATCTTCTCAATCTTGTGGTTGGCATTCAGCGCTAACGTAATGTCCGCTCGTGTTGGAATCTCATCGAGCATCCAACGCGTCAATCGCTCATAGTGCGCTATGAAACGTGTAATCTCAGTGCCATCCATAATCCGCAATGGGTCTGCAGGAGCTATTTCGTCATACAGCAATGAGGCTCGATCTTTGAGTTTCTGCTCTTGGACCGTACGCCAATCGTACACCGCCTGCATGTTGGGCACTTTGAGCATGACGAGCATATCTAAGAAGCTGAACAACTCTTGATAAGAGGTTGCCAGCTGTTGATTGACATACTGTCGCCAGACACCCTCAGGGTCTTCGAGCGTCTCTAACTCATTAATAGGTGAAGCGAGCGACTCTTCAGGCTCGGCGATACCACCGACACACCAACCATCAAAAATAATGACATCCGCTGAACCATGCCATTCATGCCACATCTGTTCTGGCACACGCTCATCGGTTGATTTATCAAAGATAGGGATACGAGTAAGGTCGTCTGGCCCCGCGTGCTTGAGTCGATTTAATAGTTCTATACCCAAATCGACATCATGGGTACCAGGCACTCCACGTGTTTTTAAAAGAGGGTGAACGGACTGTGCCAACGCGTCCCTCTCAGCACGTGTCAGATAGAGATCATCAATCGAAAAACCCGTCACCTTTAACCCAAAACCCTCGGTGAGAATCACCTCTAGGAGGTTATAAAGTGTCGCTTTTCCCGCCCCTTGTGCACCATTAATTCCGACAACCAAAGGGGAACCCGGCATTAGTCGATCCAATATAGAGCAAGCAACGGGCACGTAGATCTGCTCAAACAGCTCATTCAAACCAAGATCGACATCTAAAGACTCGACGGTCGGCGCAAATGCTCGAGTGACCGCATCAAGCGCCTTCGCTCTCATCTCTGGGGAACCAGGCAGCCTATGTTTAGGCCAGGTCACTATGCTGCCCATCAGGCATCACTCCTTTTAAGAAACTCTGTAATTGCTTGGACCTCAAAGGGCGTCATTAGAGGCGGCGCGTGTCCAAGACCCTGTAACTGCAACAACTCCAAATCGGGCTTGTGTTCAAGCATTGCATCCACAATCTCTTGCGTCAGCAAGTCAGATGCGGTGCCGTGAATCAGCATCTGCGGGCACTCTATCACTTGCCATAATGGCATAAGATCAATGTCTTCGTTAGAACCCAAGCGAACGTTAGTGGCAATGGCTGGGTCATAGTGAAGATGCAGGCCATCATCAGCCTGTCGTGAACCATATTGAGCCACTCGCTGCCATTGCACTTCGGATAAATCGCGAAAACTGGGGTAAGTGCGTTTGATGTGATCAATAAGCGCCTGTTGATCGGTAAACAGAGGATCTTTAACGTAGGCTGCAATGCGCTGCAGAGACGCTTTGGGTATGTGACAACCCACGTCGTTCAGAACAAGTTTTTCAATATTGGCTAGCTTCAGGCTTGCGGCAGCCATAGCCAGAATCCCACCAAGGGAGGTACCCACCCAATGGACAGGCCGATTATCTACAGCGTTCAACACCGCACTGATAGCCGGCAGATAGCTCTCTGGACTGTACTGCTCAGGTTGTTTCAACCAATCACTCTGACCACGTCCAGGCAGATCAATAGCAATACAAAGAAAATCATCCCTTAGTGCTTCGATCAACTCATCAAAATCACGACTACGGCCTAACAGTCCGTGAACACAAAACAACACTTTTTTTGCCAAAGGAGAACCACTCTGCCAATAAGCGACACGATAGCCGTCACCGTCCAAATGATAGGTAGTCGATTTTAATTCCATGAAATCTCAAACGCTGGGTAAAGTTTTGTAAAATCTTGCCTGATCTCATTGAAACGGTCCAGTTTCGCTGTGCGAACGTAGATCTCAAGCGGTATACTTACTGACAATTTAATTTAACTTTGTAGGGAGAAAAGCCTCCGTGAAACGGTTACTGAAATGGCTTCTACCAATCATCATTCTTGGCATCGCTATTGCTGGATTCATCTCGTTAAAATCAAGCAAACCCAAAATGCCACCCAAACCGATCACGGAACGATCTTGGAGCGTTAATGCAATTGCCGCGTCACCTCAATCGATCGCGCCAGAGATTGAGCTCTATGCTGAAGTTGAAAACCCCCGCCAAGTGGTTCTGCGCGCCTCGATTGCTGCCGATGTTCAATCGGTTGAAGTGCGTGAAGGGGCAACGATTAAACAGGGTGATCTACTGATTCAACTCGATACCCGCGACATCGATCTTCAAATCGCTCAACAGCGAGCCCAAATCGATGCTCTAAAAGCACAACTGTCGGCAGAACTGCTTCGTTTTGAAACCGATAAAAAGGCCTTGGCGATTGAAGAAGAGATGCTGGTGATTGCGCAACGCTCTCAACAGCGCCAACTTAACTTATCAGGTAAAAAACTCGCCAGCCAAGAGCAGCTTGATACCGCTGAGATGAACACCCAACAACGTCAATTGAGCCTTGTATCTCGCAAGCAGTCTTTGGCGGACCACCCCAACCGCGTTGCGCAACTCAGAGCATCGATTGCCCAGTCACAGGCTCAATTAGATAAATCTCTGCTTGATCGTGAACGTGCTTTCGTAAAAGCACCTTTCGATGGTCGTGCAACCAAAATTTCAATTGCCGTCGGTGACCGCCTAAGAGCCAATGATGCGCTTGCCTCTGTCTATCCGAACTCAGATCTTGAAGTTCGTGCTCAACTACCTAGCCGTGCGCTAGCACTTATTAAGAGTCAATCGTCACTCGCTGACCTTGAGGCTGTCGCAAAGATTGATGGTCAGCAGTTCGAACTTGAACTTGATCGTCTCAGTGCCGAAGTTGCGACTGGATCGACCGGTGTGGATGGCCTGTTCCGTTTTGTCGATTCTGACTACCTACCCGAGCCTGGTCGCACCATCAGCGTTGCACTGACGCTACCAGAGCTGAATGATGTCATCGCACTGCCGCCAGTGGCGCTTTACGGCACGGATCGCATCTATCGTGTCACCGACTCTCGACTCGAAGCGGTCACAGTCAACCACCTCGGTTATCGAACTAACTCAGATGAGAAGCGTGAGATTTTGATCAAAAGCGATCAGCTCAACGCCGGTGATAAAATCATTACAACCCAGCTACCCAACGCGGTCAGCGGCATGTTGGTTGAGGTGAAACAGTGAGTCAGGCTACCGGTCTAAAAGGGTTTGTCAGCCTATTTACGACCCACCGGGTTGCGGCAAACCTGTTAATGATATTGATGTTGGCAGCAGGTCTTTTGGGCCTTAACCGTCTTAACATCCAGTTCTTCCCAACCTTTGAGCTCGATATTATCAACATAACCGTTCCCTGGAGCGGTGCCAGTGCTGAGGATGTGCAGACCTCTATCGTGGTTCCTGTAGAGGAGGAGCTTCGTGCGCTTGAGGGGATCAAAAAGCTCTCGGCCATTTCACGTGATGGCAGCGCCGTTTTTCGTCTAGAGATTGAAGATGGTACCGATGTAGATTACACCCTATCAGAGGCAAAGCAGAAGATGGATGCTGCACGTTCAGCACTGCCTTCTGATGCAGAAGACGCTGTTGTACAGCTACTGACGCGATACGACAACATTGCTGATCTTATCGTCACCAGTGATCGCGCCTCTCTTGAAGAGCTAAGAACTCTCGCGCGCACCTACGAGCAGCAACTTCTTCAGAGTGGCATTCGTAAAATCGATTTTACCGGCATGCCTGAGCAAGAAATTGCTATCCAGTTCAGTCCAGACAACCTTAATCAACTAGGCCTTACGCTGAGCGATATTTCGGGATTAATTCGCCAACGCTCAGTTGACCTACCTGCTGGCGTTGCAGCACAGGATGATGGCGCTCGAAGAATTCGCAGTTTAGGCCAACAACGCGATGTTACCGGCTTTGAAGAGCTACCTCTGATCACTGCAGGCCAAGGCAAACTGGTTCGCCTTGGCGATATCGCGTTGATCGAGCAGCGTGACAAAGAGGATCAAGTACGCCTCTACCATGAAGGTAACCCAGCAATTGTTCTAAGCCTGAAACGAACGGAATCAGAGAACAGCTTAAAGACGGCCAATCTGTTTAACACTTGGCTGGAAGAGACCCGCCCTACTCTGCCAGAAGGCGTTGAACTGCTGACCTACAATGAGCAGTGGACACTGATCAAAGACCGTATCGATCTTCTTATCGAAAACGGTGCGAGCGGCTTGGTTCTAGTTGTCTTGATTCTATTCCTCTTCCTAAACGGCCGTGTCGCGTTCTGGGTGACCATTGGTATTCCAACTTCCTTTATGGCGACCCTAGCGGTGCTCTACTTAGTAGGCGGCTCGATCAATATGATTTCGCTGTTTGCACTGATCATGGCACTGGGCATCATTGTCGATGATGCGATTGTCGTTGGTGAGGATACCCTCGCACATGCTCAGATGGGAGAGAGCTCTCGACGTGCTGCTGTTGGTGGCGCGCTTCGAATGCTCGCCCCTGTGACCGCCTCATCGATGACCACCATCGCGGCCTTTCTGCCACTGATGATGATCGGCGGTATCATTGGCAACATTCTGTTTGATATCCCGCTGGTGATTATCTGCGTCATTATCGCCTCGCTGGTTGAGAGCTTTTTGGTGTTGCCAGGTCACCTCCACCACTCATTAGCACGAGGGGATGCCGCCCACCCATCGAAAATCCGAATCAAGCTCGATAACGGGTTTAACTACTTCCGAGACCGCATCTTCAAACGTTTCGTTGAAACGGCAATCAACTATCGTTGGGCATCCATTGCAACCGGTGTCGGTGTACTGATCTTTGCTGTGGGCCTGCTTGTCGGTGGTCGAATTCAATTCACCTTTTTCCCAAGTACCGATCAAGACACCTTCTCGATCAACACGCAGTTTGTCTCTGGCACCAGTGGTGATCAGGTCAGTGAGTTTCTCTTCTACATCGAAGATCAACTTCACAAAACAGATGAAGAGCTGGGTGGTGGCATTCTTAAGTTTGCACTTATTCGCCAAAACATCTCCCAACCATCACGTAATGCGTCGCCTAAACGCGGTGATATTTATGGGTCGATACAGGTTGAGCTGACGCCGGGAGACAACCGGGAGGTCTCGACCAAAGCGTTTACACGAGCACTGCGCAAAAACATTGAGCAACCTGCCGGCCTAGAGCGCTTATCGATCGATGTCGATCGAGGTGGCCCTCCAGGTAAACCGGTTGAAGTTCAACTCACTGGCAGCAATATCAACCTGTTGAAACAAGCCTCACTTGAGCTCCAAGAGAAGCTGAAGGTTTATAACGGGCTCAGTAATATCGATGATGACCTCCCGTTTGGTACTTCTCAGCTAATCTACACCCTGACTCCGGCTGGTGAAGCGGCAGGTTTAAGACTTGAGCAGGTTGGACGTCAGTTAAGAGCTGCCTTTGATGGCCAAGAGGTACAGAGCTACTTTGAGGGCCGTGATGAGATCAGTGTGCGCGTTCAGATGCTCGATGAGCAGAAGAATCAACTAAGCTCGCTCAGTCAGCTACCGATCGTGTTACCGGATGGTCGAGTGACACCGGTATCCAACGTCGTCAACTTCACCGCACGTCAGGGTTTCGATTCACTGCAGCGTATCGATGGTCTTCTGTCGATCAACGTATCGGCTGACCTTGATGAGAGCGCCAACAATGCCAATGAGATCATCGCTGACCTGCAGCAGAAGGTGATGCCTGAGATCCTTGGTAAGTATGGAGTTGACGCGAGCTTTGAGGGTAAAAACCGTGATCAACGCGAAACTCTGGGTGATATGAAAACCGGCCTAGTCATTGCATTGGTGCTGATCTACGTGATTCTGGCTTGGGTCTTTGGTTCCTACAGCTGGCCAATCACGATCATGTTGACCATTCCGCTTGGATTAACCGGCGCACTATTGGGGCACTGGGTACTAGGACTGGATCTGACCATCCTGTCACTGTTTGGCTTCTTCGGTCTTTCCGGGATCGTGATCAATGACTCAATCGTCTTGGTGACGTTCTACAAGAAGTTACGTGAACAGGGTATGGCGATTAAAGAGGCGGCTATTGAAGCCTCCTGCCAGCGCCTGCGTGCCGTACTGCTAACATCGCTAACAACCATTGGCGGCCTGACACCCATCCTATTTGAAACCTCCATTCAAGCTCAGTTCTTGATCCCAATGGCGGCTGCCATCGTATTTGGATTAGGTTATGGCACTCTGTTAATACTGGTTGTGGTTCCATCCCTGCTGACGCTGATCGAAGGAGGTCGGGAGAAGCTAGGTATGAAGCCGATCAGCTCTTACTCGGTCGATACACCTTAAAGCAAATTACGATCTGTGTTCTAGGGCGGCGATCCATTTATTGGATCGCCGCCTTACGTTATACTGTCGCACCCATTTTTAATGACTAGAGCGCTTGGTCGCTTGAGACACTGTTTATGAATCGAGATCTTTCGTTACTGCAGCCTTATCCCTTTGAAAAACTGGCAAAGCTATTGGGCGGTCTAAAACCACCTCAAGAGATGGAGCACATCTCATTGGGCATCGGTGAACCGAAACACCCAGCCCCTGAGTGTGTGACTAAGGTGTTAAACGAAACCGTCGATCTTGTTGCAAACTACCCAACGACCAAAGGCAGTGCCGAGCTTCGCGATACGATTGCCGCTTGGGCCACACGACGCTTCAAACTTAAAAGCGATAGCCTGACTGGAGAGCAGAACGTGCTACCGGTAATGGGTACTCGTGAAGCGATCTTTGCTTTCACTCAGTGTGCAGTCGATCGCAAACCTGGGGCTTTGGTACTATCACCGGACCCTTTCTACCAGATCTATGAAGGGGCTGCTTACCTAGCGGGAGCAGAGCCTTACTTCTTACCCACTCTGGCTGAAAATGGGTTTATTCCAGATTACGATTCGATCACTGATGATATTTGGGAACGTTGTGAGCTGCTATTTATCTGCTCACCCAACAACCCAAGCGGTTCAGTCCACTCTGCAGAGACCATCAAAAAGCTGATCGCGCTAGCGGATAAATTCAACTTTATCCTAGCCTCTGATGAGTGCTATTCCGAGATCTATTTTGACGAAGCGAACCCACCCGTAGGTCTTCTAGAGGTCTGTGCACAACTTGGCCGTCACGATTACAAAAATTGTGTCGTATTCCACAGTCTTTCAAAACGCTCCAACCTGCCTGGACTTCGCTCAGGTTTTATCGCCGGTGATGCCGCTCTAATCAAGCCGTTCCTGTTGTTCCGCACCTACCATGGATGTGCGATGCCACTTCAGGTTCAGAAAGGCTCCATTGCTGCTTGGAATGATGAGACTCACGTCCAAGATAACCGTGAACAGTACCGTCAGAAATTTGCGGCCGTTCTTGAGATTCTTGCACCGGTTATGGATGTCAAAATGCCGGATGCTAGCTTCTACCTTTGGGCGAAGACACCGATCGATGACGACGCTTTTACCGCAGGACTGTTTGAACAACAAAACCTAACAGTGCTACCCGGTCGTTACCTATCGCGTGAAACCGATGCAGGTCTCTACCCTGGTGCCGGTTATGTTCGTATGGCACTGGTAGCAACGGTTGAAGAGTGTGTCGAAGCGGCTTGGCGAATTCGCCGTTACATCGAGTCGCTGTAAGGATGGCTATGAACCTTTACGGCATTCCAAACTGCGACACGGTAAAAAAAGCGCGCAAGTGGCTCACTGATCAGGGTGTGGAGTTTACCTTCATCGACTTTAAAAAGAGCCCACCCACAGTTGAACAGATTAAGCAGTGGGTTGACGCGGCCGGTATTGAGGTTGTCCTAAACAAACGCGGTACAACCTGGCGCAAGTTGGACGATGCCACAAAAGCGATTACAGATGAGTCTGTATTGATCAATTTGATGAGCGAACAGCCCAGCATGATCAAACGCCCAATTTTTGAATTCAATGGTCAGATTGAGGTCGGTTTTACCCCTGATACTCAATCGGCATTAACGATTTAACACGAGGATATAGAGATGACTAATTTTGCATTTGGCCTAGGTGTAGGTACTAAATCAGCGGCTGGCGACTTGCTAGAGGTCTACTACAACCAACCACTGCTTAATGCAGACTCAGCACTGGTTAATGCTGCAGGTAAAGCCGTGGGTTACACCGGTGGCAACGCTGCGATCGAGGTAGATGCCGCTCAGCTAAAAGCTCTAGAGGCTGCATTTTTGAGCGTTGGCGCTGAAGATCAAGCCGAGATTGTCGAGGTTCTTGAAGGAACCGCACAGCCCGTCATCTTGACGATCCTTGAATCTGACGATGCACCAACGACCACGGCTGAAGTCTACCTTAAGCTGTCATTGATCTCGCACCGTCTCGTTAAGCCTCACGGCCAGAACCTAACCGGTATCTTTGGTCTGCTACCGAACATCGCCTGGACGAACGAAGGTCCAATCGCGGTCGATGAGCTCTCTAAGCGCCAGCTAGCCGCTCGTGCACAGGGTCGCATGCTTCACGTTCACTCAGTCGACAAGTTCCCACAGATGGCGAACTACGTTGTGCCAACGGGTGTTCGTATCGGTGCCGCATCTCGAATCCGCCTAGGTGCTCACGTAGGTGAAGGCACCACTGTTATGCACGAAGGCTTCATCAACTTCAACGCAGGCACTATGGGTGTCAGCATGGTTGAAGGTCGTATCTCTGCCGGCGTCGTCGTAGGAAACGGCTCAGACCTAGGCGGTGGTTGTTCGACTATGGGCACTCTCTCTGGCGGCAACAATGTCATCATCTCTGTTGGTGAGAACGCACTGCTAGGTGCCAATGCAGGTCTAGGCATTCCACTAGGGGATCGCTGCACACTGGAAGCGGGCCTCTATGTAACAGGCGGCTCGAAAGTGACCATTCTTGATGACCAAAACAACGAAGTAACCACGGTTAAAGCGTCTGAACTGGCTGGCAAGTCGGATCTACTGTTCCGTCGTAACTCACAAAACGGCCGTATCGAAGTTAAAACAAACAAGTCAGCAATTGAGTTGAATGAAGAGCTACACGCTCACAACTAATCCTGAAAGACAAAGGTAGATAGAAGATGACTCAGCGCTCCGCCACTCTCGAACTTGCTTGCGATCTAATCAGCCGCCCTTCTGTTACCCCAGAGGACGCAGGTTGCCAAGCAATGATGTGTGAGCGCCTTGAAGCGCTGGGCTTCACTATCGATCACATGCCGTTTGAAGAGGTGACCAACTTCTGGGCACGTCGTAACCAAGAGGGTCCTGTACTCTGTTTCGCTGGACACACAGACGTCGTACCAACCGGCCCTATTGAGCGCTGGAAAACGCCACCCTTTGAACCGACCATCATTGATGGGCAGCTGCACGGGCGCGGCGCGGCGGATATGAAAGGCAGTATTGCTGCCTTCATGACGGCGCTGGATCGATTCGTTGCTAAACATCCGGATCATAAAGGCTCTATCGCCCTTCTGATTACCAGTGATGAAGAGGGTCCTTACGTCAATGGCACAACGCGAGTCATTGACACATTGGAAGCTCGCAACGAGAAAATCACCTGGGCGATTGTGGGTGAACCATCGAGCACAACCTTGGTTGGCGATGTCATCAAGAACGGTCGTCGTGGATCCCTTGGCGCCACCCTCAAAGTGAAAGGGGTTCAAGGCCATGTCGCCTACCCTCATCTGGTTCGCAACCCCATTCACGAATTCGCGCCAGCATTAGCCGAACTGTCACAAACCGAGTGGGATCAAGGCAACGACTTCTTCCCACCCACCAGTTTTCAAGTCTCTAATATCAACGCAGGCACCGGTGCGACCAACGTTGTACCTGGCGAAGTCGAAGTAAAATTCAATTTCCGTTTCTCAACTGAGGTGACTGACACTGAACTGCGAACGCGTGTTGAATCGATTCTAGAGAAGCACAAGGTTGAGTATGAAATTGAGTGGAACCTATCGGGTCAGCCTTTCCTAACGGCAGCCGGTGATCTCGTCGATGCGGCTCGTGATGCCATTCGATCGGTCACAGGCCGAGAGACCGAACTATCGACCAGCGGTGGTACATCAGACGGTCGCTTTATCGCTCCGACAGGTGCACAGGTGGTTGAGCTAGGTCCTGTTAATGCCACCATTCATAAGATTGATGAAAACGTTTCTGTCGCCGATCTAGACACCCTCTCCGAGATTTATGAACAGGTCATGATCAACCTGTTGACTGACGCCTAACATGGAGCTGATCTGCCCTGTCTGTCAGGAGCGACTATCACTCAACGAGCAAAAGAAAACGCTCCGATGTGATAACAATCACAGCTTTGATCGAGCCAAACAGGGCTACTGGAACCTGCTTTTAGTGCAAAACAAACGCAGTAAGGATCCTGGTGACAACCCCGAGATGATTGCTGCGCGAAGTGACTTCTTGAATGCCGGCTATTACGCCCCAGTCTCAGACACTTTGAACGAACTAGCTCGGCAATATACTGACACCCACCCAAGCGTTATCGATTTAGGCTGCGGCGAAGGCTACTACACCCTCGCACTGCAAAACACCTTAGATCAGGCCGAGATTCTAGGCTTAGATATTTCCAAACACGCCATCAAAGCGGCCTGCAAACGCTCGAAGTCAATCACCTGGGTGGTTGGATCATCAGCTAACATCCCAACAGAGAATCACAGCTTAGATCTCGCTGTCATCGTATTCAGCCGCATACTCGGCGAGCCTATCGCAAACGCCCTGAAAGAAGATGGACACTTAATCATTGCCTATCCAGGCGAGCGCCACCTCTACTCACTGCGCGAAGCGATCTACGATGAGGTGCGAGAAACCGACTCTTCACCCGAAAGCGCTTTAGGTACACAGTTCGAACGCATTGATGAGCGACGTGTTCATTTTGAGATTGAACTCACCTCACGCGACGCACTGCATAACCTATTTATGATGACCCCCCACGGCCAACGCGCAGCAAAACAGCTGGCTGATTATCAACAATTCACGACCGAAGTGGATATT
This sequence comes from Marinobacterium sp. xm-d-564, assembly GCF_013283345.1. Classification (NCBI taxonomy): domain Bacteria; kingdom Pseudomonadati; phylum Pseudomonadota; class Gammaproteobacteria; order Oceanospirillales; family Oceanospirillaceae; genus Marinobacterium; species Marinobacterium sp. xm-d-564. The sequence goes on along the minus strand of NZ_WBYO01000001.1, from coordinate 375,519 downwards.
CATCTCGCAGTTTTCAAGAAAAGCGCCTAAATTACCCCTATACCCTGTCATTCGCGTTAAGGAACAGTGATGAGCGAGCAACGCCACCCCGACATCGAGGTCTACGTCAAAGAGCGCACAGCCCAACAGATCCTAGAGTGGGTCCAAACACTCGGCACCCTGACAACCGATAAGAGCACTAAAGAGTCGATAAAATCTAAGCTCCTCATCGGCGATGTTGAAATCCCCGTTTTGATTCAACAGCGTGTTATCGGTAAAGCGTGGAGCTCTGTTTGGTTTGATAGCAGCGAGACACCCTGGGCAACCGATCTCGAATGTGCGCATCAAATCGCGAAAGAGATGGAGACTCAAACTCGCTGTATCGCCTCCGGCTGGCAAGAGGGAGATGAGCCCGATGAGTGGTATAAAGTCCACCAGGGGGTCGAGGAGAAAATTGTATGGAATACGAACTAAAACAACCTGCACTACTCCACGCTCTTTTGCTAGATGGTCAGGGCGGTGCTATTGCACTGAATTCTGAACAGATCTCTCAGCGGAGTGAGCTTGACGGTGAAGTTTGGATACATTTGGACTACACCGAAAAAGAGAGCCACACCTGGCTAGAGGAGCACTCAGGTCTATCGCAATCAGCGATCGATACCCTTCTAGCTGATAAGGTTCGTCCAAGAACAACCAGACTCGATGATGAACTGCTCATCGCATTGCGAGGGGTCAACTTAAACGTCAATTCTGACCCTGAAGACATGGTCTCTATACGCCTTCTTCTTAAACAGAATTATCTCATCACGACACGCAAGCGTCGCCTACAATCTGTGACACAACTGGTTGAACAGCTCCAACAGGGCAAAGGTCCACACACCCTCTCGGATCTGATCACAGAGTTGGCAGACGGTCTGACAGAACGTATTGGTCGTTTAGTAGAAGAGTTAGATGTGCGGCTTGAATCCCTTGAAGAGCAACTGGAGCAGCAGGGCTCAAAGAGCCTGCGTGAACCGCTGGCAGAGATGCGTACGACTAACGCTCGACTCAAACGTTATTTAGGCCCTCAAAAAGAGGCTCTGACACAATTGATAGCCTCTAAGAGCACTCTTCTCAATGACGATCATCGCGCCTCGCTGTTTGAGACGAATGACCACCTCACTCGTCATATAGAAGATCTAGACATGTTGCGAGAACGCGCAGGTGCGGCACAAGATAGCATCATGGCCCAGCTGTCAGAGCAACTGAATGAGCGTCTATACCTTCTCGCCATCATCTCAGGACTCTTTCTACCCTTAGGATTTTTAACCGGTCTACTCGGAGTAAATCTTGGTGGTATACCCGGTGCTGACAACAGTTCAGCGTTTTTCATTTTCCTAGCGGCTCTATCGGGTACGACCGGCTTACTGGTCTACCTACTTAAGCGCAAAGGCTGGCTCTAATGGGCCGTTGGCGTCCCCCTGCAGAGAAGAGCTCCCCCTACATTACCAAAGAGGGGTATGAGCGCTTGAATGCAGAGCTAAAACATCTGTGGAAGGTAAGGCGCCCCGAAGTCACACAAGCTCTCAAAGAGGCCGCTGCTGAAGGAGACCGCTCAGAGAATGCTGAGTACATCTATCGTAAAAAAGAGCTCAGAGAGATCGATAGGCGCGTCCGATACCTCGCTAAACGTATGGATCACTTTAAAGTGGTCGAACATCTGCCAGAACAACGCGATACCGTCTTCTTTGGTGCCTGGGTGACCCTGGTTGATGAAGAGGATAACGAGATTGAGTACCGAATTGTCGGAGCCGATGAGATCAACCCTAAACTCGGTTATATCAGCGTTGACGCCCCACTGTCGCGAAAACTGCTAAAGCGTCAACTGGGCGAAGAGATAGAGCACAATACACCAGACGGAAGAACACTCTGGTATGAGATATTGGCGATACGATATGAGTAGCAAGAAATGGTGGGTCGTATAGGATTCGAACCTATGACCAATTGATTAAAAGTCAACTGCTCTACCAACTGAGCTAACGACCCTGAACAGGTAATGTGAGATTTGTGAGAATGGTGGGTCGTATAGGATTCGAACCTATGACCAATTGATTAAAAGTCAACTGCTCTACCAACTGAGCTAACGACCCACTCCAAATCTCGGTTTGGCTCCTCGAGCTGGACTCGAACCAGCGACCAATAGATTAACAGTCTACTGCTCTACCAACTGAGCTATCGAGGAATAAACCTTGGACATCCTAATGGCGGAGGGACAGGGATTCGAACCCTGGGAGCCTCTCGACTCGTCGGTTTTCAAGACCGGTGCTTTCGACCACTCAGCCATCCCTCCGTTAGGATGGGCGCAGATGTTACCGTCCTCAGTTTTTCTGTCAACCATTAGCCACAAAAAATTCACAAAAAAGTGAAAAAAAGTTCTTTTTTGATCACCCAATGATCAGTTTGTTCAAGGATTGATCAGACAAGCGACATAAATCGGAAATCTTCCAACAAACGCCTTAGCGAATTGTGATGAATGTCAGTACTTGCAGCGACCGCCCTGTGATAGGATTCGACTAACAATTTCTACATTGAGTAACGCTATGTACAACATTCCTCAGGTCAATCTTCGGGGCAAAGTATCCGATATCGAGTGGCAAACGCGCATCGATTTAGCCGCAGCCTACCGACTGGTCGTACTGCATGGTTGGGATGATCTTATCTATACCCACATCTCGGCACGCATCCCAGGTACAGAAGAGCTACTGATCAACCCGTTCGGCCTACGATTCGATGAAGTAACCGCTTCCAATCTGGTCAAGATCGACATTGATGGCAATAAAATCGATCCAGACTTTCCGTACGACATTAACCCTGCAGGTTTTACCATTCACAGCGCGGTGCACCTTGCACGTCACGAAGATCAGTGCGCATTTCACTTGCATCACCCCGATCTGATAGCAGTTGCGACTCGCAAAAAGGGACTACTGCCATTAAGTCAGTACTCAGCCTTTGCGCTAGCCAGCATCGCCTACCACGAGTACGAAGGTTTGGCGGTTAACCCAGAAGAGATAAAGCGTCTTCAGGATGATCTTGGCACCGCCAACTTCTTCATGTTGCGAAATCATGGTGCGCTGACAATGGGCAAAACCATTGGCGACGCTTTCATGCACATGTACGACCTGATTATGGCCTGTGAAGTACAGGTCAAAATGCAGCATAACGCGACTGATATTGTTCCTGTTCCACAAAGCGTGATCGATGGCATCAAAGCCCAGGCAAATGTCGTACATACCGGAACAACGGGTGGCCAAAAAGCTTGGCCAGCGATGCTACGAAAAGTTAAACAAGCTTACCCAGAATTTGATCAATAATTATTAGAGTTTAAGCAATGAAAATCACCGAAGTAGAGATTTTTGATATTCACTGTCCAGAGCGCCCGCCCTGGAACCCTGTCTTTGTCCGCATTCATACCGATGAAGGTATTCACGGCCTCGGTGAAGCGGGCCTCGCCTACGACTGGGGACACAGTGCAGCGGCCGCAATGGTTAAAGAGATCGCCGAAGCGGTTTTGATCGGCTTTGACCCGTTTAAGACAGAGCTTTTATGGTCACGCATGCTACGTGAGAGCTTCTGGGGACTTGGCGGAGGCCCTGTTCTCTATTCGGCGATGAGTGCCATCGACACCGCACTGTGGGATATCAAAGGTAAAGCACTGGGTCTGCCTGTTTACCAACTTCTCGGTGGTAAGACGAATGACAACCTGCGCACCTATGCCAGCCAACTACAGTTCGACTGGGATAAAGATTGCACCAAGATGCTGACGCCTGCTGATTACGCCCGTGCGGCCTCCAAGGCGATGGCAGAAGGCTATGATGCCGTTAAAGTCGATCCGATCGTCTACGATGCTAACGGTGATTCAAGCTTTGACCGCACCAAGCTCTTTAAACCAGCACAGATGAAGCTGTTTGGGGATCGACTGCGTGCCATTCGTAACGAAGTCGGTGACGAAGTCGACATTATCTTCGAATCACACTCTTTAATGGGTGCCGCATCGGCCATCCAGATGGGTAAAGTGATCGAAGAGGTGGGCTGCATGATGTACGAAGAGCCGGTGAACTACCTCAACTCTAAAGTGCACAAAAAAGTATCCGAGGGTGTTAACGTGCCCATCGCAGGGGGTGAACGCCTATATCACCGCTGGGATGTTCGTCAGTACTTTGAAGATCAATCGATCGATGTACTTCAGCCTGATGTCGGCCTCTGTGGCGGCTTCACTGAAGCTAAGAAGGTGTGTGACTACGCCGATGTCTACGACATTCGCATTCAAGCCCACGTGTGTGGTGGACCCGTAGCAACCGCCGCGTCACTGCAACTGGAAGCGGCGATACCTAACTTCCTTATTCACGAGCACCACACCTATGCCATCAAATCGTGGAACCGTGAGCTCTGTATTCAGGATTATCAGCCAGTAAACGGTAAGTTCAGTGTTCCAGACCTTCCTGGTATCGGCATTGAACTGAACGATGAGATTGTCTACCGCTCACCGAATGTGAAGGTTAAGTAGTCAAATAGAAGACTAGAATCGGTAGATCTCACGCGCGTTGAGGTCTACCAACTTTTCAATTGGCAAACTTGCCTCTTGCAACACTCGCACAACCATCGACCAATAGTCGCTATAGCTCATAGAGAGTGTAATCAGAGGAAAGTTGGAAGCGACCATCACCCTACTCTCACCAAAAATCGAAACGACAGTTTCAATCGTCTGCTTAAGTGTTTTTTCGGTAAACGACCGATCGAGCATTTCAAAGCCAGAACATTTCACTTTTAGATTAGCCAATCCAGATAGCTTTTTAAGTCCAGCCAGCCACATCTCACTCTCTGTCTCAGGCAAAGCAGATGAACCGAAACCCTGATGGTTCAGAACAACTTGAAGTGCAGGAAATTGTTTAAAGAGATTAAACACCTTATCAACATCATCGAGCTCGGTAACATCAAACTGCAGTTCAAAGATAAGGTCAGCCTGCTCTAAACTTCGCAAATTAAGCAGGGTATTCGGGCTACTAAGAATCGTATCTAGCTGATCATCAAAAATATCTCTAACTCCAACAAGTGAAGTGCGTTTAGACAATTCAGATAGCTGCTGATTAAACTGGTCAGGGCTTACACAAAGATCAACACAACCCACTGTCTTGATGGGCAGCGCTGCTTGAGACTCTACCCAATCAACCTCCAACCAAGATTTTGAATTATTAAAGCCCGCCTCTATATGAGAGTATCCAGATAGGCTTAGCCCATCAGATAGAAACAGATCAGACGCTCCAAAATCCCTGAGTAGTTTCGATTTATCAGGCCAGTATGGGGCTGAGTTTGGCTGCAACCAACCATACTCACCTTCAGCAAGATTAAACAGATGCAGGTGCGGATCAGTAATATTGATCATTAGCGCGTGGTGTATCCGCCATCAATCGGCAACATGGCACCGGTGACAAAACCCGCCTCATCACTGGCCAAGTAAGCCACCATTGCGGCCACCTCATTAGGTTGCCCAATGCGCCCGATAGGCTGCTCATTGGCCTCTGCCTGATGCACTTCATTGAGATCTGAACCTGAGCGAGCACAATAGGCTTCAACCGCTTTGGTGTAGAGCGGCGTCTCGATCGTACCTGGGCAGACAATATTGGAGCGGATATTAAACTGGGCGTAATCGATTGCAGTGGTTTTGGCGAGTGAGGCCAGAGCGTGCTTGGTCATGTTGTATGCACAGGAGTTCGACTTAGCGACTGACGATTGATCTGAACCGATAAAAATGATCGAACCGCCCTGCTCTTTCATGTGCGGCACAGAAGCTTGAACAAGCGAGAAGGCACCCTTCACGTTCAGATCAAACATCGAAATAAAATCCGCTTCGCTCGTCTGTTCAATATTAGCGGATAGATGACGCCCAGCGTTGGATACAACCACATCGATGCTGTATTGATCGGCAATATGATTAACAGCGTTCGTTACCTTTTGATGATCCGTCACATCGCAGATCAACGTCTCGCCAACGGCGCTTGGGCTGATGTCGAGGTTAAATACCCTATCGCCCAGCTCAGCAAAGCGCTCTGCAATCGCCAAACCTATCCCCGAAGCACCACCTGTAATCACAACTGTTCGCTGCATAACTCACCTATCTAGATTGATGAGCCATTGTAACCAGCCAGTGCCAGACAGGTCTATAAACCTGTCTGGCACTGTTTGATAAGGGTTTAGCTATATATTATTTGGCCAACCAAGCCTCTAGATCGTCAGCTCCACCCACTCGCTGACCGTCAATGAATACCTGAGGGGTGGTTCCCTGACCAGTAACAGCGGCTAGTGTCGAGTAACTTAGTCCTTTCGCACCTAGGTTGATCTCTTCGTAGCTTAAACCAGCATCACTCAATGCTTTCTTAGCACGTGTACAGTGTGGACATCCTGGTTTGGTAAACACAGTGACGCGTTTAGGCTGCTCCGCATTGGCGTTGATGTAATTCAACATAGTGTCAGCATCGGACACTTGGAATGGGTCACCTGGCACATCCGGTTCGATGAACATCTGCTCGATGACGCCATCTTTAACCAGCATCGAGTAGCGCCAGCTGCGCTTACCAAAGCCAAGATCCGCTTTATCAACCAACATACCCATGCCGTCGGTAAACTCGCCATTTCCATCAGGAAGCATGTAGATATTCTCTGCACCCTGATCCCCCGCCCAAGCATCCATCACAAATGGATCATTCACTGATAGGCAGATGATGCTATCCACACCCTCTTTGGCGAAGACAGGAGCCAATTCGTTATAGCGAGGCAAATGGGTGCTTGAACAGGTCGGTGTAAATGCACCTGGTAATGCAAACACAATGACCGTTTTACCCATGAAAAGATCATCTGTTGTGACTTTAGCCCATTCGTTATTGTCACGAATTGGAAATGTAACCTGTGGGACTGTTTGTCCTTCTCGATTCATCATGGCTTGACTCCTTTTATGTAAAGCTCGTTCGTTTCGATAGATTTAGAATATGAGAAACAGTGCCTTTAATAAAATTAATTAAAACTAACCACTCCATAATTAAAACCTATAGCAACAATAAATAGAGAGCCCTGTTGCCTAATCTGATAGAATCGCGCCATTCATTTATGTAGGAACTTTGCGTGTTTAGCGAACTCGATATCAGTGATCGTATCTTAAAAGCGATCGACCAAATGGGCATTACTCAACCCACCCCAGTGCAACAGGAGAGCATCCCTGTCGCGTTAGAAGGTAAAGACCTTCTGGTTGGTGCAGAAACAGGCAGCGGTAAAACACTCGCTTTTGTTGTGCCACTGCTACAAAAGCTGCTCGATACGCCTAAACCTCGCTCGGGCACACGCGGACTGATTCTGACCCCTACACGAGAGTTGGCTGAACAGGTCGAAAATATGTGCGCCGAGCTAGCGGCATTCACACAAATTCAGGTTCAGAGCGTATGTGGCGGTGAAAACTGGTCAAACCAGGTTGCTCGCCTACGTAAAAACCCAGAAATTTTAGTGGGCACACCAGGTCGCTTGAAAGAGCACCTTGAGCGCAACACCCTCGATTTTGATGATCTTGAGTACCTTGTTCTTGATGAAGCCGATCGCATGCTCGACATGGGCTTTAAAGATGAGATGAGCTTTATTATTGATGCCTGCCCTACAGAGCGTCAGACGCTACTGCTCTCTGCAACGCTCAACCACAGCAAACTTCAAAGCCTGATCAATGTTGGTCTCAAAAAGCCGGTTCGATTGCAGCTAGCGACTGCACAAGATGCTGTTGAGACGATCACACAGCAGATGATCCTAGCTGATCACCCTGGTCACAAAGAGAAGATACTACTTTGGCTGCTAGATAACGAAGAGCATGAGAAAGGGATTATCTTCTGTAATACCCGTGCCTTTGCAGAGCAGCTTGGTACTAAATTACAACGTGAAGGTCGTCGCATCGGCATTCTTCATGGCGAGATGGAGCAGCCGGAACGTAAACGTATTCTCCAGCTATTCAGAGATGGCCGCATCAACCACCTAATCGCAACCGATGTTGCTGCACGTGGATTGGACATTGAAGGTGTCGACCTCGTCATCAACTTTGATATGGCGCGTAAGGGTGACGAGTACGTTCACCGTATCGGCCGCAGTGGTCGACAGGGACGCAAAGGTTTGGCCATCAACCTGATCATGTCGAACGAGTGGAACCTATCCGCGACCATCCAGCGCTACCTTAAGGTGACGTTTGAGATGCGATCCATTGCGGGACTGAAAGGTCACTACAAGGGACCTGAAAAAGTTCGTAAGAACGGCCGTGCAGCGGGTACTAAAAAGCGCAAAGAGTCTGATAAACGTAAGAGCAGCGATAAGCCTAAGGTTAAACAGCGCGCTCGCGATAAGAAGGATATCGGCAAGCGTCGTCAACCAGCAGCTGCTGCATTAGGCGATGGCAATGCACCAATGATGCGCCGTAAGACAACGGGACTGGATCCAAACGACTGATGAAACAAGCACTGCCCTCTTTCTATCTGAGCCACGGCTCACCGCTTGATGCATTGGTGTTCGGGGAATCTGAACAGCAGCGCCTTGATGAGCTAGCAAAATACCCGCAACCCAAGGCGATACTCATCATGTCGCCCCACTGGTTTACTGGCGGGATTAAACTGACCTCATCACTCCAGCCTGAAACCATTCATGATTTTTACGGTTTCCCTGATGAGCTGTTTGCCATTCAATACCCTGCCAAAGGGGATTTAGAGTTGGCGATTTACACGCAGTCGCTACTCACCTTTGCCGGTTATGAAGTGGAGTTGGATACACAACGCGGTTTAGACCACGGAGTCTGGGCCCCGCTTAGACATCTCTACCCAGAGGCAGATATTCCGGTTGTGGCTCTCTCTATGCCAAGAACCAGCACGCCTGAATCACTCTACAAAATGGGGTATGCACTGCGTTCCTTAAGACAAGAGGGTGTGCTCGTCATTGGATCCGGCAGCACGACCCACAATCTAAGAGATGTTCGCCAACCGGGTCAGCCTGAGTACGTAACCGTGTTTACCGACTGGCTAAAAACTCGACTGGAAAAACGTGAACTGGCCACTCTACTAAACTACCGTTCAGTGGCCCCTTATGCCCAAGCCGCCCACCCCACTGATGAACACCTTATCCCGCTCTACTTCGCACTGGGTGCGGCCGGTGATGAGTGGATCAATCTAAAACATATGAACGACGAAGTCCGACACAGTGCTATCGCCATGGACTCTTGGATGTTTGGCATCAATGCTGAGTAAGCTGTTTAAATCAAACATCGACAGACTCAAAAAGGCTCTACTCAAAGAGGATCTCAAAGGCTTTAGGGAGATCCTAAACCGAGTCGACCCTGCTGATCTATCAGCTGCATCCACACAGCTCATTGAAGCGACGATTAACGAGTCCGCACCTGACTATCTAGAGTTACTTCTGCAGAAACTGCAGATCGCTGACACTGAGACACTGCTCAATTACGGGCTATTAGCCTGCACTACTGAACAGCCGACCAAGACCCTAAGAGTGTTATTAAAAGAGGGGTTAAATCGCATCTCCAACCAACAACTCAATCAGCTGAGTACGTTTATTGTAAATAACAGAGAGAGTGATCGAATGGCCCTGCTCAGTCTAGTGTCACAACATGGCTGTGACCTCAACGGTGCGACTGAAGCGGCTATATTCGCAGTTAAAAACGAAGATAGAGAGCTGATTAAGTTTCTGATTGAGTCCGGTGTCAAACTGAACGAGCAACAGTTAACTGAAGCCTCTGAAACCTTTCAAAGCTACGCCAGCCGCATTATGGCTGACAAAACATTGAGAGACAGTTGGCTTTAAATCCAACTAAGATTTAACCACAGACCTCACAAGTTGCTCGCTTAGATAACTTCAACGTTTGAAATTGCATCGTCTTGGCATCAATAAGCAGTAACCGCCCTTCTAAAACCTCGCCGATGCTAGCCAACACTTTGAGAGCTTCCGCTGCTTGAATCGTACCGACCATACCGACAAGTGGGGCAAACACTCCAGAGGTTGAACAGTTTTGATCAACATTGGCATCCGCAGGATAGAGGCACTGATAGCAAGGTGTTTCAGGGTGGCGAGGATCATAAACACTGACCTGCCCTTCAAAACGAATCGCAGCACCTGAGACCAGAGGCTTACCGGCCTTAAAACAGGCTCGATTTAGAGCATGGCGGGTATGGAAGTTATCGGTACAATCAACGACCAGATCCACACTACTGACGGTACGTTGCAACAACTCACCGTCTAATCGATCAGTGATCACGCTGACCTGGGTATTGGGATTGATTTCAGCAATCTGCGCTTGGGCCGACTCCACTTTAAACTCACCCAATCGTTGATGCGTATGGATCACCTGACGCTGAAGGTTGCTTAGCTCGACTCGATCATCATCAGCCAATACCAACTCCCCCACACCCGCCGAAGCTAAATAGAGTGCAACTGGGCTGCCTAACCCACCCAAGCCAACGATCAAAACTTTGGCGTTTAACCAAGCCTCTTGACCGGCCGCATCGACTTCCGGCAACAGAAGGTGTCGGCTGTATTGCAATAACTGTTCATCATTTAACATCAGACTCTCCAACAACCACCGGTAATTCTGGGATTACCCCCATAATCTTGCCGTGTTTCAACCTGTTCAAATCCAACCTGTTTGAGTTTATTGGCCACCTGCTCCGCTTGATCATAGCCATGCTCTAGTAGTAGCCAACCGTCACCCTTCAAATAGGCTGGAGCTGTCTCAATAATATAGAAGAGATCGGCAAGCCCTTCATCCTCGGCAGTCAATGCCGTTAGGGGCTCAAAGCGGACATCACCTTGCTCTAAATGAGTATCTTTAGGATCAATATAGGGTGGATTTGAAACGATTAAATCGTATTGACCGGCCAAAGGTTCAAACCAAGAACCGGATAGCACCGTTAAATTAGAGGCGCCTAAACGAACTGCGTTTCGTCTTGCCAACTCAGCAGCCTCTGCAACGAACTCCACAGCACTCACTTGCCATGCAGGGTTTTCCAGCGCCAACGCGATGCCGATAGCACCCGTACCCGTACCCAGGTCGACTGCCGATGCTTTCGAATTGAGAGGCAACTCAAGAGCCCACTCAACCAAAGTTTCGGTATCAGGACGAGGGATTAACGTGTGTTGATTGACCTCTAGATCAAACGACCAGAAACCACGTCGCCCCGTTAAATGAGCGACAGGAGTGCCCTGTGACCGTTTAACTAAGAGTGAATCAAACTGGCTAAGCTGCTCTGCTGTCAGCTCTTTTTCAGGCCAAGTTCTAAGATAACTGGGGCCTTTTTGTAGGACAAAGCAGAGTAGATGTTCTACATCGACGCGGGCAGAGTCTGATTTCAGCTCTGCCGATTTCGCTAGGGCCTCGTCGATGCGCATCAATTAATCGTCAGACAGCGCCGTTAGCTGCTCTGCCTGATACTCCTGCATTAGCGTATTGAGAACCTCATCCATATCACCCTGCATCACCTCATTTAGTTTGTAGAGGGTCAGGTTGATACGGTGATCGGTCAGACGACCCTGAGGGTAGTTGTAGGTACGAATACGTTCTGAACGATCGCCCGATCCAACCAAGCTTTTACGGGCGCTGGCCTGTTCAGCTTGCACCTTATCGATCTCTGCCTGCTGCAGGCGTGAGGCGAGCAGCGCCATCGCTTTAGCACGGTTTTTGTGCTGCGAACGCTCCTCCTGACACTCAACCACAACACCCGTTGGGATGTGCGTAATACGGATTGCGGAATCTGTTTTGTTGACGTGCTGACCACCGGCACCGGATGCACGGAAGGTATCAACACGCAGGTCCGCTTTGTTGATATCGATCTCAGCCGACTCATCCATCTCAGGCATGACAGCAACGGTACACGCAGAAGTGTGAATGCGTCCCTGGGATTCGGTTTCAGGCACACGTTGCACACGGTGCGCACCCGATTCGAACTTCAGTCGAGAGTAAACGGCATCCCCGATAACACGGGTGATGATCTCTTTGTAACCGCCATGTTCACCCTCATTCGCACTGATGACCTCTACCCGCCAACCGATCTTCTCGGCATAGCGTGAGTACATTCGGAACAGATCACCAGCAAAAATAGCCGCCTCATCACCACCAGTTCCCGCTCGAATTTCAAGAAAGACGTTACGACCATCATTAGGGTCTTTGGGCAGCATCAAAATTTGTAGATCGGCATCAAGCTGCTCTTCTAGTGCTTTCGCCTCTTTGAACTCCTCTTGCGCCATCTCTTTTAGATCAGCGTCGTCCTCTTCCATCATCAGAAGCGCGGTCTCTTGATCCTCTTTCGCCTGATTCCACTGATTAAACGTGGCAACGATAGGCTCTAGATCCGAATATTCACGTGAGTAATCACGGAACTGATCTTGATTGCTAATAACACTCGGATCGCTCAGCAGAGCCGACAGCTCTTCAAAACGATCAACCAACGACTCCAGTCGCTGACGTATGGATTCTTTCATTTTTAATTTCCGACGCTAATCTTTCGATTGCGGATTGAGTTGAAACAGCTCTTGAACCGATCGCTGCAGATCGTCACGACCCTCGGCAGACGCTTTGCGCAACTGCACACTTGGCTCGTGTAAAAACTTGTTGGTTAAACCATTCGCTAAACGCTTTAGCACCTCTTCAGGTGACTTACCGTTTTGCAGTTGCGATAGCGCCTTCTCTAGCTCTTCATCGGCTATGCTCATCTGCTGCTGTCGAAGAGCAGTCAATGTATCGACGGCATCCAGCTCACGCAATTGACGCATGAAGAGTTCGGCACCCTGTTCAATGATCGCCTCAGCCTCTTGCGCGGCCTCCTGACGTGAGCGCTGATTCTCTTCGATCACCTCCGTCAGGTCATCAACGGTGTAGAGGTACACATCCTCAAGATCACCCACCTCGGCTTCGATGTCACGAGGAACGGCAATATCCACCATAAACATAGGACGGTGGCGACGAACCTTGAGCGCACGCTCAACACTGCCTTTACCCAAAATAGGCAACTGCGATGCCGTAGAGGTAATCACGATATCAGCGTTAGGAAGCTCATCAGGTATAGAAGCAAACTCAACCGCTTTACCATCCACCTCATCAGCCAATGCCAGTGCACGAGATAGCGTTCGGTTCGCGATGGTAATCGATTTAATTCCAGCATTCTTTAGGTGTCGAGCCACCAGCTCGATGGTTTCACCGGCACCAATCAGTAGCGCTCGGCTATCCGCCAAATCGGCAAAAATGTGCTGCGCCAGGCTAACTGAAGCATAGGCAACAGAGACTGGGTTCTGTCCAATACTGGTCTCGGTTCGAACCTGTTTGGCCACAGAAAAAGTCTGTCTAAAGAGTCGACCTAACTCTGCGTGCGCTCGTCCCGCCTCTTGCGAGACAGAGTATGAGTCTTTCAACTGCCCGAGGATTTGTGGTTCGCCCAACACCAAGGAGTCCAAACCCGATGCGACACGCATCATGTGACGTGCAGCACCTAAATCCCAGTGCTCATAGATACAGTTGGCGAGTTGTGACTTATCGACCTGGTGATAGTTGGCCAACCAGTTGAGCAACTGATCTGATCCATCACCCTCTAAACGGCAGTACAACTCTGTACGGTTGCAGGTAGAGAGTATCGCCACCTCTTCAAGTGAGGCCTCTTCACAGGCTTGCTTTACAGCATCAACCAAAGACTCGGGCGCAAAGGAGACACGCTCCCTGATCTCAACCGGAGCGGTTTTATGGTTAATCCCTAAAGCGAGTAAAGACATGAATCCCTTTTGAACCTAAATATTACAGGTCGCTAATAATACACGGTAAAGTCTAGGGAGCCTACAGTAAGTCCATGACATCTCAGGCTTACAATCAAATTCAGCATCAAGGCGGGTTTTTGAAGGCCTAGCGGGCTAAGTCGAGAAAGCACAACACAGAGGATGGATTTGATTGTAAGCCCCGTAGGGCGTGACCTGAAACATCCGTCTACAGCGTTGGATCGCTTACTAAGGACGACGGCCATTAGCTGCGCAATCCGCCTTGTATCTGAATGTTTCAGATCACGCTGAGAAATCATGGACTAACTGTAGGCTCCCTTAAGCCCTAGACCACTGTTTTTGTTCTGTTTTGCAGCTTATACACATGACAACACCCGATCGGTTTTCTATAGTGATGAGATTGGTAACCTAGGAGTTGAGATTTGAGATCGACATTATTCAGTGCATTGGCCCTTTCGGCTCTTCTAGCGGGTTGTACTCCTACAAAACCAAACAGCCCTTCAGAGCAGGCAGAACTTAAAAGCGCCGACTCGACTACCATCTATACACCGGGCGAACTAAACCAAGAGTCTTTACTTGATTTGATCAGCGCTGAGCTCTATGGTCAGAATCGGGACTTTGCTCAATCCCAAGCACTTTTTTACAAGCAAGCACAACTCTCGCAAAGCCCTGAACTGGCTGAACGCGCTACTCGCATTTCACAATTCATGCGTGATGCAGAGCTTGTCGAGCAGTCGGCAACACTATGGCAAACGCTCGATCCAAACAAAGCCTTACCCTTTCAAATTTTGCTTAACCTCTACTTTCAAGAGGGCAAAATCGATCAAGCGTTGGAGCTCCTAGCAAGCCGTTCCGAATTTAGTGCTGAGACTTATGGCCTGATCGAAAGCCACCGTGCAACCTTACAACCCACGGAACTCAATGCACTGTTCGATCTCCTTCAGCATCTAGGGCCAGAGCAACAACAAAAGCTACCCAATATTCTGCTTCAAGCGCGCATCCAACGCTCACTTCAGCAACCCAACAAGGCCATTGATCTACTTGATCAGGGGCTGGCCATTGATCCTAATAATGCTGATCTTACTCTGGATAAGGCACGCATCATTGGCATCGACCTTGAAGAGATCGCACGCGCACTGGATCTCATGCAGCCTGCACTTAAAGAGCATGCAGACCACAGAGAGCTTCAGGCTTTCCAAATTCGACTGCTTCTAATAGAGAGCCCAGATCAAGTCCCTAATCTAGTTGAGTCGGCCATCAACGAGAGTAATGAAGATCCACAACTGATCTACTACTACGCACTGTTACTGCTGGAAAACGAATTGCTCGACCCGGCTGAGCGTTGGATAGACCGCCTGATTGCCATGGATCCAGAGAACAGCGATATCTACCTCTACAAAGGGGCTATCGAGCAACAGCGTGGCAACACCGAAGCGGCTCTGATCGCTTACGGCAAGGTTAAATCAGGTGACAATTTACTAAACGCTTTTGCAAGAACCTTAGAGCTCATTGATCCAACAACATCTAGCAGTGAGTTAGAGGTGCGCCTAACGACGCTCATCAAACAAGATCCAGAACGTATAGAGCCTTTGACCCGCATCGCCGCCGAATGGTTACTGGATCAACAACGCAACCAAGAGGCGATCGATCTGATCGACGAACAGCTAAAAATTGTTCCACAAGCCAACTCGCTGATTTATGCGAAAGCGATCGCTTTTGAACCGATCAATCCTGAGCAGATGCTGATCAACCTTGAACTAGCACTCTCATTGGATGAAGAGAACCCAAGCCTGAAGAACGCTCTGGGCTACTCAATGCTGCTCTATTCAGACGATTTTGAGAGGGCCTTCAATCTGATTAAAGAGGCATATCAGTCAACCCCGGACGATCCAGCAGTCATCGACTCTATGGGATGGGCGTTTTATCTATCAAATAACTATGAAGAGGCTCTGATCTACATCGAACAAGCCTTTAAAGCTTTTCCCGACCCAGAAGTCGCTAAACACTATATTCAGGTACTGGCCAAACTGGAACGGATTGACGAAGCTAAGACATTACTGGACACTCTGCTTCAAGATCACCCTGAAAACCGTCATACCCTTGAGGCCGAGCAGTGGCTAAACAGCTTGTAAAACTTTTCATACTGATCAGCTCAATCGCGTATCTAAGCGGGTGCATAACAAAACCAGAACCTATTCCTGCACAACCGCTGACTGAACCCGTTCACCTCACCTTTAGTGTGAGCGGTAAACTCGGTGTACGTGGTGATCAGATCAGCGAAAGCGCCCGCTTTAACTGGACCCAAAACCAACAGACGTTCGACCTAGCGCTGATCGACCCCTTTGGCCGCCAGGTCATGAGGCTAACCGGCAATGATCGTTATGCAAAGCTCGAGACAGACGATCAACAGAGCTACGTAGCAGACTCTGCTGAATCCTTGATGCAGGAGTTGCTGGGCTGGCAACTTCCAGTAAACCATGCCCTTTACTGGATTCAAGGCAGACCCGATCCTAGACAACCCTTCGTTGCAAAAGAGCCGGGGCAATTTCTGCAAAACGACTGGCAGATCAGTACGCTCGCACAAACGACACTCAGTAGTGGCAAGACAGCACCGCGCAAGCTCAAAATGAGTCACACTCAACTGGATGTCACGTTAATCATCTCCAACTGGCAATTCCCACACTGATTCTGTGTAAAAAACAGTCAACAGGGGTTGATTTATAGCGCCTCTAATTTAAAATATGCGCCTCTTAAATTTAGTGGGAAACCACTGGAGAGCGCTAGGGGTATAGCCAAGTTGGTAAGGCACTGGATTCTGATTCCAGCATTCGTAGGTTCGAGTCCTGCTACCCCTGCCATTAATTACGATGACAGATCCTCAACAAACGACTTCATCATACATTTCTTTTGACAAAGAGCAGGACTACGACGTGTCTAAGATGATGGTATTTACTGGCAATGCAAACCCAGCATTGGCAGAACGTGTAGCAGAGCGCCTAGATTTGGATCTTGGCCAAGCGACAGTATCCCGCTTCAGCGATGGTGAAGTAAGTGTAGAGATTCAAGAGAACGTTCGCGGTAAAGACGTTTTCATCGTGCAGTCGACCTGCGCACCGACAAACGACAACCTAATGGAGCTTATGGTCTTCATTGATGCTATCCGTCGTGCGTCAGCAACACGTATCACAGCGGTAATTCCTTACTTCGGTTACGCTCGTCAGGATCGTCGTCCGCGTTCAGCGCGTGTACCAATCAGTGCTAAAGTTGTGGCAACCATGCTAACCAACGTAGGCGTTGACCGCGTTTTGACCGTAGATCTGCACGCAGACCAGATCCAGGGCTTCTTCGACATCCCTGTTGATAACGTCTACGGCTCACCTGTTCTTCTAGACGACATTAACGACCAGAACTATGACGATGTTGTGGTTGTATCACCAGACATCGGTGGTGTTGTTCGTGCTCGCGCAGTCGCCAAACAGCTTGATACGGATCTTGCGATCATCGATAAGCGTCGTGAGCGTGCGAATGAATCACAGGTTATGAACCTCATCGGCGACGTTGAAGGTCGTACTTGTATTCTTGTTGATGACATGTGTGATACAGCAGGCACACTGTGTAAAGCAGCAGCTGCATTGAAAGAGAAAGGCGCGAAACGCGTTGTCTCTTACATCACACACCCGGTTTTCTCTGGCCCAGCCATTGATAACATTGCAAATTCTCAGCTTGATGAGATGGTTGTTACTGACAGCATCCCACTAAGCGAAGCCGCGAAAGGCTGTAGCAAAATTCGCCAACTTTCACTGGCACCCATGTTGGCAGAAGCGGTACGCCGTGTCTGCAACGAAGAATCAATCAGCGCGATGTTCCGTTAAGAACAGCTGATTTTAAGAGCTTCGGCTCACTAAACGCCCTTCGGGGCAAACAAAGCTGTAGAGATCTGGTCGCGGGTCCCTGCAGTTTTTAAATTTATATAGGTATATAAAATGTCTAACTTCACTCTAAATGTAACTGCCCGCGAAGATCAGGGGAAAGGTGCGAGCCGCCGCCTGCGTCGCGCTGGCCAAGTACCAGCAATCGTTTACGGTTCAGCTGAGCCACAGAGCATCAGCCTAAGCGCAAACGAACTAAGTAAAGCACTACAAAACGATGCGTTCTACTCATCGCCAATCGCGCTAGACCTAGACGGTACTAAGACAGTTGTAATCATCAAAGATCTACAGCGCCACCCTGCGAAGCCTGTTGTTCTTCACGCTGACTTCCAGCGCATCGATGACAACCAGCGCATTAAGATCCGCGTTCCACTTCAGTTCGTTAACTTCGAAAAATCAGCGGCTGCTAAAGCATCTGCTAAATTCGCTGCAGAAACAGCTGTTGTAGAAGTAACTTGTCTAGCTAAAGACCTTCCTGAGTCAGTCTCTTGTGACCTTTCTCAGATCCAGACTGGTCAGATTGCTCACCTTTCAGACATCGCTCTGCCAGAAGGTGTTGAAATCGTTGCTCTGCGTCGCGGCGAAGACCACGACCAAGGCATCGGTTACTGTTACTCACCACGCGGTGCTAAAGTAGCAGGCTAATAGCCTAATACGTGCCAGCTTATGGAAGGTATCAGCCTCATTGTCGGACTAGGCAACCCAGGTGCTGAGTATCACGAAACACGCCATAACGCTGGTGCAGAACTGGTTGAGCAGCTCGCTGCTCAACACAGTTCACCTCTTCAGCCCAACAAAAACTACTTTGGGCTCTACAGCAAGATCCTAATCAACGGACAACCCGTTCATCTATTGGTCCCAACGACCTTTATGAACCGGTCAGGCAAAGCCGTTGCAGCACTTGCAAACTTTTTTAAGATTCCCATTCAATCCATTTTGGTCGCTCACGATGAGCTGGATCTACCACCGGGTGTATCACGTCTAAAAAAAGGCGGCGGTCACGGTGGACACAATGGTTTGCGTGACATTATTGCCAGCATGGGCAATAACAAAGATTTTTACCGCCTCCGTTTAGGTATTGGACATCCGGGCAGCGCTCAACAGGTTGCAGGATTTGTACTGCGCAAAGCACCGATTGCTGAACGTAACTCTACCCAACAGGCGATTGATGAAACGTTGAGATACATCCCGATGATTGTCTCAGGGGATCATGCCAAAGCAATGAACACACTTCACAGTTTTAACGCATCAGCGAAATAGGACAGTATCATGGGATTTAAATGTGGCATCGTCGGCCTACCAAACGTCGGCAAATCAACGCTCTTTAACGCGCTTACTAAAGCGGGTATCGATGCAGAGAATTTCCCATTCTGTACAATCGAGCCGAACTCAGGCATCGTGCCTATGCCAGATCCACGCCTAAACGCACTGGCGGAGATCGTAAACCCAGAGCGCATCTTGCCAACCACGATGGAGTTTGTTGACATTGCAGGCTTGGTAGCAGGCGCCTCTAAAGGCGAAGGTCTTGGTAACAAATTCCTTGCTAACATTCGTGAAACGGATGCCATTGCACACGTGGTTCGCTGTTTCGAAGATGAGAACGTCATCCACGTCGCTAACCGCATCCACCCACTAGAAGACATTGAGACAATCAACCTTGAGTTGGCTCTGTCAGATCTAGAGTCCTGTGAGAAGCAGCTACAGCGTGTGCAACGTTCAGCTAAAGGCGGTGACAAAGAGGCAGTGGCACAGAAAGCCCTGCTGGAAAAACTGATCCCTCACCTATCAGAAGGTCAGCCAGTTCGCTCCCTAGAGCTCTCTGACGACGAGCAGAAGCTAACGAAGGGATTCCACCTACTAACGACTAAACCGACTATGTACATCGCTAACGTCTCTGAAGAGGGCTTTGAAGATAACCCTCATCTAGATGCGGTTCGTGAATTTGCCGCTAATGAGAACGCTGAAGTCGTTGCGATCTGTAACAAGCTAGAGTCTGAAATCTCTGAACTGGAAGATGACGAGCGCCTTGAGTTTCTACAAGACATGGGCATGGAAGAGCCCGGCTTGGATCGTGTGATTCGCGCTGGTTACCAGCTACTGGGTCTGCAAACCTACTTCACAGCCGGTGTTAAAGAGGTCCGCGCTTGGACCGTCAAGATCGGCGCTACCGCGCCACAGGCTGCAGGCGTCATCCACACCGATTTCGAAAAAGGCTTCATCCGCGCTGAGACGATCAGCTACGATGATTTCATCGAATATAAAGGTGAAAAAGGCGCTAAAGAGGCGGGTAAAGCTCGCCTAGAAGGTAAAGATTACATCGTCAAAGATGGCGACGTTATCCACTTCCGTTTCAACGTTTAAAACGAAAATTTGTGAATTGATCAGCGATTGATCGATTCACAATTTTATCAGGCCGAATTTGGGTTTTTCCCTTAGATTCTATTGACATAGAAGCCTATAGAAGGAATAATTCGCGGCCTTGAAAGATGGCAATGTAGCTCAGTTGGTTAGAGCAACGCATTCATAATGCGTGGGTCACAGGTTCGAATCCCGTCATTGCCACCATCTAGGGGTATAGCCAAGTGGTAAGGCAGGAGGTTTTGATCCTCCCATGCGCAGGTTCGAGTCCTGCTACCCCTGCCATCTAAGTCTTTCAAGCATGGCAATGTAGCTCAGTTGGTTAGAGCAACGCATTCATAATGCGTGGGTCACAGGTTCGAATCCCGTCATTGCCACCATTCTAGGGGTATAGCCAAGTGGTAAGGCAGGAGGTTTTGATCCTCCCATGCGCAGGTTCGAGTCCTGCTACCCCTGCCATTTTTTTGAGTAATACTGCTTCATCACCACATCAATCTCATATTTCCATCGCGACCTTTTCAAGGACGCTCCAACAGTTAAAACTAAACACTAATGACTTTAGCATTGTTGGAGCCTTATCGCAGATGAGGCGATTTTCTAGGTATTGATCGCGACCTTTTCAAGGACGCTCCAACAGTTAAAACTAAACACTAATGACCGTATGCTTTGTTGGAGCCTTATCGAAGATGAGGCGATTTGCTGACTCTGTGATACTTAATTATGAACGCTCCAACAAAAAACCTCGCCGAAGCGAGGTTTTTTGATTCAGACGCTCAATCACACATCCCGATCGCGGAAACCAATCAAGTATAGAATGCCATCTAGACCTAGGGTACTGATCGACTGTTTAGCATTCTCACGCACTAGAGGTTTGGCTCTAAAGGCAATGCCTAAGCCAGCGATAGAGAGCATTGGCAGGTCGTTTGCACCATCCCCCACTGCGATGGTCTGTTCTAGAGAGACACCCTCTTTGGCGGCAATCTCACGCAGCAGTTCTGCTTTACGCTCACCATTGACTACCGTACCGA
Organism: Marinobacterium sp. xm-d-564; assembly: GCF_013283345.1. Lineage (NCBI taxonomy): Bacteria > Pseudomonadati > Pseudomonadota > Gammaproteobacteria > Oceanospirillales > Oceanospirillaceae > Marinobacterium > Marinobacterium sp. xm-d-564. The sequence goes on along the minus strand of NZ_WBYO01000001.1, from coordinate 354,410 downwards.
CCACTTTACCGGTCACTTTGCCATCTTGGATGTCGAGCTCATTGGCGTGAATGTAATCAAAACCTAAACGCTTCTGCAGGAACTTGGCAAAGTAGGTAAAGCCACCTGAAAGGATCGCGGTCTTATACCCCGTGCGTTTAAGCTGCGACATTAGCTGCTCGGCACCTTCGGTCATTTTCAGGCGCTGAGCGATGCCTTCAAGGACCGACTCATCCAACCCTTCCAGAAGAGCCACACGACGCTTAAAGCTCTCATTGAAGTCGATCTCACCGCGCATAGCTGCTTCGGTAATCTCTGAGACTTGTTCACCGACACCGGCCTCTTTGGCCAGTTCATCGATCACTTCCGCTTCAATCAGTGTCGAGTCCATATCGAACACCACCAGACGGCGGTTACGACGATAGATGTCGTCACGCTGGAAGGCGATATCCACACCCAGCTCTGATGCCAAAGTTAGCAGAGTCGCTCGCACTTCAGCTTCATCCGCAGACATATCACGTACAGAGAACTCGACACAGGCCTTGCTGCTTTCCTCTTCAACCTCATCAATTGAGACACGGCCAGATAGGCGTGAGATGTTATCGATATTAAGATCGTAGCGCGCAGCCACCTCAGTTACTTTGGCGATATGCTCAGCCGAAATGCGTCGCGCTAGCAGAGTGATGATATGACGTGACTTACCCTGTGCACCGACCCAGCTTTGGTACTCTTCTAGAGTGACCGGTTCAAAGCGCGGCACCATGTTCATCTCGTGCGCTTTGAACAGCAGATCACGCAGCAGCGGTGAAGATTCAGCCTCATGAGGTACTTTTAACAGTAAACCTAGGGATAGGGTGTTGTGAATGACTGCTTGACCGATGTCTAGAACCTCAACATCGTATTTAGCCAAAATCGTAGTAATACCCGCGGTGACGCCCGGTTTATCGGAACCAGACAAGGTCAACAAAATCAGTTCGTTCATTCTCTTACTCGAGTCAAAGAAAGCTGTATGCGATTATACCCAGTTAAGAGCGCTTGCGCTTAGACGCGCCGCTCTTTTTTGCTCCACGGCTTTTGCTGGCTGTCTTACCGCCAAACTTTTCACCAGAGCCGCCGCCTGAACGACCACCGCTTGAACGCCCAGAGCCTGAACCCTTTCCGCGCGCACCTGATTTAGCACCGCCCTTACCTTTCTGATCAAACAGCCCCATGGCCAAACGCTCTCGGACTGATGGTTTTTTCGTCGGTTTATTTTTCTCTGAATCGAGCAGTTCGAAATCAATCTTGCGCTCATCCAGATTGACCTGTGCAACGCGCACGCCTAATCGATCGCCTAGCTTAAAGACGCGTCTTGTACGTTCGCCGATCAAACGCTGCTTGCCCGCTTCGAACTGGTAGTAATCACTTGGTAGACTGGTGATATGAACGAGACCATCGACAAAAAGATCGTCCAACTCAACAAACACACCAAAGCCTGTTACCGCAGAGACAACGCCAGTGAACTCTTCACCAATCTGGCTCTGCATGTACTCACACTTCAGCCAAGAGATCACGTCACGTGTCGCCTCATCGGCACGACGCTCAGTCATCGAGCAGTGTTCACCGAATTGCAGCATCTGCTCTGCACTGTAGTTCATGACAAAGCTAGGGTTGCGTACAAAACCATCCGGTCTCGCGGCTCCTTTAATCTTCTTATCTTCGTGAATCGCTGATCGAATCATCCGGTGGACAAGAAGATCAGGGTAACGTCGAATCGGTGAGGTAAAGTGAGTGTACTCCTCATACGCCAAACCGAAGTGGCCATGGTTATCTGGGCTATAAACAGCCTGCTGCATAGAGCGAAGCATCATGGTTTGGATAATGTGTCGATCTGGGCGATTTTCGATCGCTGACGCCAGTTTTAGATAGTCCTTAGGCTCCGGTGAATCACCACCCGGTAGCGCCAGACCCAACTCTCCTAAAAAGGCACGCAGGTTTTCCAGACGCTGCTCTTTAGGGCCGTCATGGATGCGGTAAATAGCAGGCTTTTTACGCTTCGCTAAGAACTTTGCCGTTGCCACATTGGCGGCCAACATACACTCTTCGATGAGCTTATGCGCATCATTACGTGTCACGGGTACTATGTTCTGAATCTTACGCTCATCACTAAATACAATGCGTGTTTCGGTGGTGTCGAAATCGATAGCTCCACGATCATCGCGCGCTTCGCGAAGCCGGTGGAACAACCCATGAAGCGTCTGTAGGTGAGGTAACACCTGTTTATATTGATCACGCCACAACTCAGCGTCAGCCGAATCATCATCTCGATCCAACATAGCACCCACTTTGGTGTAGGTCAGACGGGCTTTTGAGTTAATGATTCCTTCAAAAAACTCCGCATCACCGATTGAACCGTCTCGTTTAATATTGAGCTTACAGACCATCGCCAAACGATCAACGTTGGGATTCAGCGAGCAGAGTCCGTTGGATAACAGCTCAGGCAGCATCGGCACAACATACTCTGGAAAGTAGACCGAGTTACCGCGTTTAACCGCCTCTTTATCCAGCTCGCTGTTCGGTTTAACGTAGTAAGAGACATCGGCAATCGCTACCCATAGGCGCCAGCCGCCCATACGCTTCTTCTCAGCATAGACAGCATCATCAAAGTCGCGTGCATCTTCACCATCAATCGTGACAAACGGAAGATCACGCAGATCAACACGATTGGTCTTGTCCTCTTCCCGAACTTCCGGAGTTAAATCACCGATCTCTTGATGAACGCCGGCATTCCACTCATTGGGAATGTCGTGGTTATGAATGGCAACTTGAATCTCCATTCCCGGCGCCAAGTGATCACCCAGTACTTCAACCACTTTGGCGCGCGCGGGGTGGCGCTTATCCGGTTGTTGAACCAACTCAACAACAATCAGTTGACCATCTTCATATTTAAGATCTTTATCAGGATCAGGCATCACCACAATCTGGTTGGTAATACGCTGGTTCTCTGGAATCAGTGAACCGAAGCCATTCTCCCCATCAAAGCGTCCCACCACCTTTTTCAAAGGGCGTTCTAGCAGCTCGATAACTTTGCCTTCTGGACGGCCACGATGATCAGAGCCGATCTCTTGAACAAGAACACGGTCGCCATCAAATAACTGTTTCATCTGGCGAGCACTGATAAACAGATCATCACCACCCGCATCGGGCTTAACAAAGCCGAAGCCATCTCGGTGACCAATGACACGACCAGGTATCAGATCCATCTTCTCAATCAAACCGAATTGATTGCGACGATCCGATATCAACTGCCCATCACGGCACATTGCGATCAAACGACGACGCACCGCTTCAATATCATCAGGATGACTGAGCTTTAGCTCTGCACAAAGGTGCGCATGGCTTATAGGAGCCCCCCACTTTCGAAGAAACTCAATAATGTAGTCTCGACTGGGCACAGGTCGGTCGTATTTACCCGCCTCTTCCTGTGCGTTGGGGTCGTTATCGCGCCACTGTTTACTCATTAATCATCCAATCCATAATAGTGTTTCAGTCATATTAACCTGAAATAAAAAAGCCGGCATCAAGAGCCGGCTTTAACATTAGGGCATTTCGTCTATTTCTGACTCTTCTTTAGGCGGAGGAATCAGATCCTCTTTCGTAATCTTGAGTGCCAACAGCAGATTCGCTGCGACATAGATTGAAGAGTAGGTACCAATCACAACGCCCGCAAGCAGCGCAATGGCAAAGCCACGGATGGTCTCACCACCGAAGACCAACAGCGCAACCAATACGAGCGCTGTGGTTAAAGAGGTCACCAATGTACGGCTCAACGTCTGTGACAGCGAGCTGTTCATTATCTCGATCGGACCACCTTTACGCATGATGCGGAAGTTTTCACGGATACGGTCATAGACAACAATCGTATCGTTCAACGAGTAACCGATCACCGCAAGCACCGCCGCCAAGACCGTTAGATCGAAATCCAACTGCATGATCGAGAAGAAGCCGAGCACGATGGTCACATCGTGAACCAAGGCCAATACAGCACCAAGAGAGAACTTGAATTGGAAACGGAACGCTAGGTAGACCATGATCATCGCTAGCGCCAGCAGCATGCCTAAGCCACCCTGCTCGCGAAGCTCTTCACCGACCTGTGCACCGACATACTCGTTACGACGCAACTCGACAGCAGAACCATCGGCTTTTAGCGCCTCAACTACTTTGTCACCTAACTTAGGGTCGTGCGTCTCACCCAAGCGGATTAACACATCGGTACTGGACCCAAAGTTTTGCACAACGGCATCTTGATAACCCGCCGTCGACAGCTGCTGACGAATAAGGTTCAGATCCGCTGACTCTTCATAACCCACTTCAACCAAGCTACCGCCTGTGAAGTCGAGACCAAAGCGAAGACCGTTAACCGCTAATGTCGCGACTGAAGCGATCATCAAAACGATCGAGAAGATACCAAAGACCTTACGTAGGCCCATGAAATTATAGAGTTTGTGAACTTCTGACATCTCTAGACCTCCTTACAGCTTGATCGACTTAAGTTGTTTGCCGCCATACACCAGATTCACCATCAGGCGAGTCACAAGGATGGCTGTAAACATTGAGGTCAAAATACCGACTGACAGCGTAATCGCGAACCCTTTCACTGGTCCCGTACCCATCGCAAATAGGATCAACGCTGCGATCAATGTCGTGACGTTGGCATCCAAAATCGTTGTGAAGGCACGTGCAAAACCGGAGTGAATCGCTGATTGCACCGGCATACCGACCTTAAGCTCCTCTTTGATGCGCTCAAAGATCAGCACGTTGGCATCTACCGCCATACCGACGGTCAAAACAATACCCGCGATACCCGGCAGGGTCAGAGTGGCCGATAGAATCGACATAACCGACACCAGCATCACCAGGTTAAGTGTCAATGCAATGTTGGCGATTAAACCAAATACACGGTAGTAAGCCAGCATAAAGAGCATCACCACAGCGAAACCGATTTGAACGGACGTCAAACCAAGCTCGATGTTTTCAGCACCCATCGATGGACCTACGGTACGCTCTTCGACGAAGTAGATAGGTGCTGCTAGTGCACCAGCGCGTAGCAACAGCGCCAACTCAGACGCTTCTTGCGGGTTATCTAGACCGGTAATACGGAAACTAGAGCCCAACGCACTCTGAATCGTTGCAAGGGAGATGATCTTCTTCTCAACGTATGGCACACGTTTTTCAACCTGCTGACCATCAACCGTCTCAGTCACCATACGCGCTTTAAACTCGACAAACAGAACCGCCATGCGACGTTGAATAGCATCACGCGTCGTGCGGTTCATCAGCTGTCCCCCTTTGGAATCAAGGCTGATTGATACCTGAGGCATGCCGTTCTCATCGAAGTTCGACTGCGCATTAGAGACGCTAGAGCCGGTAATGATGACATCACGTTCAAGGTTCGCTTTACGGTTCTCATCTGAACGGAATGAGTAGGTCTCAGTCAGCGCACGAGAGGTGTCAGGTTTTGCTTCTAGACGGAACTCAAGGTTAGCGGTTTTACCAATGATACGTTTAGCGGCGGCCGCATCCTGAATACCCGGCAACTGAACCACGATACGGTTACGACCTTGGCGCTGTACCAGCGGCTCAGCCACACCCAGTTCGTTGACACGGTTACGCAGCGTTGTCAGGTTCTGCTTAACGGCATAATCTTCAATATCACGCAGTGTCTGCTCACTCAAAGAGATCTGCAGGCTCGAGTAGTCCTCTTCATCCAGATCAGTGATCAAAAACTCCTGGTAGCTCTTTCTGAGTAGCGAAGAGGCCTCATCACGCGTAGCAGCATCGGCAAAGCGAACCGCTAGCGTACCATCATCCAGAGTCTCTACCTGACGGTAACGCAGACGCTCTTTACGCAGGTTAGATTTGATCTCACTGACGTACACTTCAAGACGCTGAGAGACGGCAGTCACCATATCCACTTCTAGCAGGAAGTGGACACCACCTCGAAGGTCCAGACCCAGTTTCATTGGGCCGGCACCGATGTCTGTCAGCCAGCTAGGTGTCGTGGGTGCTAGGTTTAAAGCTACGGTGTAATTTTCACCCAGGATACGGCCGATCACTTCACGGCCACGTAGCTGAGCATCACCATCGGCAAAGCGGATCAGACCTTTACCCTCTTCTGCTTCAAGCGATTTGTACTCGATCTGGTTGTTATCCAGAGCAGCCGTCACGCGAGCAAGAGTGCGATCATCCACTTTAAAATCTTGTTTGGAACCCGACACTTGAACCGCAAAGTCGTCAGGGTAGAGGTTTGGCATAGCGTAGATAGCTGCGAACAAAAGTGTCACAACAATCATCAAGCTTTTCCAAAGAGGAAAACGATTGAGCATTACAGGCCCATCCTTTTAAAAACAGAAAAGCGCCGTTACCGTTCAGTAACAGCGCTGTAAGCAAGGTCGATTAAATACCTTTAATAGTGCCTTTTGGCAGTTCAGACGCAACGTGAGTCTTCTGGAACTTAAGCTCAACACCTTCTGATACTTCAAGTGCAATGTAGTCGTCAGACACACGAACAACCTTACCGATGATACCGCCAGCGGTGATCACTTCATCACCTTTAGCAAGACCAGATACCAGTGCTTTATGCTCCTTCTGACGTTTTGCTTGTGGGCGCCACATGAAGAAGTAGAAGATCAAACCGAAACCCAGTAGGAAAATAAGGTTAAACATACCTGGATCGGTAGCACCAGCTGCACCTTCAGCGTAAGCAGGTGAAATAAAGAAGCTCATTAAAAGCACTCCTGTAACATCATTTATATAAGTTTATTTAAGTCATTCAGCCAACGCTGGCGTTTCCATGCCACGTCGACGGTAGAACTCATCTACGAAGGCGGTCAATGTACCCTGTTCAAGGGCTCCACGCAAACCTGCCATCAAGTCTTGGTAGTAGTGCAAGTTGTGAATCGTATTCAACTGCGAGCCCAGAATCTCGCCACACTTATCAAGGTGGTGCAGGTAAGATCGACTGAAGTTCTGACAGGTGTAACAACCGCACTCCGCATCCACTGGTCCAATATCTGTTTTATGGGACGAGTTACGGATTTTTACAACCCCTTCACGGGTAAATAAAAAGCCGTTTCGTGCATTTCGAGTTGGCATGACACAATCGAACATATCAACCCCACGACGCACCCCTTCCACCAAATCTTCAGGCTTGCCCACACCCATCAGATAACGTGGCTTATCTTCCGGCATCTTATGAGCCAAATGATCCAACACTTTGATCATCTCATGCTTAGGCTCACCCACCGACAGACCACCAATGGCATAGCCGTCAAAGCCAATATTGGTGAGCCCCTCTAGAGATTCATCACGCAGGTGTTCATACATACCACCCTGCACAATACCGAACAACGCCGAGGGACTGTCACCGTGCGCATCTTTAGATCGCTGTGCCCATCGCAGAGAGAGACGCATAGAGTCAGCCGCCTCCTGCTCAGTGGCAGGGTAAGGTGTACACTCATCAAAAATCATAACGATGTCAGACCCTAGCTTGCGCTGTACTTCCATCGAGACTTCGGGGCTGACAAAGACCTTGTCACCATTCACAGGCGATTGAAAAGAGACGCCCTCTTCTGTGATCTTGCGCATTTTACCTAGGCTAAATACCTGGAAGCCGCCTGAGTCAGTCAGTATCGGTTTATCCCACTGCATAAAGTCGTGAAGATCGCCATGAAGTTCGATCAGATCGGTACCAGGACGTAACATCAGGTGGAATGTATTACCCAATAAGATATGAGCACCTGTCGCCTCGACATCACGCGGCAGCATGCCCTTGACGGTTCCATAGGTACCCACAGGCATAAATGCAGGGGTTTCGACCTCACCACGCGGGAAGGTCAAACGACCACGACGCGCTTTACCTTCGCTCGTAATCGTCTCAAATTTCATAAAACAGTGACGGCTCATCTACTTTCCTGCTTAACCTTGGGTGTTGCGCGTTAAGAACATCGCATCACCGTAACTAAAAAATCGATATTTCTGCTCAACGGCCTCTTCATAAGCCGCCATGGTCGTTTCATACCCCGCAAACGCAGAGACCAACATCAACAGTGTCGACTCCGGAAGGTGGAAATTGGTGACCAGAGCATCCACCACTTTGTATTGATAGCCTGGGTAGATAAAGATCTGCGTATCGCCAAAGGTTGGCTCAATACGCCCTGATTGGGCTGCTGATTCAAGCGAGCGCACACTGGTCGTGCCCACCGCAATGACTCGATTACCTCTAGCCTTGGCCGCGTTTACCGCATCACATACCGATTGATCGACCTCGATGTACTCGGCATGCATCTCATGGGTCTTAATGTTATCCACCTTAACCGGACGAAAGGTACCCGCGCCGACATGCAGAGTGACAAACGCACGCTCTACACCTTTGGCTTCTAACTTAGCGATCAACTCATCATCAAAGTGCAGACCAGCAGTTGGCGCTGCGACAGCCCCTGGCTTTTTGTTGTAAACAGTCTGATAACGTTCACGGTCAGAGAGTTGGTCCTCACGTTTGATATATGGCGGCAATGGCATGTGGCCAACACGCTCTAGCGCTTCAATGATCGACTCGTCAATATCAAACTGCAGATCGAACAGGCCATTTTCACGACCTACGACCTCTGCGTTTATACCCCCTTCGAACTGCAGTTTAGCGCCCTCTTTTGGAGTACGACTGGCACGCAGATGGACAAGGGCACGCTTCTCACCGATGACACGCTCTACCAACAACTCAACCTTACCGCCACTCTCCTTCTGCCCAAACAGACGTGCCGGAATGACCCGAGTATCGTTAAAGACCATCAGATCACCAGGTTCGACCAGATCGAGAATGTCGCCAAACGAGCCATGCACACGTTCACCCGTATTCCCATCGACCTGCAACAGGCGACTGGCGGTACGTTGTTCTAACGGGAAGTGTGCGATCAACTCTTCAGGCAGATCAAAATCAAAATCACTAAGCTTCATAGATACCGAGCGTTAAAATTGCGGGGCGCAAATATTAACAAAATCTACTTAAAAACGTCACAGAAGATTGACCTATTCTGAAACCCGCTTATAATGCGCCACACTCTCTGCCGGTGTGGTGGAATTGGTAGACACGACGGATTCAAAATCCGTTGCCTATAAAGCGTGTCGGTTCGAGTCCGACCATCGGTACCATTTAATTTTGGTATAGATTACAGAGAGACACTTTAGAAACCTTGAGATCCCTTAAGGTATCCCATTGTTTTCCTTGCGAATCCTCATGATCCGCGTCCCAGGAGTAGACAATGGCGTATACACAAAAGCATCCTTCGTACACCTTCGTTAAAGACTCTATCTATTATTTTTCTAGAGCTGTTCCTAGCGATCTTAGACATCACTACAAGTCTTCAAGGATTGTTCAGAGCCTTCGTACCAAATCCTCTAAACGAGCAGCAACAGCATCTAAACTGCTTTCATCTCGCTTAGATGACTACTGGCTAGGTCTGCGTTTAAAGGAGATGAACGTGCCTGCAGCTCACCTACTGACATCTCAAGCAACCACGAATCTGGACTCCACTCTTCCTACAATAGATGAAGCTATGGAGACTTACCTTTCAATTAAAGGACGGAGCAAAGGAAAGTATTTCTTTAGCCACACCAAGAGAGCTATTGGCTACCTGAAGGAATGTTTGGGAATTCGCCGCTTAGACCAATACACAACAGCAGACGCATCAAAACTAAGAGACTGGCTGCTTGATCGTGGGTCTCAAATGAGTTCCATTCAGCGTAATTTCGCGTGTATTAAAGCTGTTGTGTCTTTTGCAATTAATGAGCTTGGACTTGAGTGTAATAACGCCTTCCAAGGTGTTTACCTTGCTAATGATAGTGAGAAGCAAAAACGCCTACCTATTCCATTAAATAGCATCCAAAAGATTCAACAGGAATGCATGGTTTTAGATGATGACCTAAGACATCTCATAGCTCTCATCAGTGACACAGGTATACGCCTAGGAGAGGCTGTAGGGCTTCTTAGAACGGATATTATCCTTGAAACAGAAACACCGCATATCATAATCCAAAAGCACTCACACAGGCCCTTAAAGACCTCTGCAAGCGCTAGAGTTATTCCTCTCGTAAGGTCTTCATTGTGGGCTGCTAAACGACTCCTAGAGAGCCCCCTAAATGAGTTTTGCTTCCCAAGATATGCAAACCAAAATGAATGTAAAACAAACTCTGCAAGCGCCGCTTTGAACAAGTGGATAAAAATAATTGCAGGAAAGGACGCCGTTATTCACGGACTACGCCACAGTTTTAGAGATAGATTGAGAGCATCAGATGCACCTTCAGAACTTATAGACCAACTAGGTGGCTGGAGTGTTCAAAGTGTTGGGCAAGGCTATGGTAATGGCTATCCACTTAATGCCTTGCACAACTGGATGACCAGAGCTATGCGCGTTAATGATAACGACTAACGGCACTAAGGCGTCATCTACCTCGGACCGGGAGATGGCGGCTAAGCGCACATTCCTGACGTTAATCCAATGTAAAGATCGAAGGTATTTTCCCTGAAGCGGACATGACGCTTGTCAAGCGGAAGGGCAAAGTTCCCGGAATAGCTTCCTGGACTATCTCAAGCTTCATTTCTGGCGTGTAGCGACGCCGGGGTGGAAGTGTGGATTCGAGCACAATAAGTTCCCATTAAAATTTAGGGTAAGCGGATTAAATGGTTGATCTTACCTTTGCATGAGAGTGAGACAGACCGGCATCTCATCGGATTATCTGGTTGATGCTTCACCTACTGCTGGTGCATGTTTCCTTCGCTAATTCCAGCAAGAACCCCACACGCCTCAACTTCCCGGTCATCGTTGCAACTCGCTCTCAGTGAAACGAGTTGTTTCTCAAGCGCTTGCAGAGCGGTTATCTGCGACCGCACATGAGAGATGTGATCATCGAGCAAGGTGTTGACGGCGGTACAAGGCTGATGAGGGTCGTCCTGATAGCTCTGTAGTTCGTGAATCTCAGCCAGTGACAGGCCCAGGATTCTGCAGCGACGGATGAAGGCCACCCCCTCACCATGCTTCTCGGTATAGACACGGTAACCGTTGTCCTGCCGATCAGGCGGCGGCAACAAGCCCTGCTGTTCATAGAAGCGGATCGTCTGTGTTTCGACCCCTACCAACTGCGCCAACTGACCAATGCGCATCAGCCTCCTCCCCAACGGATTCTTTACTCTATTGACCTTATAGTAGCTTTATAGTTTTAAATGGTACCACAACATTGTTCAAGTGGAGTCGTATCATGAGCAAATCCTGTGGTGGCGCCTGTGGCGGTGATGCAACGTCCGCAGCGGATACCGATATACAGGCCTCCTCCGAGGCGCCAGGGAGATGGGTCAGTGTTTATGCCGTGCCGAAGATGGACTGTCCATCAGAAGAACGAATGATTCGCCTAGCCCTGAACGGCTTTGAGGAGATTCGGGCGCTGTCCTTCGACTTGTCGAACCGCCGGCTGAAGGTCGTGCATGACGGCGAGGTCGAGCCCGTCACCTCGAAACTGAAGACCTTGGGGCTAGGCGCCTCGCTTCAGGAAACCGTCGCTGCAAATCTGGAGACCATCAAGGCCGCCGAGTTTTCGGCAGCTTCTGCTAAGCAAGAATCCGGGACCCTGCGCTGGTTGCTCGGCATCAATGCACTTCTGTTCGTGGTGGAAATGACTGCCGGTCTGATCGCCCGGTCCACCGGCCTGATTGGAGAATCCCTGGACAATTTTGCCGATGTGGCGGTGTACGGGCTTGCCCTTTATGCGGTTGGACATAGCGTGAAAATGCAGGTACGTGCCGCGCATCTTGCTGGTGTACTGCAACTGATCTTGGCTGTGGGCGTGCTCGTAGAGGTGGTGAGACGCTTTGTATTCGGTAGTGAGCCTGAATCGCTGGTGATGATGGCTATCGCATTCGTCGCATTGATTGCCAATACCAGTTGTCTGCTGCTCATATCCAAACATCGGGAAGGCGGGGCGCACATGAAGGCAAGCTGGATATTCTCGGCCAACGACGTGGTGATCAACCTGGGGGTCATCACCGCCGGCGCCCTGGTCGCGTGGACCGGTTCCAATTATCCGGATCTGATTATCGGCACCATCGCGGGGGGCATTGTACTTAACGGTGCCAGACGCATTTTGGCGTTGAAGGGTTAAATAATGCTCATTATTGGCAAAAAGCTCTCGCCGTATGCCCTATTGTCCATATCGGGCCTGCTGGCAGCGTCTGATCAGGCTGTAAAGTGGCTGGTGCAGCAATCAATGGCCTATGGCGAGTATGTTTCGGTGACCCCGTTCTTTAACTGGGTGCACCTATGGAACACCGGTGCCGCATTCAGTCTTTTTGCGAATGGTGGAGGCTGGCAGCGCTACTTTTTTATCGGAATCGCGGTAGTGGTCACGATTTTTCTGATCAAGCTGATCCTTGAAAATCGTCATAAAGGAGAAGCCATCGCTTACAGTCTTATCCTCGGTGGCGCCATGGGCAACCTGATTGACCGGGTCTTTCGCGGCTATGTTGTGGATTCCTTTGATTTCTATTGGCGAGACTGGCATTGGCCGGCCTTCAACCTGGCTGATATTGCAATTGTCCTCGGTGCCTTACTTTTCGTTTCCAGCAGCTTGTTGGGTAAAAAAGCAAACACCAATGCCGAGCCGGATGGATCTGACTGACACCTACGCTTATACAACACCATGACCGAACTTCCCGACAACATCCTTCACCTGCCGCAATACCAAGTACTGGGCTGCAAATCAACCGACGACGAAATGCACTTCCAGGTGGACGTGCCCGATCCCATCGCCTGCGAGGAATGCGGCGTGCAGGGTGAGCTCGTACGGTTCGGCAAGCGTGACGTTCCCTATCGTGATCTGCCCATCCACGGCAAGCGGGTCACTCTCTGGGTGGTCCGCCGCCGATACACCTGCCGGGCCTGCAAGACAACATTCAGGCCCCAGCTACCGGAGATGGTGGACGGATTCCGTATGACACTGCGGCTGCATGAGTACGTGGAGAAGGAATCCTTCAACCACCCCTACACCTTTGTGGCGGCACAGACCGGCCTGGACGAGAAGACGGTGCGCGACATCTTCAACGCCCGCGCCGAGTTCCTGGGGCGCTGGCACCGCTTCGAGACGCCCCGCATCCTGGGCATTGACGAGCTATACCTGAACAAGCGCTACCGCTGCATTCTGACCAACATTGAGGAGCGAACCCTGCTCGACCTGCTGGCCACCCGCCGCCAGGACGTGGTGACCAACTACCTGATGAAGCTGAAAGACCGGCAGAAGGTCGAGATCGTCAGCATGGACATGTGGAACCCCTACCGGGCAGCGGTCAAGGCTGTGCTGCCCCAGGCCCGTATCGTGGTCGATAAGTTCCATGTGGTGCGCATGGCCAACGATGCCCTAGAGAAAGTGCGCAAGGGCCTCAGAAAGGAGCTGAAACCGTCCCAGAGCCGGACTCTCAAGGGAGACCGGAAAATCCTGCTGAAACGCGCTCACGAAGTCTCAGACCGGGAGCGCCTCATCATGGAGACCTGGACAGGCGCGTTCCCGCAACTGCTGGCCGCCTACGAGCACAAGGAGCGCTTCTACGGCATCTGGGACGCCACCACACGGCTCCAGGCAGAAGCCGCCCTGGACGAGTGGATAGCCACCATCCCGAAGGGCCAAAAGGAAGTCTGGAGCGATCTGGTCAGGGCAGTGGGAAACTGGCGCGAAGAGACCATGACCTACTTCGAGACGGACATGCCCGTCACCAACGCTTACACGGAGTCCATCAACCGACTGGCCAAGGACAAGAACCGTGAAGGGCGCGGTTACTCCTTCGAGGTGATGCGGGCACGAATGCTCTACACCACGAAGCACAAGAAGAAGGCACCGACTGCGAAGGTCTCTCCTTTCTACAAGAAAACCATCGGTTACGGACTGCCGGACTTCGCAGAGGAACTCAACTACGGAGTCGATCTATCAACCATCTGAGGGTGGTATCAGATTGATGGGGTGAAGGTGCCCCATCAACCATTAAATCCGTATACCCAATATTTTTCGCGCTGGCTGTTGATGTAAAGCTGCGAGCCACTTCCGCAATGAGCGATGCGGGATCAAAAGCGACTGGATTGAGGTCCAACTCGTCGGCTTCAATTTTGGAGAAATCGAGAATATCGTTGATAATCTGCAACAGATTTTTAGCACTGCTTTGCAGCTGCCGGACAAGCATCTCCTGATTTGATGAGAGCTTAGAGCGCAATAACAGGTCGGCAATCCCCGTCACGCCGTTCATCGGGGTGCGAATCTCGTGGCTCATATTGGCCAGAAACTCACTCTTAGCGACGTTAGCGGATTCAGCTTTCTTCTTTAGCTCAATTAGTATGTGCTCTTTCTGCTCCGCCTCCTGCAGTGCCCGATAGCCTGTGCCGTAAAGCAGCTCAATAACGCGCTCGAGCTGGTCGATCTCATCCTGTTTGTGTGCGTGTCTCGGCGAGAGTCGAGTGATGCGTTCATGAAGGTTCCCCGCGCGCAGATCATCCTCTGTCACCTCGCCCCAGATAGAGGCCATAGTGGAGATACGCCGCGTCACCAACACCTGAAAGATAAGGGTGAGAACCCCTGCAATCACCAGTATAACCAGTGAGTTAGCGATCAGCGCGCGCAGCCCTTCAGTGGCTAACTGGTCGCGCACGCGGTCCAGATCACTGCGCAGCACCAGCGTGCCGACCAAAACGGACTGATCACGAATATCGACATTGCTGAGTTCAAAGCGCTGCTCCAGAAACTCCTCTTCATTGGCCGCACCATAAACGCGCGGAGCCTCACTCTCTCCTATGATCAGTTGACCACTTGAGATAAAGGGTTGTTGAACCATCGCCTGCATCTGAAGATCTGCCTGAGCCAGGTCATAGGACCACAGACTTTGCGTCAAACTGGGTTTAAAGGTTTCCCCGACGGCGCGTATATTCTCATTAACCTGCGCCAGCCTGGATTGATACTCAAGCAAAAACTGCACGCCCGAAACCAAAAGGGAGGCCAGAATCCCTGCGAATACAGCCCACCAAACAATTTTTCGAGCGATCTTACGTTCCTTCAACGCGCACCTTCCTTTGAGCAGATCGGGAGTTGAATTATTTAAGGATAGACGCTTACGAGCGCGGCGTGGTTGACCCGAGTCAAGGAGAGGTCAGATTAGCGGCTAAGGCGAGCCAGATAGGTCGATTTCGTCTCGCACAGGTTAAGTTCTGCGAGTTGATCTTCCATCGCTTTTAGGGCGGTATTCGGTAGTTTGTCTATAACCGTTGCTGTGACGCGACGGTGCGAATCCTGAACAAAAAAGGTGGGTGGAAGGGTGAGTGTTTGAAAATAGCGTTCGCTATCAACCAGGGTTGAAACATAAGCTGTCCCGTTTAAATCAGTCCAGGCGGGGTCCTCAATCTCGAGCGTGCCGGTACTGCAACTGACTTGCGCTTGCGGCAGATCTTTTGCGCCACCCGCGCCGGTTGATTCAAAAAGTTGAGTTGGATCGGCGCCCGCTAGAATGGCCGCCTGTTGATCTGCAACGGAGGGGCTCGAGGCTGGCTTAACGGCGGTTTGGCTAGCCACCACTGTGCTCGACTGCCCGATCAATGCACCGGCGCCATCCACAAGAAACTTCATAACCAGCCCAAATGCCAGCACTGCGAAAAACAGCTTGAAGTTAAGTAGAAAATTAAGCATCAAAAACGTACGGGTTTTAGTTTTTTAACACTCTAACCGGTACCGCCAGAATTGCAAAACTATTCCACTAAAATAGAATGATTTTTATTACATCAACGATTCGGCGCCAAAATAAACGTCTGTTTTTAGCAACACCGCAAATTAAAATCACTAAGCTGAACTTAATTTCCCTGTAGCACACTGATTACTCTGCGCTTTTTTCCTATATTTATCCCTGCTGTCCCATCAGGACACGCAGATGTCTCTCAACCGAGCGAGCCAGGGATCGGTACTCGTAGCCACCCTCAAGCGAGGAGACGACGCGTCCACCCGCATACTTTTCGGCAACTGCCATTATCTTCTCTGTAACCCACTGATAATCAGCATCAGTCAGACTGACCGACGACATATCATCGTCTCGGTGCGCATCAAAACCCGCTGAGATAAAGATAAATTCTGGTTCAAAGCGCTCCAGTGCCGGTAGCCAGTGATCAGTCACAGCGGCGCGAAACTCTTCGCTCTTCGCAGTCGCATCCAGTGGAATTGATACCTGGCGATAGGTTTCGGGATAAACCGGCGAGTGTGGGTAGAACGGATGCTGATAGGTTGAGCAAAAGATGATGCGCTCGTCGTCGAGGAAGATCTCCTCGGTACCATTGCCCTGATGTACATCAAAGTCCAGTACAGCGATCCGTTCTACCGGATAATTTTTCAAGAGATGACCCACACCAACGGCTACGTTATTGAAGAAACAGAAGCCCATCGGTTTATCAGACTCGGCATGGTGACCCGGCGGTCTGACCAAACAGAAGGCGTTGGGATTATCGCCTCGCATTACGCGATCAACCCCCTCGACAACGGCTCCGGCTGCGCGCAATGCGGCAGTCAGTGATTGCGGGCAGGCGACCGTGTCCGGATCAAGATAGGTCGAGTCTTCTCGCGGAAACAGACTAAACACCTTATCGACATGCTCAGGGGTGTGAGCGCGTAACAACGCCTCCCGAGTAGCCAGCGGTGCATCGACGTGCGCCAGCCAGTCAAAAAGTTGAGTTTGCATAAGACGGTCATTAATTGCGCGGATGCGACCGGCATTTTCAGGGTGGCCTATACCGGTATCGTGAGCCAGGCAGTCATCATGGCTAATTAGTGCAGTAGTCATCTTTTCTCAACTCTATTTTTATATTCGTGACCCGTGTCAGAGAAATATCAATTTAGCTTGTTAGACTAAGTGCTATTAAGAGCCGGTGCTCTACTGACACTTTAGGATCGCTAATGAGCCAACATTATCTCTCTGCACTATTCACGCCCCAATCAATCGCCATATTCGGTGCCGAAGATGCCTGCGAATCTCTGGGGAGTTTCGTTTTTCGTAATCTTATTGACGCAGGTTTTCGAGGAAAAATCTATCCGATTAGCCCAAAGACTGACAAGGTTCTGGGGCATCAGGCATACGATTCATTGACCCAGGTCGAACAAAAGGTCGATCTGGCCGTGATTACCTCCTCGGTCGATACGGTCGAAGCGCAGGTGCGAGAATGTGGCGAACAGGGTGTCAAGATGCTGCTGATCTTACCAGCCGGTTTTCGTGAGGCGGGTTTCGCCGGGCAAAAGCGTGAAGATGCGGTAATGCAGTTGGTCCGCCATTACGGAATGCGGCTTATGGGCCCAAACTGTCTGGGTTTTGTGCGTCCCTTAGCTAAGGTAAATCTGACGTTCGGCAACAACCAGATTGAGAAAGGCAGTATCGCCCTGCTCTCGCAATCTGGGTCAATCTGTACCGCAATACTGGACTGGGCCGAACTTAACGGTATCGGTTTTTCTACCGTGATCTCAACGGGAATAAACGCTGATCTCGACTTTGGCGATTACCTGGATTATCTGGCCAATGATGGTGCCACCAAAAGCATCCTGCTCTACATGGAGGGGATCCACACGAGCCGACGTTTTATGAGTGCGTTACGCGCAGCAGCACGCATCAAACCGGTCATCGTACTGAAAACCGGTCGTCATGAGAGCGCTGCTCAGGCCTCCTTTTCTCATACGGGGAGTCTCGTAGGTAGCGATGAAGTGTTTTCCGCTGCACTCGAACGCTCGGGTGTCGTGCGCGTCAACACACTCACTCAGCTGTTCGCCGCATCACGTATTTTGGCGGGCGCAAAGACCCTGCCCAAAGGCGAGACGATCGCCATCATTACGAATGGCGGCGGCCCGGGCGTGATGGCCACAGACTGCGCTGCCGATATGGGTGTTGAACTCTCTCAGCTAAGTGATGAAACGCTGGAAAAGCTCAATGCGGTTTTGCCCAACGAATGGTCGCAATCTAACCCGATTGACCTGTCCGGCGACGCTGCTCCGGACCGCTACCGTGAAGCCGTACAGATCTGTTTGGATGCGCCCGAGGTGCACACACTCATTGTCATTTTGACCCCGCAGGCTATGACGCGACCAACCGATGTCGCTCGTGTCATCGCCGATCTGGCCCGCGCATCGCGCAAACCGGTGCTGGTTTCCTGGATGGGCGGGGCTCAGGTTATTGAAGCGCGCAGGCTATTCAATCAGGCCAAGGTACCGCAATTCAAAACGCTTGAGAGCTGTATCGAGGCGTTCTCATACAAAGCCGCGTATCAGCGTACACAGCGCATGCTTCTGCAGGTACCGGGAAAACTCAAGCGCGGTTTTCAGCGCCCCGATAAAGCCACTGCACAAGCGTTGATAAGCTCAGTTATGGACTCAGGCCGCAAGACACTGACTGAGCCGGAGTCCTATCAAGTGATGGATGCGTTTAACATACCTCATGCGCGCGCGGGTGTTGCAAACAGCGCTGATGAGGCGGTCGAACATGCAGAACTGATCGGCTATCCGGTTGTCCTGAAAATTCTCTCGGCCTCGCTAACCCACAAATCTGACGTCGGTGGCGTGCGCCTTAATCTGGTGGATGAAGCCGAAGTGCGCCGAGCCTATATCGAACTGATCGAGCACGTAAGCTACCGAGCACCTGATCTTGAGCTGCATTCAGTCACCGTCGAGAAAATGATTGGCGGCGCGGGAACCCGTGAAGTGATGGTCGGCATTAAGCGTGATCCGGTTTTTGGTCCGGTGATTACGTTTGGCGCCGGTGGCACCTTTATCGAGGCGTTTGATGATGTAAAAGTCGCTTTACCGCCCCTCAACCGAAAGCTCTCGCGTGATCTTATCTACCGTACGCGTATCTCTAAACTGCTCGGCGCCTATCGGCATCTGCCTGCAGCTAAGGTTGAGGCGATCGAAGATATTCTTCTGCGCCTCTCCAACCTCGCCTGTGAGATGCCCTGTATTGAGGAGATGGATATCAATCCGCTGATTGTCGATGATCAGGGCGCAATCGCTGTAGATGCACGAATCAAAGTGAGCAAAGTTGAGCAGTCACGTCCGTACGATCATCTGGCCATCCACCCCTACCCGGTCAACCTGATTAAACAAACGACCCTCAAGAACGGTGAAGAGATTACTATTCGACCCATTCGCCCTGAAGATGCGGAGATTGAGAAACATTTCGTCGATAAGCTCTCCAGCGAAGCCAAATACTTTCGATTTATGAGCGTGGTGCATGAGATCACGCCACAGATGCTGGTCCGCTTTACCCAAATCGACTACGAGGATGAGATGGCGCTGGTCGCGGTGAAAAACGGCGAAACCGAAGTGGAGATCGGTGTCGCTCGCTACGCGACCACGCCAGATCATGAAAGTTGCGAATTTGCGATTGTCATCAACCAGGATTACGAAGGACTTGGCCTGGCCTATCAGCTGATGAGCAGCCTAATCGAGATAGCCCGAGATCGCGGACTTAAGTCGATTTTCGGCGAAATTCTCGCCAATAACCGACATATGCTTAACTTTATGATGAAGCTTGGTTTCAGTATTAAGGGCGATCCGGATGATCCCGGACTTAAGATCGCTACGCTGAAACTGAATGATTAATATTTTTGTGCGCTGCACAATTTTTGTCTATAGTGGTGTCTACAGCTTCTCAAAAAGGAGGGCTCAGTATGCAAGACATCACCGGATTTGTCGTAAATTCGCTCAAACAGGGCGAGATAACACTGCAGGATGCAGCGAGAATGCTGGAGCCGCACTGCGAAACCAACGAGTCAGCCAAACAGCTGTTCGACGAGGTTAATGATATTCTCGCGCTGTCCAAATCGGTGAATGAGACGGACCCCTGTTAAGCTTTTCTTCAACCTCTACTGGTACTTTCGCTAACGCTTTGTTTAGAGAAGTGGCGTAAACAAAATGACCAAAACGAAAGCGATCTCGCTTGTTTCTGTTCTTGCGGTATTGATACTCGCGGGTAGCTGGAGCTATCTGAATCTGGTTCGCGAGACTCAGGGCAAAAGCTATTGGGAATGGCACAATCTGCGTGAGCAGGGGTTTGAGCAGCTGCGCCGCGAACTGCGCCCTCTCATTGATGTCGCTAAGGGCGCGCACTTTAATGCAGAACAGGTAGCAGCACAGGCAAAAAAAGTTGATGCTGCGGCTAAAGCGATTCCGACGCTCTTTGAAGCGGTTGCACCCGCCGGCGCGGCGGGCCCCGAGATCTGGGCGAGCAGTTCTGAGTTTGGGCAGATTCTTAACGCGTTTTTATCAAAGACTTCATCGCTAAGCACTAATCCACCCGCGACCGCTGAGGATCTGCGTGCCGCGATCGATGCCATTCAGCTTGATTGCGCTGAATGCCATCGAAATTATCGCGACTGAAACCTCTGCGACCTAAAGCGAGGCTTAATGCGCAATGCTACGCCCGCGACCTATACCGTAGTACTCCAGCCCCTCACGCTCGACAACCTCAGGGTCATACATGTTCCGTCCATCAATCACTACAGGGTAATTGAGCGCTGATTTGATCAGCTCAAAATCAGGCACACGAAACGCCTTCCACTCAGTACAGATAACCAGCACATCAGCACCCTGAAGCGCAGCCTCTTTGGTGCCTACCAGCTCGAGGTCAGAACGTGCACCGTAGATACGCTGCGTCTCTTCCATTGCCTCGGGATCAAAGGCGCGAACCTTGGCACCCTGCGCCCAGAGCTTCTCCATCAACACACGACTTGAGGCTTCGCGCATATCGTCGGTATTCGGTTTGAAAGACAATCCCCAGAGCGCGATCGTTTTACCGTTCAGATCACCTTTGAAGTAGTTCTCAACACGGTTAAACAGAACTTCCTTCTGTTTATAGTTAACCGACTCGACCGACTTCAGCAGTTGGGCGTCGTACTCAATACCATCAGCGGTTCGGACCAGCGCCTGAACATCTTTCGGGAAGCAGGAGCCACCGTAACCACAACCTGGGTAGATAAAGTGGTAACCAATACGCTCATCGGAGCCAATACCACGACGCACATTCTCTATGTCTGCGCCAAGACGCTCAGCGAGATTCGACATCTCGTTCATAAAGCTGATTTTGGTCGCCAGCATGCAGTTTGCCGCATATTTGGTCAGCTCAGCGCTGCGCACATCCATAAAGATCATACGATCATGGTTGCGGTTAAACGGCGCGTAAAGCTCACGCATGCGGCCCTCTACATAATCGCTGTCAGTTCCGATAACGATACGATCCGGACGCATGCAGTCGCTTACCGCCGCGCCCTCTTTCAAAAATTCTGGGTTGGATACAACGAAATACTCGATCGACTCGCCACGAGACTCCAGCACCGAAGCAACTTTTGCAGGGTATACGGATTTAATGGTTGATGGGGTGAAGGTGCCCCATCAACCATTAAATCCGTATACCCAAAATTGGGCTATTTTCAATTCTGAGCTTGGTCTTCTGATCTGCTGGACAGTGATAGTATATCGCTGTGATATACCGCTACTTCCAAAGAATCTATTCCAATTGCCAGAGCTTCAAAAAAGAGCTCACTACCTTCTCTACATGTAATCTGGTTTCCCCTTCGACGCTACGCGGAGGTATACGATGAAACGCCCGCACGATATCTAATCCAGTAATCATACTGAGAAACATCTCTGCTCCGAAGTCGGGATCCGCGCAGTTGATCAAACCTTCCTTGTGTTTCAGCGTCAACCATTCGCTTAACGCTTGGTGCGCGGCCATCACTCCGCCACTGTAGATATTATGGAGTATCTGCGTATGCTCCTCGGAGATAGATGCCATCATTCTCATCAGATTCATGTGCTCATGACTGACGATAAAATTAAGGAGCAATAATCCAAACTCTGATAAAGCATGGTGACAATCTTTATAGTCATTCGGTGACACTGTCAACGTGCCGTTTATCCTTTGCGACAGCTGTTGTATCACGGCATCAATTAATGTTTCTATGTCCGCGAAGCGCTTATAAAGCGTTACTTTCGACACACCTGCTTGCCGAGCTATCGCTTCCATTGACATCTTAGCTGGCCCCTTAGCGAACATAAGAGCGCAGGCTGCATCAAGAATCGCTGTATCTTTGGAGTGATCTAAAGGCCGGCCGACTCGACTATTGGTAATCAATTTATTTTCCGAATAACTTAATGTACGATACCGTACAGTAAATATTAATCAAATGAGAATAGCAAATATGCGCAAGGTTCTGCCGCCGCTTATACTAGCCCTTCTTCTCGTCGGCTGTGGCGACACCACTCCAACTGAAACGCCAACGACCGATGCACCTTGGGTACGCACGGTGGCGGTTAAGACGGACGACCACGACGAAATCAGAGCATCGGGAACCATTAGAGGGCATTATGAGACTCCTGTCTCTTTTCAGGTTTCTGGGCGCATTCTCAAGCGAGAGGTGGATGCTGGTCAGAAGGTAGCGAGTGGCGCTCTGCTTTTTGAACTCGATAAACGTGACTTAGAGGCTACTATGCAAGTTGCCAAAGCGGAACTTCAAACTGCACAGGTCGCCCTCGCGATCGCTCAAAATGAGCTCGACCGTCAACGCCAGTTAATTGAACGCAACTTTGTTAGCCGACAAACTCTAGAAGCATTTGAGCTCGCACTACAGAACGCGGAAAGCCGTCGTGATTCCGCCAAAGCTGTATTATCTCAAGCCCAAAACGGGCTTAGTTATGCTGAGCTACGTGCAGATAAATCCGGTGTATTAGCCGAGGTTACAGGTGAACCGGGAATGGTTGTTGGAGTGGGGCAACCTGTGGCACTCCTCGTAGAAGATGGTGATCTAGAGGTCGAAGTGTTCCTATCCGACGGCAACCAAGCTCCAGAATCAGGTGTATTAAAGCTACAAGAGCAAGATTTGCCGCTTCGTCTACGTGAGGTAGCTGGTGCAGCAGACCCAGAGAGTAGAAGCTGGAAAGCTAGGTACAGAATAGAAGCCGTGACAGAGGCGTTGAACATAGGGACTGTTGTGCAGGTTGCGCTTAACCGTAACACATCAGATGTCACCTTCGAGGTTCCCCTGGGCGCGCTTGATGAACGCAACCAGGGCCCTCAGATTTGGCAGGTTGTAGGCAATACAGCTCAACCAGTCTCAGTTGAAGTACTGGAATTGAAATTAGAGTATGCGACTATTCGCGCGCCACTAAACAGCGAAAGTCGCGTCATTGCCGTTGGCACCCATCTATTGGAACCTGGAATGGCGGTTAGGGAGCAGGCGCGATGAGTTTCCCCAACCTCTCAGCGCTTGCTGTACGTGAACGCTCAATTACTCTGTTTTTTATAATACTTTCTGTCCTGGCTGGTGTTTTTGCATTCTTCTCTTTGGGGCGCGCAGAAGATCCGGCTTTCACAGTGCGGGTTATGGTTGTCTCCGTTGTATGGCCAGGAGCTGAACCTGAGGTTTTACAAAATCAAGTCGTCGACCGCTTGGAGAAGCGAATCCAAGAGGTCGAATACTTAAGTAAGATCGAGACCACGGTTAGACCTGGTCGAGCAGACTTACAGATAGAGTTTGAGGATTTCTCACCTAGTGAAGTTGTGCCTGATCTTTTCTATCAAGTACGAAAAAGAATGCAGGATGAGGCGCACAACCTACCCTCAGGTGTCATAGGGCCGATAGTAAACGATGATTTCTCCGATGTGTACTTCTCCCTTATAGCTCTAACAGCTCCCGGCATGCCTATGAGGGATCTTAGTCGGGAAGCTGAGACAATCAGGGATCGGTTACAACAGCTCCCAGCCGTTCAAAAGGCGATGATACTTGGTGATCGACCTGAACGTGTGTTTATCGATTTCGATATGGACCGTTTAAATAACCTAGGAGTAACGCCCGAACAGATTTTTGCAGCGATCGATGCAAGTAACACACTCATTCCTGAGGGTTCTTTGGACCTAAACGGGCCGCGTGCCTATCTTCGTACACACTCTGATTTAAGCGACCCAGACAAGCTAGCAGACCTACCGCTCAGAGTTGGTAATGCATTGATACGCCTCTCCGACATCGCAGAGGTGAGTCGTGGATATGAAGATCCGCCAACCTATCTAGTGCGGGCCAATAGCGAAGATGCGATTCTGTTAGGCGTGGTCATGAACAAAGGTGAAAATGGCTTGGCCTTTGGTGAAAGCCTCGCAAACTTTCTCGATAAAGAGCGCTCCAACCTTCCTTTAGGTGTTTCGCTACAGGTGCTCACCAACCAAACGGATGCCATAAGCCAGGCTGTTGACCTTTTCCAGGTAAAATTTCTAGTGGCTGTACTTGTGGTGATGGCGGTCACTGTCATCGCTATTGGCTTCCGAGCAGGTCTTGTTGTCGGCATCGCAATACCGATCACTATCGGTCTGACGTTCCTCATCATGAAAATGGTTGATATCAACCTCGACAGGGTCACACTTGGTGCGTTGATTATCGCCTTGGGACTGCTAGTCGACGATGCAATTATCTCCATAGAGATGATGATCGTAAAAATGGAAGAGGGCTGGGATCGAATTCGTGCTGCAAGCCATGCATGGAATGTTACCGCAGCCCCTATGCTCTTTGGGACCCTAGTTACGACTGCTGGCTTTGTCCCTATCGGTTTTGCTCAATCGGGAGTCGGAGAATACGCCGGCAACATTTTCTGGGTACTGGCATTTTCACTGCTGATATCTTGGGTCGTCGCCGTCACCTTTATGCCCTACCTCGGGGTGAAGTTACTCCCTAACTATCAGAAACACGATGCAGCGAGCCTCTATCAAACCCCGATTTACACTAAACTACGGGCAATCATCACTTACTGTGTACGCTTTCGTAAGACAGTTATTCTAGTTACCGTTGCAGCGCTTGTTATGAGCGCAGCTGTGATGGCGATACTTGTTGATAAACAGTTCTTCCCAAGTTCTGACCGACCCGAGGTATTGGTTTCAGTCTATCTACCTCAAGGCAGTTCAATTAAAACAACGGATGCTACAGTACAAAAATTAGAGAGTGCGTTATCTGAGCTACCGGAGGTTAAGAGCCTCTCCTCTTACATCGGGGCGGGAGCTCCACGATTCTTCATTTCAGCAAACCCTGAGCAACCTGATCCATCCTTCGCTAAGATTATCGCAATAGGTGATGATGCAGCAGGACGCGATAGAATCATGGCCGCACTTAAGCAGAGAATTGCCAACGGCGAGTTTCCAGAAGCTCGAATCCGTGTAACAAGCCTGCTGTTCGGGCCACCGGTTGTCTGGCCTGTCAGCTTCCGTGTCGTAGGTCCTGATCAACAGATATTGCGCGATATTGCCTATAAAGTCAGAGATAAAATCGCATCTAACCCACACACTGTAATTCCGCACCTAGAGTGGGATGAGCGTGCTCCAAGCTTCCATCTTGATATGGATCTAGAGCGACTTCTATTAATGGGACTCACACCTAACGACGTGTCACAGCAACTTCAGTTTCAACTAAACGGAGTCGAAGTTGCCGAGGTACGACAGGATATAAGAAGTGTTCAAGTGGTCGCGCGTAGTTCACGCGACACTATACTCTTACCCGAACAGTTAGAAATCAAGACTCAGGATGGAAAGAAAATTCCGGTTAGGCAGTTGGGCAAACTCACCATTCAATACGAAGAACCTGTTATCAAACGCTACAATCGCGAACCCTTTCTAGCCGTGCATGCCGATGTCGAGGGGGCGCAGCCGCCTGATGTCACTAAAGCAATTTGGGATACGATGCAGCAGATTAGAGATGATTTGCCGGCCGGCTATCGAATTGATATTGGGGGATCAGTAGAGCAATCCGGCAAAGCCGATCAGTCTATCCAGAAGCTGCAACCGCTGATGCTCGCATTAATGCTGATATTTATTATGCTACAAATGCGATCGTTCTCTGGAACCTTCATGGTGTTTTTTACTGCACCGCTCGGGTTAATTGGTGCTGCTGTTGCACTCTTTATATTTGACCAACCCTTTGGCTTTACCGCCCTGTTAGGCTTGATCGGACTAGGCGGTATTTTGATGCGTAACACCATGATCCTGACTCAGCAGGTACAGGATAATTTAGAAGAAGGGTTGGCAGCAGGCAAGGCGATCATCGAGGCAACCGTCTCACGAGCTCGCCCCCTAATTCTGACAGCACTCGCGGCCATCTTCGCTTTTATCCCGCTTACATTCGACCTATTCTGGGGACCTCTGGCCTATGTATTAATTGGCGGGGTTATGATGGGGACATTTATAACACTGCTGTTTGTCCCAGCTATGTATGCATTGTGGTTTAAAGTTGAAGCACCAAAATATGATGATGCGCTTTAAACTGCGATTAAAACAGAGATTCAACGAGTCAACAGAATTGAACTTCAGGCTACTACCCCTAGTTGATTCATGAAGAATTAGAAATGAGGAACAGCTATCGCCTAATCAAAAGTGGAATTCGTAACTTACCAAACTAGATGTATAACGTATCAGCCATAAAATGTGGGAGTCCACCTTTCTCAAAATTTTGTCATTCAAAGCCTCTTTGATTGAATAAATTGAAGGTCCGGAAAGGGCCAAAACTAGCCATTTATGGTAATCCCGGAAATGGCAGAGAAGGGTCGGAAACAGACATCTATTATGTTGAGATAGTCAGGTTAGGTTCCGATTGTCATTCGGCAAGACTCCAAAAGTGATTAGTGGGGCCATGACCATTGCCTACGCAAAGCCTATCTGCTGCTTTAATGGCGTTGGTAATATAACCTTTAGACTCTAAAATGGCTTCTTGGATCGAGTAATTCTTACCAATAAAGGTGGCTAGTGCTGAACTAAGAGTGCATCCTGTTCCATGAGTGTTTTTCGTTTCAAAACGCTTTTCCTCAAACCATATAAGACTGCCGTCGGATGCTAAAAGATCTGGACTGTCTTTACCCTTTAGATGTCCTCCCTTAAGTAAAATTGATTCTACTCCCTGATTCAAAAGGTCTTTTGCTTGATCTTCCATTTCAGCTCTACTAATAGCTTCTTTTTGACCCAGAAGCACAGCAGCCTCCGGAAGATTTGGCGTTATTAAAGTGGCTAGTGGTAGAAGCGTATCTTTTAGTGCATTTACGGCATTTGAATCCAACAAAGGATCACCACTTTTGGCGACCATCACAGGATCTAAAACGATAGGAATATTTTTAGTTTTCAAACACTCTGCGACAGTTGTAATTATTTCGCTTGATCCTAGCATTCCAATTTTGATGGCATCCACACGAATATCATCAAAAATAACATCTAGCTGAGCTTTGATTAAACTAGCTTCTATCAACTTTACAGCCTTAACCCCAGAGGTATTCTGTGCAGTCACTGCTGTGACAACAGACATTGCGTAACCACCTAATGCAGAAATAGTTTTAATATCTGCTTGAATGCCCGCCCCTCCTGATGAATCTGAGCCAGCAATAGTAAGAATGTTCTTGATCATGTTTTGTTCCACTCTTTTCTAAGGTTTTCTACCGATTGTTTTGGATCATCCGAACGTGTAACTGTTGATACAACTGCTATACCTAAAACTCCAATGGATTTAAGAATAGGGATATCAGATGATGACATTCCTCCTATCGCATATGTTGCAATAGATGACTGCTTGACAGCATCTTTCAAACCATCAAACCCAATAGGTGGAGCATGATCTGACTTGGTTTGAGTTGCTCTGATAGGGCCTATACCGAAGTAATCAGCAATCTGCTGATTCGCTTCATTGATTTGAGAACTATGCTCAATGGACAGACCTAAAATTTGAGTTGGGGCAAGTGATGCTTTGATAGCAGCTAATTCACCATCACTCTGACCTACATGAAGTCCGCACTGAGGCAACTCTTTAGCCACGTTTACTCGGTCATTCAGAATTAGTTCGCAATCATATCCCTTGAGGTCTTTCATAAGCAGAACTGCTTTACTGAAATAGCCAGCATCACTGATATG
Organism: Marinobacterium sp. xm-d-564; assembly: GCF_013283345.1. Lineage (NCBI taxonomy): Bacteria > Pseudomonadati > Pseudomonadota > Gammaproteobacteria > Oceanospirillales > Oceanospirillaceae > Marinobacterium > Marinobacterium sp. xm-d-564. Next base: position 326,434 of record NZ_WBYO01000001.1, on the reverse strand, counting down.
TTTGTCACGATACTGAATTAAATGCGCACCGCCTTCAGCCGCAAAGTTAACCTGATCTCTAATAGACCAGGGTGATTCAGTATCGGTGATGACATAAATAGGGCCAAGTCGGTTCACAATGTAACCTGGGAACGACTAGTCACTGCATCCCCAGACAGAGATGCAAGTGTATCTACGAACTCTACCCAGAATGAACCAGGACCATTACATTTATTCTCGGCTATTTCACCCGCTATGCCGTAGTACGTTAAAGCTGAAACTGTAGCTTCAAATGACGGTTGGCCAATACAGAATGCAGCAATAACCCCATTCAAGGAGCAGCCCATAGTCGTTACTTTACTCATGAAGTAGCTGCCATGAGGAATCTCTACAATTCGTTCACCATCAGTGACGATATCAATCGCCCCGGTAACTGCGACAACAGATCCGAACTGCTTAGCTAAGGTTCCTGCTGCATCAACAGCTGAATCTACTGAATCTCGCCCATCAACGCCTTGGCCCGAACTTTCAAGACCTGCGAGAGCCATGATTTCAGACGCATTACCACGTATTACGGTTGGTTTTAAAGCCAGTAATTGTTTAGAGGCTTGTTGTCGATAATTGGTTGCACCAACGCCTACAGGGTCAAATACCCAGGGCTTACTCTGAGAATTCATCTGCTTGGCTGCTTTACACATAGCTTCCAACCAAGCAGGCTCTAAGGTTCCAATATTCACAGTCAGTGCATTTGAAATTGCTGCAAAGTCTTCAACTTCTTCTAGGCTATGCACCATAGCTGGTGATGCACCGGCAGACAGCAAAACATTTGCCATACTGTTCATGGATACAAAATTAGTGATGTTGTGAACTAGTGGTGATGCAGAACGCATCTGATCAAGGTAGTGTCCGATATTTTCCATGGTCTCTCCAAGGCCACAGAGAGACGGGGAATCCTAGCTTTATGACTAGTGGATTCTCGACTCCCTACGCCAGCATTATCTGGTTCAGGTACTAAGGGTGCTTCTCAGCCTTTTGGCGCCCCTGTCTTTTTTCAATGTATTTTCTACGCTCGCATTTGTAAATAGATCTCTGTTGATTTGTTTCATTTTTGTGTTTATTTTAAAAAAACTTGTCGGAGTGCCTTATTGGCTGAGATCGCACATTGTGCGGGATCCGCAGAACCTGAACGGGTTAGAACCCGCGTAGGGAACAAGATTTCTTGATTCTGCAGTCACCCTTATCTTGGGTCGCCACGTATCTATTCGATACCACTCGACAAGCAATCCAGTTAGTTCAGGAGTGCTTATGTCAGAAAATACAAAATCTACCAGCTCACAAACAGCTCAAGAGTCTGCGAGAGACTTTATCTACTCACTATCATCAAACCCTTTGCCGGGTTCGGAGAGAATCTATGTCCAAGGATCTCGTGCGGACATACAAGTTCCCATGCGAAAAATTAGATGTAATCCAACACCGATAGCTGGTGAGAAAGATGCCTCAAATTGGGAGCAGAACGAACCTATCTATGTGTACGAAACAGCGGGTGCATACTCGGACCCCAATAAGCACATAGACGTTACAGAAGGGCTTGAGCCTCTTCGTGAGGGATGGATCACTGAGCGTGGAGACACAGAGGTCTTAGATGTTTTAAGTTCTGAATATGCTCGCTTACAACAGATAGATATTCGAGGAGAAGCAAAGCGTTTTCAAAAACGAGTTCGTATTCGCAAAGCCTTGAAGAGCAAATGTGTTACTCAAATGCACTATGCGCGACAAGGGATCATCACCCCAGAAATGGAGTTTATTGCTATCCGTGAAAATCAAAACCTGGAAGCGATAAAAAGCGAGCTGCTACGTAAACAACATCCAGGTGAGAGCTTCGGAGCCAATATTCCTGAAAAAATAACAGCAGAGTTTGTGCGTACAGAAGTTGCAGAAGGTAGGGCTATTATACCCTCTAACATCAACCATCCTGAGTCTGAACCTATGATTATTGGGCGCAATTTCCTAGTAAAAGTGAACTCTAACATTGGTAATTCAGCAGTTACTTCTTCAATAGAAGAGGAGGTAGAAAAGCTTGTATGGTCAACTCGATGGGGTGCGGATACATTGATGGATCTATCAACTGGCGATGACATCCATCAGACGCGTGAATGGATTATTCGTAATTCACCCATACCCATCGGAACAGTACCCATTTATCAGGCACTAGAAAAAGTTGACGGGATTGCAGAGAACCTTAGTTGGGAAGTCATAAAAGATACGCTTATTGAACAAGCAGAACAGGGCGTAGATTACTTTACGATCCACGCAGGGGTGCTTCTTGAATACGTACCTATGACTGCCAATCGTTTAACAGGGATTGTCTCTCGCGGTGGTTCCATTATGGCTAAATGGTGTCTATTTCATCACCAAGAAAACTTCCTTTACACTCACTTTCGGGAGATATGTGAGATCTGTGCCGCCTACGACGTAGCACTATCCCTCGGTGACGGACTGCGTCCAGGCTCAATCATGGACTCAAACGATGAGGCTCAATTTAGTGAGCTTCGAACACTCGGTGAGTTGACGAAAATTGCTTGGGAATATGATGTTCAGGTCATGATCGAAGGTCCTGGTCATGTTCCGATGCAGCGAATTCAGGAAAATATGACTGAAGAGTTAGAGCATTGCCATGAAGCACCGTTTTATACCCTAGGACCTCTGACTCAGGATATAGCACCTGGTTACGACCACTTCACTTCAGGGATTGGTGCAGCTCAAATTGGTTGGTATGGATGCGCCATGCTCTGTTACGTGACCCCGAAAGAACACCTAGGTCTACCTAACAAGGAGGATGTGAAGGACGGGCTGATAACATATAAAATTGCAGCTCACGCCGCTGATCTCGCTAAAGGCTTCCCTGGCGCACAGGTTAGAGATAACGCCCTGTCAAAAGCTCGATTTGAGTTTCGCTGGGAAGATCAATTTAATCTCTCGCTTGATCCATACAGGGCTAAAGAGTTTCATGATGAAACGATGCCTGCACCCGCAGCAAAGGTAGCCCATTTTTGCTCAATGTGTGGTCCTAAATTCTGTTCAATGAAGATCAGCCAGGAAGTAAAAGAATATGCTGATATCAAAGCACATGGTATGAAAGAGATGTCAGGTAAATTTGAAGAGCTTGGTTCATCTTTGTATCACGCTAGTAACTAGGAAAATATTGGGCAAGTAACACTAGCTAACTTCGGGGACCCATTGTCTACTCCTGGGACGCGGATCATGAGGATTCGCAAGGAAAACAATGGGATACCTTAAGGGATCTCAAGGTTTCTAAAGTGTCTCTCTGTAATCTATACCAAGTAATTGGTACCGATGGTCGGACCTATAGATACCCCAAGAACACCACCTTTCCTTGCAAAACATATACTTACACACCTTGGGTTCACCCTCAAGAGACCTTTTTGTGTCTACGGTTTTGTCTACGGATAAGTCCCTTTACCCGTAGGACGCTCTAACTCTCTTTCTGAGCTAAATTCACCGAAAATCTTTAAGACACTCATCAATTGAATCGGATAATGAGCAACCCCCCTTCACCCTATCAAAATCGTAAGCACTAATGAGCAAGTAGATTGAAATTCAGATTCTTAAGTTCCCCTAACGATAGAAAGTTAGCTCGTAAGTGTTCTCTATATGGAACACTTAAATCATTGCAACCCGCATGAAACCTGACTTTCTAGTTTCTTTCAATTAGATACTAAAGGGGATAAAAAATTGACTTGTAGACTAGATGCTTCCGTTTTTGAAGTTGCAGAACCAACATTTCCATATGAAGAACGATCTTGGGGAAGATATAACCATTCTATGCAGCGTAAGATCGTTGAATGTCTCAAGCAGGAAGGAGAGCCAGATATCGCATCACAAGTTTGTCTAGATAATGAAGCAAATGAACAACTAGTAACCTACTCAATTAATACTGGTTTGGTTCTAGATGTTAGACCATGCAATTTAAAGGACGAAGTAGTCAACTTTAGACAGTCCCATCCAATATGGTCTCTTTCTCAGGAAGACCATGTCAGGCTCTATTTTAAAACCTATCAACATATGGAGTTAACTGTCGATCGCATGTCCTATGCTTTGACTGAGAACCTTAGCAAAGCTGCGCGCAAATACCTTACTTATCTACAAGATAATGTATTAGGAAGAAATTACTGTTTGGTAAACATTAGTGACCTGACGGCATACGTTGGAGACGCCTATAGAAAAGCTAAGCTTGAGTTGACCAGATTCAATTTCTTGCGCAACGTTAAAACACGGCTTCCTAAGCAATTGAGCCTAGTGCAAGTAAATCCATTGCTAATGTATCGTGGCATGCCTTTAAGTCAGAAAAGCAGCCCTGTTGATGATTGGTACAAATCTATAAAGCCCAGGGTGAAGGGGGGTTACTCATTATCCGATTCAATTGATGAGTGTCTTAAAGATTTTCGGTGAATTTAGCTCAGAAAGAGAGTTAGAGCGTCCTACGGGTAAAGGGACTTATCCGTAGACAAAACCGTAGACACAAAAAGGTCTCTTGAGGGTGAACCTAAGGTATGTAAGTATATGTTTTGCAAGGAAAGGTGGTGTACTTGGGCAGTCTCTAAGTCCGACCATCGGTACCATTCAATGAGTACTAAGAGAGCATCTAGAGAAAACACGACCTTGAGTCGTGTTTTTTTATGCCTAAAATTACTAAGAAAACCTTCCCAGTTACCAAATACTTTATCTAACCCCTAAATATAGAATCACTCAGTGACAGAGTGATGACATATGATCCTTCCCTAGGTATTCTTACTCAATTGTTAACCAGACAGTCAGACAGCGACTGTTCTTTCAGCCACCAAGAGAAAGCGATTTAATGGCAGATGCGCTCTTAAAGATTAATGGCCTGACGAAGGCATACCCGGGTGTTGTCGCCAATAACAATGTCTCTTTCGAAATCAAAAAGGGCGAAGTTCATGCCCTTTTAGGTGAGAACGGTGCCGGTAAAAGCACACTGGTTAAGATGATCTACGGCCTGGTTAAACCTGACTCTGGCCAAATGACACTCAACAACTCCGACTACTCGCCAGTGTCGCCCAACGCGGCTCGCTCATCCGGTGTTGCGATGGTGTTTCAGCACTTCTCTCTTTTCGATGCGTTAACCGTTGCTGAAAACATTGCACTGGGCATGGATGACGCACCCAAGCCACGTGAGCTATCCAAGAGTATTGAACTCGTCTCACATGCCTATGGATTACCGCTTGAGCCAAACCGTATTGTAGGGACCCTGTCGGCGGGTGAACGTCAACGCGTTGAGATTATTCGCTGCTTGTTACAAAACCCTGAGCTTTTGATTATGGATGAACCCACGTCGGTTCTGACTCCCCAAGAGGTCGAGATCCTATTCAAAACTTTGCGCCAGCTTAAAGAGGAAGGCACCTCCATTCTTTACATTTCACACAAGCTTGAAGAGATTCGTGCTCTGTGTGATGAAGCGACCGTACTTCGCCATGGTGAGAAGGTCGCAACCTGTGTGCCGTCAAAAACCACGGCTCGCGAGATGGCGGAGATGATGGTGGGTGCCAGCTTTGCAAATCCGGTTAAATCCAGCCGAAATATTGGTGAAACTATACTCTCTGTAAAAGCGCTCTCTTCAACTTCACAAGATCAATTTGGCACTTCACTTAAATCGATCAGCATTGACCTTAAAGCCGGTGAGATACTGGGTATTGGTGGGGTTGCAGGTAATGGTCAGGACGAACTACTTTCAGCACTTTCTGGCGAACTTAAAACGAACGCCAACGCCATTCAATTTAATGGCGAGCCCATCGGTGAGCTAGGCCCTATCAAACGTCGTCAGCTAGGTCTTCTGAGTGCACCAGAAGAACGATTAGGTCACGCAGCAGCTCCTGCCATGTCACTTAAAGAGAATACTGTGATTACCGCAGCTCGCCGTATGGGACTGCTAAAAAGTGGTTTTGTGAACTGGTCCAGTGCCACAGAGTATGCCGAAGAGGTTATTGAAGACTTTGACGTGCGTACCCCAGGCACTCACACTCCAGCAGGCTCTTTATCAGGCGGTAACTTACAAAAATTTGTCGTGGGCCGTGAGGTTTTGCAAAAGCCTGAAGTGCTCGTTATTAACCAACCCACCTGGGGAGTCGATGCGGCTGCAGCGGCTTCTATTCGGCAAAAACTATTGGACCTCGCCGATAATGGTGCCGGTGTCATAGTGATCAGCCAAGATTTGGATGAACTGCTAGAGATCAGTGATCACTTCTGTGCGCTTAATGAGGGCTCACTCTCTGAAATCGTTCCCACTGCAGGATTAGGTATGGATCAAATAGGTTTGATGATGGGCGGATCAACTGCCTCTGTTGAGGAGAGTGCACAGTGATTCGTTTTGAAAAGCGGTTAGCTCCGTCACGAACAACCACTATCCTGACTCCGATTATCGCTGTCATCCTTACCATGATTGCCGGCGGCATTATGTTTGCAGCCCTGGGTAAAGATCCGTTTGAAGCTATCCGCATCATCTTTTGGGATCCACTGTTTGATGAGAACTTCGCCTCCTACTCACGACCACAACTACTGGTTAAAGCAGGCCCACTCATTCTTATTGCTATTGGACTGTCGGTCGGTTTTAAAGCGGGCATATGGAATATTGGCGCTGAGGGCCAGTACATTATGGGGGCTATCTTTGGTGCCGCTGCTGCACTGGCCGTCTACCCTGCTGAATCACCCTTTATTTTCCCAGCAATGATCATTGCTGGCGCTTTCGGCGGCTGGCTCTGGGCTATGATCCCTGCAGTTCTTAGAACCAAGTTTAAAACAAATGAGATTCTCGTCTCGTTAATGCTGGTCTACGTTGCTGAATCGATTCTAGCTTCCGTAGCGCAAGGCCTATTAAAGAACCCTGACGGATACGGATTCCCGGGTTCACGCAACCTGCAACAGTACCCAAGTGCGTTCAATGGTGAAGTGATTGCCAATTCCGGCATGCACTGGGGCGTCATCAGTGCATTTATTGCGGTGATCTTTACCTACGTCATGATGACTCGCCACATTCGTGGGTTTGAAGTTCGTCTAATGGGTGAAGCACCTAAAGCAGCCCAATTTGCCGGTGTTTCTACGACACGTCTAATTGTCTTCTGTCTTGGTTTCTCTGGAGCCTTGGCGGGTCTAGCAGGAATGTTTGAAGTGGCAGGCCCAGCAGGCCAAATCACCATCGACTTCAACTCTGGATACGGCTTTACAGCCATCATCGTTGCCTTCTTAGGACGACTTCACCCAGTGGGTATTCTGTTAGCTGGTCTATTAATGGCACTGACTTACATCGGCGGTGAATTAGCACAGTTGATGTTGGGACTTCCCGGCGCCTCCATCCAGCTATTCCAAGGTATGTTGCTTCTATTCTTGCTGGCGACGGATATGTTTACCAACTACCGAATTCGATTGGGAGCGGCTCAATAATGGATCTTTCAGGAATCAGCCCCGTCCTTTTGATCGCCTCTTTAATGGTTTCAGCCACTCCGATCTTGCTGGCTGCCATTGGTGAGACCGTCGTAGAAAAGTCCGGCGTGCTTAACCTAGGTGTTGAAGGCATGATGATTGTCGGTGCGGTGGTAGGTTTTATAACCGCTGTCAATACAACTAGCCCTGCCCTGGGGTTCGTAACGGCGGCTATTGCAGGTGCGTTGCTATCGACTATCTTCGCAACCTTGGTGCTCTTCTTTAAATCGAACCAAGTGGCGACTGGCTTGGGGTTAACCTTAGTCGGCTTAGGTATCTCTGCGCTGTTGGGTAAACCTTATGAAGGGATCAAGTCACCCACCCTTCAAGCCTTCGAGATTCCCGTTCTATCAGACATCCCTGTATTGGGGCCTATGCTGTTCTCACACGATCCAATGGTCTATATCTCTATTCTGATCGTGGCAGCCGTTTGGTTTGTTCTTAAGTACACGCGCATCGGTTTGGTACTTCGCGCAGTAGGTGAAAATCACGATGCTGCTCACGCCCTGGGCTATAAGGTTATCCGCATCCGTTTCATGGCGATCATGTTCGGTGGTGCTTGTGCTGGCTTGGGCGGTGCATACATCAGTCTGGTTCGTGTCCCACAGTGGACCGAGGGTATGACAGCGGGTGCGGGTTGGATCGCACTGGCAATTGTTGTATTCGCCAGCTGGAAGCCTTGGCGAGCACTATTGGGCGCTTATCTATTTGGTGGCGTCACCGTGCTGCAGCTTAATCTGCAAGCAGCTGGTGTCGCAATTCCAGTTGAGTACTTGTCTATGTCACCGTTTTTGATAACAATTCTCGTACTGGTCATTATTTCGGCAAAAGGGAATCACGGGGCACCCGCCTCCCTTGGCCGCCTGTTCCACGCCTCAAACTGAGGTTAAAAAAACTCACTAGGGAGACCCTATGAAACTTAAATCAATCCTTACTACTGCGGCTGCGGCGATCACGCTTAGCTCTGCAGCAATCGCAGCCGACGTTAAAGTTGGTTTCGTCTACGTTGGCCCAGTGGGTGACGGTGGTTGGACTTACGAGCACAACCAAGGCCGCCTAGCGGTTGAGAAGCACTTCGGTGATCGCGTTGAAACGATCTACCAAGAGAGCGTTCCAGAAGGTGCTGACTCTGAGCGTGTTATGACTCAGATGGCTCTTCAAGGCGCTGATCTAATCTTCACAACCTCATTCGGTTACATGGATCCAACCATCAACGTTGCTAAGAAGTTCCCTAAAGTGAAGTTCGAGCACGCGACTGGCTACAAGCAAGCAGACAACGTATCTGTCTACTCTGCTCGTTTCTATGAAGGCCGTGCAGTTCAGGGTCACATCGCGGGTAAAATGACTAAAACCAACAAAGTTGGTTACATCGGTTCATTCCCAATCCCAGAAGTTATTCGTGGCATTAACTCGGCTTACATCCACGCTAAGAAAGCGAATCCAAATGTCGAGTTCAACGTTGTTTGGGCTTACACTTGGTTCGATCCAGCTAAAGAAGCAGATGCAGCTAAAGCTCTAATCGAGCAAGGCGCTGACGTTATCCTTCAGCACACTGACTCAACTGCACCACAGGCTGCTGCACAGGAAGCGGGCAACGTAATCACTTTCGGTCAGGCATCTGACATGGCTGAATACGGTCCAATGCCACGCGTTTCATCGATCATCGATAACTGGGCACCATACTACATCGCACGTACTCAAGCAGTTCTAGACGGTACTTGGGAATCAGTAAACACTTGGGACGGTATCGGCGCTGGCATGGTTGGCATCGGCGAGATCTCGTCTGCAGTACCTGCAGACGTGAAAGCTGAAGCAATCGCACTACGTGATGCACTAGCTTCTGGCGAATACCACGCATTCACTGGCCCAATCAACAAGCAAGACGGTTCTGCTTGGTTGGCTGAAGGCGAAACAGCGGATGATGGTACTCTTGCAGGCATGAACTTCTACGTAGAAGGCCTAAAAGGTTCTATCCCACAATAAGCTGAAATTGCTTTGAAAGAGCCCTGGTAACTGAGTTGCCGGGGCTTTTTTATGGGCAACTATTTGAAGTTGTCTGGGCATCAATTTGAGTGGAAAGTGTGTTTAAATAAGACTTAGTTCAAACAATGTGATGATTATGGAATTAGATCTAACACCATTTAACAACGCTCTTAAGAAGCTAATAGAAGGATTGGAGCGTTATCAGCTTGATACCTCAGACGATCAAGTCCGTGACGGTTTAATTCAACGCTTTGAATTCACGTACGAACTCGCACATAAGATGATTCGCCGGTACCTTGTTGAGAGTTCCGCCAACAGTGACAGTATTAATGAACTCAGTTTTCAGGGTTTAATTCGCACGGCTTCTGATAAGAAATTAATTAAAGGCAACTGGTCAGATTGGAGCACTTATCGAGAGATGAGGGGTAAAACTAGCCATACTTATGACGAAAGCGTTGCCATCCAAGTAGTGGAAGGAATTCCAGCATTTATTGATGAAGCTGTTCACCTGCAAAAGATATTAACGAACAAATGCCAGAACTCAATCTAGATCATTTACGGATCAGTGAGCACGAATTAGAAACGGTAAGAGGCATCCTTGAATCGGAAGTCTCTGGCATTTCAGTCATAGCATTTGGCTCCAGAGTAACTGGAAAATCTCGACCCTACTCAGATCTAGATTTAGCTATTATGACTGAGACCCCTCTTGGCTTGAGCAAAATTGCTTCGATCAAAGACGCATTTGATCGGTGTGACCTAGTTTGGCCGGTAGACATTGTAGACTGGTCTACAACCTCTGAACGATTTAGAAAAATCATAAAAGATTCATACGTTCGAGTTCAGTGAAGTTCAAACAAAAAAGGCCACCTTACGGTAGCCATTTTTATTTGGTGGAGCCTAGGAGGATCGAACTCCTGACCTCTTCGCTGCCAGCGAAGCGCTCTCCCAGCTGAGCTAAGGCCCCATCAGAGCAAGCAGGATATTAATCAAACCGAACAGCCCTTGCAACTGATAATCTCTCAAGAGTGCGAGAGTGATAATAATTTTCATTCTGAAATAAATTCACAATATGAAATATTCACTATTTGAAAAACTTACTGCATCATGAAAAATACACTAAGTTGATGACAATATTATTGAGAAGCCCAAAATGAGTGAAACTTCCGGATCAAAAATACAGGTAATCGATCGTGCTGTTCAAATCTTAGAAGCACTGGCTCGCTACTCAAAACCGGTTAAGTTAAAGATCCTTAGTGCAGAAACGGGACTTCACCCATCAACTGTTCACCGTATTTTGCACTCTCTCAGCGACAATAAATTCGTCGAAGCGAGTGGTAATGGTGAATATCGCCTTGGCCAAAAACTGATCCAACTGACAAGCGGCTTGCACTCAGAAGTCGATATTCGTGCCGTTGCCCTGCCCCACATGGAAGCACTGCGTGATAGGACCGGCGAAACGGTGAACCTGACATTGCGCGAGGGCGATGTCGTCATCTATTTCGAGAAAGCAACGCCCAATCGCATGATGCACGTTAACCAACTTATAGGCAGCCGCGCACCACTGCATGTCACAGCAGTCGGAAAGCTGATGCTAGGCCTAGGTGGCGACTCAAGTATCGATGGTTATGCAAAACGCACCAATCTTCCTGCGTACACTCGCAACACGCTTAGCGACATCGACGCCCTTAAAAAAGTCTGTCACGAATCGGTTCATCGAGGCTATTCACTAGACGATGAAGAGGCCGAAATTGGCGTGGGTTGTATTGGCGTGCTGATTTACGATCGTAACGGAAAGGTGGCTGCAGGACTCTCTGTGTCAGCCCCCATTGAACGACGTAAAGAGGAGTGGATAGCTGACCTAAAGGCAACGGGAGAGCGAATTTCTGAGCAGTTGGGGTTTAGATCTTAGTTGAGCACCAGACAGGCATTTAAACCTGTCTGGTTTTCTCATTAAACGATCGAGCGAAACTCTTTCTCCCAAGCCTTCGTCTGCTTCTTGGACGGGCCACCGACGATGTCCAACGCATGACGCAAGCGAGCACGGCTCATATCCGGACCCAGAATCGACATTGAATCTACGACAGAGACAGACTGTGACGTACCTGCAATCGCGACAAACAGCGGGAATAGGAAGTCACGGATCTTGAACTCCATCGCATCACTCAAGCCTTTTAGGCTATTAAAGAGTGAGTCACGATCCCATTCGCGCTGCTGATCAAGATGCCATACTGCAAATTGCAGAATACGACGAACATCTTCCTCTTGAAGCGACTTATGAGCAAAACTCTCTAAGGTGATTGGCATCATGCCCGACAGGAAGAAACTCGCTAAAGGTGCCACATCAGAGAACTTCTCAACACGTGGTTGGATCAGTGGAATAATCTGCATCAGATACTCTGGATTAAGTGCCCACTTCTGGAACTCAGCGGCAAATGCAGCAGGATCCAACTCTTCACGAATCCATAGGCCGTTCAACCAGCTCAGCTTCTCCTGATCGAAAACAGGACCACCGAGTGATACACGCTGGATATCGAAGTTTTCGAACATCTGATCACGAGTGAACTTCTCAGACTCGTCTGGCATCGACCAACCCATACGGCCAAGGTAGTTCAACAACGCTTCTGGTAGGTAACCCATGCGTTTGTAGAACAGGATCGAAGTTGGGTTCTTGCGCTTGGAGAGCTTTGACTTATCAGGGTTACGCAACAACGGCATGTGGCAAAGCTGAGGCATATCCCAGCCAAAGTACTGGTATAGCAACTTGTGCTTAGGCGCCGAGTTAATCCACTCCTCACCACGAATCACGTGCGTGATCTCCATTAAGTGATCATCAACTACGTTCGCTAAATGATAGGTTGGCATGCCATCAGATTTCAGAAGAATCTGCGCGTCTACTAAAGCCCAGTCAAGCTCAATGGTACCGCGAAGCATGTCATCAACTTCACACACACCGTCAACAGGCACCTTCATACGAACAACGAATGGCGCACCCGCAGCCTGACGTTTCTCAACCTCATCTGCAGGTAGAGCCAAATCACACTCTTTAAGCGCACGGTTAATGCCCTGCTCTTTTAGAGATGCACGTAGCTGATCAAGCTCCTCTCCGGTACGGTAACAGATGAAGGCATTACCCTCTTCAACAAGACGCATCGCAAAGTCTTTGTAGGCATCTTTTCGCTCAGACTGACGGTAAGGACCGTGCGGACCACCCACATCTGGACCCTCATCCCATTCCAAACCTAACCAGCGCATAGAGTCGAGGATTGCCTGCTCAGACTCAGGCGTTGAACGAGTCTGATCGGTATCTTCGATTCGCAGAATAAATTGGCCGCCATGCTGGCGAGCAAAGGCAAGGTTAAACAGTGCGATGTAGGCAGTACCTACGTGTGGATCGCCTGTTGGAGATGGAGCAACACGTGTACGAACGGTCATAAACTTAATAGATCCGAAAATTAATAATGGCGTGAATTATAAAGAACTGTTGTCTGATCTTAAACCGACATTTCAGCTCTTCGCGGCCTCTTCAAACTGCGCGATGGCTGCTTCCGTCATCTCATCACTCAATAGATCATTCAGCAAGGCACCCGGAATCGTAAAGCAACGATGACCGAGCGTGACCAAATGCTCGAACTGATCGATCGAGCGCAGGCTTGCGACTAGGATCTTTGTATTCTGGCAGGCAGCGCGCAAGCCAGCTAAGATAACTTCCACATCACGATTCGACTCAGCCAATCGGGCATAATAAGGCGCAGCATAAGCAGCGCCTAGGCGTTCTGCTGCAGCTCCTAAATGGACTGAGTAGACACCGGTAATGGTCGTACGCTCAGGCACGGCTAATTGGGTTGCCAGAGCGAAGCCTTTTTCATTGGCTGGGATTTTGACGAGGGTGTTATCACTGATCGAAAGAATCTTCTCCGCCATTGCTTCCCAATCATCACCAAACACCTGTAGCTGAAGGTGGTTAAACCCTAGATCCATCGCTTGATCAAGCAGCGCTTTATAGGTGTCGATTGAGCAGTGCAGACCGGCTCTCTGAATAAGAAGTGGATTGGTCGTAACGGCCGAAAATAGGCCAGTTGGTGATACTCTCTTCCAATCTTTTACGTCAGCACTATCAAGCAACCATTCCATGAGGTTAAAATCCACTTATAAAACTAAAGTTTGACATTATAGAGCGTTATAACGCTCTACTTAAGGAGTTTTGATGTTTTTGTGTTGCGGCGATGCCTTGTATGACGTTTTCCCTGGCGATTCTGCCTCTACTGGTCAGGTGACATTAAATGCGACGGTGGGTGGATCCCCCCTGAATGTCGCTATCGGCCTAGCACGCATGGGCAACCCTACCGGTTATTTAACCGCAAACTCCAACGATCCATTGGGTCAAAAATTGGCGGGGCACCTTGCTGCTAACGGCGTAGAGACTAAGTTCTTAGCCAGTAGCGATCTCAACACGTCACTGGCGATGATCGCTCTCAACGAAAATGGCCACCCTGCCTACTCTTTTTACATCGATGGTTGTGCAGATGTCTCTTTAACTCAAGAGCAGTGCCCAGATCCCTCTCTGTTTACAGCCATCTCGTTAGGCTCCTACAGCACGGTTGTTGAACCGGGTGCAAGCACACTGGAGTGGTTTGCCAGTGAGGCACGTAACGCGGGTGCGTTAATTGCTTATGACCCGAATGTACGCCCAAGCATTCAACCAGACCCCGCTGTATGGCAGGCAAAGATTGATCGTTTAGGCAAAATCGCTCACGTAATGAAGATGTCCGATGAGGATATCGAGTTCTTATCACCTGGCAGTTCCATCGAAGATTACGCTAAAGCGTGTTTGGCTTTAGGCCCACGCTGGGTGTTTGTTACTCAGGGTGGTGACGGAGCGCATGCTTTTGGAGCCAAAGGAGAGTACTTCCACTCACCGGCACCAAAGATTACCGTTAAAGATACCGTTGGGGCAGGTGATACCTTCCAGGCTGGATTAATTCACGAAATATTCCAACAAGGTGGCCCTGATAATCTGGATAACCTTGATGCGGCAAAACTGATAAAATTTGCAGCCCATGCTGCGGCAGTAACCTGTGAGCGAAATGGTGGTGATTTGCCAATGCTTGCCGATATTTCAGCGCGTTTTGGTGATTTGAGTTAACCGATGTTGGAGCGGTCTTGAAAAGGCCGCGATTCTTGCAAGTCTGATCGCCTCATCTTCGATAAGGCTCCAACAGATACAGCGAAATTATTTTGAGTAATAAAAGCTTTTCCCGCAAATTTTCAGTCGCTCCCATGATGGATTGGACGACGCGTGATTGTCGTTTCTTTCATCGCCTGATGTCTCGCCATACTTTGCTGTATACCGAAATGGTGACGACGGGTGCACTGATTCATAACGACCCTGCTCGCTGGTTGGACTATAACGCCGAGGAACACCCGCTTGCTCTGCAGCTTGGAGGTAGTAATCCTGAGGATCTCGCTAAGTGCACAAAGTTTGCCGAAGAGTGGGGTTACGATGAGGTGAACCTTAATGTGGGCTGCCCGTCGGATCGTGTCCAGAACAATATGATCGGTGCCTGCTTAATGGCACACCCTCAATTAGTTAAAGAGTGTTTGGGCGAGATGCAGGCAGCGGTATCAATCCCAGTGACCGTTAAACACCGTTTAGGCATAGATGATCTCGACAGCTACGAGCTGCTAGAGCAGTTTGTTGAGACGGTTGCTGAAAGCGGTATCAACAGCTTCACCATCCACGCTCGTAAAGCCATTCTGGATGGCTTAAGCCCTAAACAGAACCGCGAAGTACCACCGCTTATCTACGACAATGTCTATAAGATCAAACAGCGGTTTCCAGAGTTAGAGGTTGTGATCAACGGTGGCATCAAAACACTGGATGAGTGCGAAGAGCACCTGCAGCATGTAGATGGTGTGATGATTGGGCGTGAAGCTTACCAAAACCCCTACCCGCTTCTTAGCCAAGTAGACTCAAGACTCTTTGGTGAAACTGGCACACCGCTTGCTAGAACCGAAGTGGCAGAGCAGTTCATCCCTTACATTGAACGGGCCATGGCCAATGGCCATTCGCTCTATGGTGTGGTGAAACATTTGCTAGGACTATTTCATGGCGAGCGCGGTGGTAAACAATTTAGACGCCATCTCAGTGAAAACGGACATAAACGCGAAGCGGGTGTTGAAACCTTCCGCGAAGCTCTTAAATTTGTAACAGAGTAACGATACTCTAAGTCGATTAGCTACAAGGACGAGATAGATGAATCAACTAGACCAACTTAAATCCATGACCACCGTCGTTGCCGACACTGGTGACATTGATGCTATTCGACAGTTCACGCCACAGGATGCGACCACCAACCCCTCACTGCTTCTAAAAGCGAGTGAAGATCCTAAGTACGCTCACCTGCTAGAACAGTCGATCAACTGGGCTAAAGTACAGGGCGGAAGTGACAGTGAGCAGCTGGCTAACATGACCGACCACCTCGCAGTTTTGATTGGTAGTGAGATCACTAAAATTGTACCGGGCTACATCTCTACCGAGGTTGATGCACGCTTCTCTTTCGATACTCAAGCGACACTTAAAAAGGCCTACCGTCTGATTGAGCTTTATGAAGCGCAGGGCATTAGCAAAGACCGTGTGCTAATTAAGATTGCTTCAACTTGGGAAGGCATCCAAGCCGCTCGTGAACTCGAGAAGAACGGCATCCGTTGTAACCTGACGCTGTTATTCGGATTTGCTCAGGCACAGGCTTGTGCCGATGCTGGTGCTTACCTGATTTCACCTTTTGTCGGTCGTATTTTGGACTGGTACAAAAAGCAGACTCCTGACGCTGATTTCACTGGTGATAATGACCCTGGCGTGCAGTCAGTGACGCGTATCTACAACTACTACAAAGCGAATGGCTACGACACCGTTGTGATGGGCGCCAGCTTCCGCAATACCGGCGAGATCATCTCTTTAGCGGGTTGTGATCGTCTCACCATTGGTCCAAGCCTACTTGAAGAGCTAGCTGCTGCGACAGGTTCTATCGAACAGCGTCTCGTTGCAGCGAATGCTAGCAGCAAGGATGCCAAAGTGGGCCCAACCGAATCAGCGTTCCGTTGGGGCATGAACGAAGACGCTATGGCGACTGAAAAGCTGTCAGAGGGTATTCGTAACTTCGCGATCGATCAGGTTAAGTTAGAGAAGCTGTTGGCTTCAAAAGCCTAAGGGTTGGAGCGGTCTTGAAAAGGCCGCGATTCATTCCAATTCCAATCGCCTCATCTTCGATAAGGCTCCAACAACCTGTTGAAGCGGTCTTTCAAAGGCCGCGATGATATTTTAGGCTACTCTGAAATTGGCTTCATCAACCTCTCTGAGCGCCAAACTCTGACGACTGTAATCCAATTTTCTGTGATTCGATAAACGACTCGATATGGAGGACGGATGAGCTCCCTCAGTGTATCGACTTGGAACTCAGGAACAACTCGCCCCATTTTAGGGTTTTCTAACACCAACTCCATTGCGTGAATAAGATCACCCACTATCTCTTCGCCTCTCACCTCTAAACCTTCAGATTTGAAGTGTTCCAATATCTCTTTTAGATCCGTTCGAGCTGAGTGAGTGAATTTGATCTGCACGATTTAGATCCCGAGATCCGCTTTAAGCTCATCGAGGGTTAGAGTTTTCTCCTGCTTTTCTTCCAACAAACCTTTAGCGACGGCTTTAACAAACTCTAACTGATCACTCTGCTCTTCAAACTCAGCTAAGCTTTGAATAACAGCAACACCACGACCGCGACTGGTTAACAGAACAGGACGTTTGGCTGTTTGTGTATGTGTGACCACTTTTCCTGGATTAACCTTTAAATCCTTCAGCGGGACGATATCTTCTGAGAAACGCATTAAGAAACCTTTTAGCTGGACCTGTTAATAGAACCTTTATACTAGACATTAGTTTTTGATTCTGCAATTCGTTAGAGGAAGCTCGCTAAAGCTGGGATCACTCTAGATCTAATCGCTGCATCTGCGATAAAACTAAAACCACCTGTTGGAGCGGTCTTATAAAGGCCGCGATTTATTTTATTAGATTTTCTATCGCCTCATCTTCGATAAGGCTCCAACGTAGTCGTAGATAGACTCAAAAGTTGGGGGCGATTAAACTGAGTGCATGAAATTAAATGCAGATTTAGGCGAACGCGTTAACGGTAAACTGCTTGGCATGGATGCTGAGCTTATGCCGCTGCTTGATCAGGCTAATATCGCTTGCGGCGTGCATGCTGGCGATCTGAAGACCATGCGCGACACCCTGCGACTCGCAAAAGAGTACGGCGTCGAAGTAGGCGCACACCCCTCCTACCCTGACTCTGAAAACTTTGGTCGGACCTCTATGACTCTGCCTAGGGAAGAGTTGATTGAGGTGATCACCCATCAGGTCGATACCCTCAGTCAGATAGCTGAAGAGGAGCAATACCCGATTCACTACGTGAAGCCACACGGTGCACTTTATAACGATATGATGGCTGATAGTGAGCTGTTTGATACTGTTTTGGATGCTATCAAGCGCTGCTCAAAACCACTCAAACTGATGCTATTAGCCAACGACAAACACACTGAGTTTTCGGCTTTGGCCGATCGTAAAAAGGTTGAACTGATCTTTGAAGCCTTTGCCGATCGCGCTTACACTGACCAAGGTCAGTTGGTCTCCAGAGGCCAAGCCCATGCGGTCCATGCGGCGTCTGATGCAATTAATCAAGTGCTTCGATTAGTTGAGGAAGGGGTTATCCTGTCTGAAAACAGCCACCCTTTAATCTTCCCTGTCGAATCAATCTGCGTGCATGGTGATAATCCAGAGGCGCTTAAGGTTGTGCAACAGATTCGAGCGCTAATCTAATGGCACAGTGGCGATTTGAGACCGCCTCAGAGTGCGCCATCATGATCTACTTTGATGGTGAGCTGAGTGTTTCATTAAATGAGTCTGTTGGGCAGCTCAACTCACTACTTATAGAGCGACTAGCGCCTATTCTTATCGATTTGGTTCCATCCTATAGCTCTATTTTGCTGAGCTATGATGTCTGTAAAATAAGTGAGTCCGAGCTCAAACAGGCTCTAATCCTTCTGCAACAGGAGCCTTTAGAAGCCGGTCAATCGATTAACCCATCATTGGTCCACCTGCCGGTCTGGTACTCTGAAGAGGTCGGTCAGGATCTAGAGCGTGTGGCACAACAGTCCCGCCTGGAAGTTGATCAGGTGATTAAGATCCACAGCGGTACTGACTACCGAGCCTTTGCACTGGGGTTTGCTCCTGGGTTTGCTTATCTAGGCGAAGTAGACCAACGCATCGCAACTCCAAGACTGGAAACGCCAAGAGTCTCTGTACCTGCTGGGTCTGTTGCCATCGCCGATCAACAGACGGCTGTCTACCCTGCTGCGTCACCGGGTGGCTGGAATATTATTGGTCAATGTCCGGTTGAGCTGTTTAATCCAACTCAAGCACCCTACTCTCTGATTCAGCCTGCCGATCGGGTTCGATTTGTCTCCGTCAATCAGGATACATTTGAGCGGATCAAACAGTGCCCAGAACACTGGTCTCTGTCGGAGGGCAGCTGTGTCTAGCTGGACGATCACTAAGGTACTCGGTCAGGTTACCATTCAAGATAACGGACGAACCGGATTTGCTCATTTAGGGATAACCGAATCAGGCGCGGCCGATAAGTGGGCGATGCGCTGTGCCAATGCTTTGGTGGGTAATGCGGAATCTGAACCTCTGTTAGAGATCACGCTGGGTGGTTTTGCGTTTACCAGTGGTTGTGAGGTCAGTCTGGCCGTCACCGGCGCAAAAGCACCCCTCTTTCTTAACGACATTCCAGTAGACCAGTATCAGACCATTGAACTGCACAAAGGTGATCGGTTTGAAATCAAACCCGCGTCAGAGGGTGCTCGCCTCTATTTAGCGGCATCGGGTGGGTTTGATACAGAGAGACTCTTTGGCAGTGCCTCGACCTGCACCCGAGAAGGCTTGGGCAGTGAATTATCGGTTGGTGATGAGCTCACACTTTCAAAACCCACCATCACTGATTCGGTGGCTCTCTCAGTTGATCAGATTCCACAGTTTAAACGCTCGATTCGATTGGGCTTAGTGAAGGGGTTACAGAGCCACCTTTATGACTGGCAGGCTTTTGATCGTTTTTTCAAAACGCGTTTTGAAGTCTCTCCACTGGCAGATCGAATGGGTTACCGATTGATAGCCGATAACCCTATCAAGCCACCTGTAGGGGGTATTCGATCTGAGGGTATCAATCTAGGCGCCGTTCAAATCCCCGCCGATGGCCACCCCATCATTATGCTCAATGATCACCAAACGATCGGGGGATATATGAAGATCGGCTCGATCTGCCGAGCCGATCTAGCACTTCTAGCCCAAGCCACACCTGGGACCGAAGTTTTCTTCTACCCGATCTCTGTAGAGCATGCACAGCATCGCCTTAGACATCAGCTAAAACGCGTTCCTAAACTGGTTTAATTGTTGGAGCCTTATCGTAGATGAGGCAATTGCACTTAAACCGAAAACTTCGCGGCCTATTCTAGACCGCTCCAACAAGAAAACGGCTCGAGCTGTTGGAGCCTTATCGCAGATGAGGCGATTGGACTTAAACCTAGTGCTTCGCGGCCTTTGCAAGACCGCTCCAACGAGAAAGGCTAAGTGCTCCAACGAGGCAATTCATCTTCAAACCCACTTAGCATCCCAATGGCTATACTCTCGAACCGTTTTCACCAACCCTGCTCTGACAGGGTTGTAGATTATATATCTAGCAATATCTTCGATGATTTCTTCACTGCGGATAGCATGATCATAGAAACCTTGCTGCCAAATATTTCCGTGGCTGAAACGAAGATAATGCTTGCGTGATACGGATGTTTTAACTGATTGCATCAGTTTTCCCAAATCAATAGCGTCATGCCCCATCTGTAGTAACCAATGTATGTGATCTGGCATCACGACGTAGGCTAACGTGGATATTGGTTGGCTATTGATAGCATAGACCGCTGATCGGGCTAACCGAAAATCGTTAAACACTGGACGTCGGTCTTTTGTTGTCGCGATTAGATGGTAGATCTGATTAGGGATTGAGGTTCGCCCTTTGCGAAGGGCTTTGGTACCCGGTTTCATACATTCATCCTTGACTGCTATGAAACGTTTAGCTTAGATGAAATTTCTGGGTTTGCTTGATTATTTTTATCGCGGCCTATTCTAGACCGCTCCAACTAGGGAACGGGAGGAAACGTTGGAGCCTTATCGTAGATGAGGCGATAGGGACTTAAATCCAGTGCTTCGCGGCCTATTCTAGACCGCTCCAACTAGGGAACGGGAGGAAACGTTGGAGCCTTATCGTAGATGAGGCGATTGGAACTTTAACCGAGAACTTCGCGGCCTATTCTAGACCGCTCCAACTTGGGAACGGGAGGAAACGTTGGAGCCTTATCGTAGATGAGGCGATTGGAACTTTAACCGAGAACTTCGCGGCCTATTCTAGACCGCTCCAACTAGGGAACGGATCGAACTGTTGGAGCCTTATCATAGATGAGGCGATTTGGACTTAAATCGAGAGCTTCGCGGCCTTTGCAAGACTGCTATAACTGGGGAGCGGGTTTAACTGTTGGAGCCTTATCGTAGATGAGGCGATGGGACTTAAATCTGGAGCATTCGCGGCCTTTGTAAGACCGCTCCTACGGTGGAGCAGGCGTTATTTTTGGCACTCTAGGACTTCGACTAGGCCTTTGAATTCGTCTCGGTTTTTGTCGTTTAGGTCGATGAGAATGCGGTGGGCTTCGATGATTTTAGCGCGCACGGCTTCGTCGGACTCTTGAACGAAAGGCACTTCGGTCAGGTCTTTCTTACTGGTGGGTAGCTCTTCTAAAAGCAAGAAGATGTGATCGAATCCCATGGCATATAGGATTTTGGTGATATCTGGGTTGGTTGAAACGATGGTTGGACGGGGCATATCACATTTGGCGCTTTTAACGGCCAGCTTTGCGATCAGTCCAAGAGAGGTGCTGTCGATATTGGTGGTCTCGGTCAGATCGATCAATGTATGAGTGACATCATCTCGACTGAGCATTGAGCGCAGGTGTTGATCTATTGTTGAGCAGAGCGTCAGACGCACATCACCAATAAATTTAACCACATAGTGGCCATCTTGAAAGGCGAACAACAAGCCGCCATCTGTCGTTAACATCGACGTGAAACCATCATTATTGCAACATCATCAGGCAACTCCGCCTCTTCATCTACGACCCGTTTTAACAAAGTCTCTGGAGAGGGCTGTTCAGCCTGACACAACCGGAGCAGATTCTGCTCTTTCTCTTCGAGTTTGTCACCCTTTATGATCTCTAAAATACCGTCCGAAAAGAGGTAGATTGAGAAGTCAGAAGCCAATTCGCAGCTGTGCTCTTCATAGAGCGGCTCTTCAAACAGCCCCACTGGCATTCCCCGCCCTTCTAAGTAGTGCGCTTTATCGCCCTGCACTAACACCATAGAGGGGTGATGCCCACCTATACTATAGGTCAGTTTTGCGGCTTTGGTATCAACCACACCAATCAACATCGTCATGTGCTTACCAAAACTGGTCAGTAGAATCTCTTTATTGAAGTGCTCTAACAGCTGTTGTGGATTCTCCAACCGATCACTTTCGCCTTTAAAGTAGGCTCGTTGTAGGCGATTGGTCATGTTTTTCAGTAGTACTGTCACCAGTGCGGACGAGGCTCCGTGTCCTGACACATCAGCCAAATAGAATAGATACTGATCGTTTTTCAGCGGAATCAGATCGATAAAGTCACCGCTCAACAGAAGTGAGGGTCGCAACAGATATTCGCAGCTAAGCGATTCATCAAGCGATTGATGAGTAGGCGGCAGCAGTCGCTGCTGAATTTGCGCAGCCGCATCCTGATCGGCTTTTAGCTCTTCTAAACTCTGGCTCAGTGAATCTCTTAAGTAGCGCGCCGATTCAATCGCGATGGCACGGTCTAGTTGGCGATCTAATGAGCGCACCAGACTTAACGGGTCATTGCGCACTTCATCAAGACTGAACACACCATCGGCCCCATTACGAAGGGCTCGCACGAGCGTGTTTTGTTCAAGCTGAGAGATAAATGCGATGGTCGGTTTTGGACTGACTCGTTGCGCTAATTCACTGAGTTGCTGAGTTTCAGGAAAGGAGTGGAAATCGAAAAAGAGAAGCGAGGTAGAGTGGTGTTCTAGATAATCTTCGACGGCATCGAGTGTCGCGCAGGTGGCCAATCTAAGACCATCCACCTGGCTCAATTCACAAAGATCAAAAATAGCATCTATGGTCTCGGTATCCGAGGAGTAGATTAAAATTCGAGTCTCTTGTGAATCCATCGCAGGTTTCGTCAAACAAGTAGCAACATATTAAGTACCGAGACTACTCCTGCGAAGGTGTGAAGTAAACTGCTGTTAGAAGTCGTCTGCGTTGTACTCTACACGACCATCATTGACTTCGAATTCACGCTTCTGCAGGTAGGCATCTCGAATGAACGTGTAACGATCACCCGTAACAACCCCTTCACGATCAAGCAACGACGCACGCTTATCAACCACTTTCAGCGCTTTTAAGCCGTAGCGTAGCTCATCAGACTCAACCTGGTTCAGTGGGTCTAGGTACATATCGGGAATAATACCTACCCCATCACGAACAGTGGAAGGTCCAAACAGAGGCAGAACAAGGTAAGGGCCTGATTCAACACCCCATGCACCTAAGGTTTGTCCAAAGTCTTCATCGTTTTTAGGAATATCCATGGCTGATGCCACATCAAACAGACCACCAATACCGATGGTGGTGTTGATGAGAACGCGCGATAGATCCTGGGTTGCTTCAACGGGTTTAAGCTGAAGAACGTTATTAAAGAAGGTGACCACATCACGCAGATTATCAAAGAAGTTACTGACGCCCTGCTCGGCCACATCTGGCATGATAAAACGGTAACCTTGAGCAACCGGCTTAAGAATGGCGCGATCTAGGGATTCATTAAAGTTGAAGACACCACGGTTAAAGCCTTCCCAAGGGTCATTTAACTCCGAATCTTGAGCCACTGCTGTGACCGAATTGAGTGACAGACTCAGTACAAAAAGAGCCAACAACTTATTTAAAACGTTCATTAAAAACTACCTAATTATCCGTTAGCGCCTAACCAATGATTTATGAAGTATAGGCCAAGAATTCTTTAATGGATCTATTATCCAGAAACTTCTGTGAACCTCTGCTTAAGACGCTTCTCAGAAATTTTAAATTCTGTGCCAAGCTCTTGAGCAAACAGTGAGACTCGGTACTCTTCGATCCACCACTTAAAGTCGATCAACTCGCTACCCACTTCGCCAGTATCACGCGCTTTGGCAACGGCTGCTTCATACTGTTGTTGCCATTTAACCAGCTCATCCGACCACAAAACCTGCTGGCGTAGGGTTCTTTGGTACTTATCTAATCGCACTTCAATCGCTTTGAGGTAGCGCGGTAGATGTGCCAGCCACTGCGGTGGCGTCTCGGTGAGGTAGGTTTTATCAATCAATCGATCAAGTTGCGCACGAATGTCATTCAGTACCGGTACCGTCTCTAATGAGACCTTACCGTTCAACGTCTTCGATATGCGATGTACGCGTTGATGAAGTTCTATGACAAAGGCTGCAATAGTTTTGGCCTGTTCATGCAGATCGGCTCTCACCCGATCTCGCATCTGGCTAAACTCCGACTCACTGGTAGGAAGATTGTCCTGATCGATCAGGCTCAGTGCCGCGGCCATAATGATCTGCTCTTGCAGGAAGCGTTCATTATATTTTTTACCCGCCTGCAGAATCGCTTGCGCCAAATTAGGCAGGCTTTTACGAATATCTTTAACCTGAGTTTGCAGAGATATCAGCACCAAACGTGCCACACCTCGATGTGACTGGCGTTGTGCATCCAAGGGCTGGCTCAATAAGGTCAGCTCGACATTCTCACCCTTATCGATCAGTGCAGGGTAGGCTTCCACTTCGATACCGCCAGCATGTTTAACGGTTTTCTGTTTATCGAGTTTGCCAAAACTCCACTCCGTTAACTCTGTCTCACCCCAACTCTGTTTAGGTGCTTGCTGAATCGCTGTCTGTGCCGCATCACCGAGCTTACGTTGTAGCTCGGACCAATCACGCCCCTGCCCTAATAGGTTACCCTGCTCATCGATTACGCGAATATTGGCTTGATGAATCGGCTCAAGCTGCACACTTTTCAGCTGATCCACCTGAACACGGTGCCCAGTCAGACGCAGCAGTTGCAGTGACACCGCCTCAAACAGATCGCCATCACCAAATGCCAGCTTCTCCATTAACTCGGTGACGTAGTTAGGGATCGGCACAAACTGTTTACGCTCAGCCTTAGGCAGGCCACGTAGCAACGCCTCAAGCTTGGCGGCCAACATACCCGGTACCAGCCAGGCTAGACGTTCAGTACTGAGCCTTGGCAGCAGTGGCAGAGGGCAATCAATACTCAAGCCATCATCGACCGCGCCTAACTCAAATTTGTAGCTCAGCTTTAAAGGCGCACCCTCGATCAACAATACTTCTGGGTACTGTTCATCTCGAACATGATCTGCCGAGCGTTGCAGCACATCCTGCTCGGTCAAAAAGAGCAGCTTAGGGGAGGCCTGTTCTGCTTTTTTGCGCCAAGATTCAAACCCAGCTCCGTTGACGATATCTGATCCCGCGTGTTGATCCAGACGCTCTAAGTAGAACTGAAACAGTGTCTCTTCATCGACCAACAGATCGCGTCGGCGCGACTTATCCTCAAGCGCGGCAACGGACTCTAAAAGATCTCGATTGTGTTGGAAAAACGGCGCCTTAGTCTGATATTCACCCTCGACCAGTGCACTTCGAATGAAAATTTCATGGGAGACTTCGCGATCGATCGGACCATAGTGCACCTTACGTTTAGGCACAATAACTAGGCCGTAAAGTCTGACCTGCTCACTGGCCACTACCTGAGCACGTTTTTTCTCCCAATGCGGCTCTAAGTAGCTACGTTTGATGAGGTGCTTAGCCAAGGGCTCAACCCACTCTGGGTTAATCTCGGCAAGGGTATGAGCAAACAGCTGACTGGTCTCAATCATCTCTGCAGCGACCACCCACTTCGGTGCCTGCTTAAATACGCCTGAGCCAGGGAATATTTTAAAGCGGCGGTTACGCGCACCAAGATACTCACCACGCTCCTGCTTGAAACCGAGGTGTCCCAAGAAACCCGAGATAATTGCTCGATGAACCTGATCGTAACTGGCCGGTTCACTGTTCTCTTTCAGATCAAGCGACTTGATGCTCAGATGCAGCTGTCGATGCAGATCTCGCCACTCTCGCATTCTTAGGTAGCTAAGGTAGTGTTTAGTACACCACTTGCGCAGTTGATTCTGGCTCAGCTCAAGGCGTTGCTCCTCAAAGGCATTCCACAAATTAATCAGAGTGATGAAATCGGACTTCTCGTCATGGAACAACTTGTGTTTTTCATCGGCTGCTTGGCGCTTATTCTGCGGACGCTCGCGAGGGTCTTGGACACTCAGTGCACTGGTAACGATCAATATCTCACGCAGTGAGTGCTGACGACCCGCTTCAACAATAATACGTGCAATCCTTGGGTCGACAGGCAAGCGCGCCAGCTGTTTACCCAAATTGGTGATTGAACGCTTTGCATCGACCGCTTGCAGTTCTTCAAGCAGTTTATAACCATCATTGATGAAGCGTTTATCGGGTGGATCGATAAAGGGAAAACGATCAATATCACCCAATCGAAGTTGCAGCATCTGCAGAATAACGGAGGCGAGATTGGTTCTACGAATTTCCGCATCGGTGAACTCAGGACGAGAGAGAAAATCCTCTTCCGAGTAGAGTCGAATGCAGGTGCCGGGAGCTACTCGCCCACAGCGACCTGCACGCTGGTTGGCGCTCGCTTGTGACACTGGCTCAATCGGTAAGCGCTGTACCTTAGATCGATAACTGTAGCGCGACATGCGAACCAGACCGGGGTCAATGACATAACGAATCCCCGGCACTGTCACGGAGGTCTCTGCCACGTTGGTGGCTAAGACGATACGACGCCCTGCTGAGCGACCCGAGGTAAAGACCTTGTTCTGTTCCGCTAACGACAGCCTTGCATAGAGCGGCATAATCTCGACATCTCTGAGATCAGCCCTGCGCAATTTCTCTGCACTCTCTCGAATCTCTCGTTCACCCGGTAAGAAGATCAGAATGTCGCCAGGCATACCACTCGGTTTAGCTCTGTCGATGGCAATGAGTTCATCGACAGCGTTGAGAATGCCCTGCTGAATATCACCACTCGCCTCATCATCCTCATCCGTGGATTCGTTCAATGGGCGGTAGAGTGTCTCTACCGGGAAGGTTCTTCCGGAGACCTCTATCACAGGTGCATCACCAAAGTGTTTCGAGAAACGCTGCACATCGATGGTTGCAGAGGTAATGATCAACTTAAGATCGGGGCGTTTAGGCAAAATTCGTTTGAAGTAGCCCAATAAGAAGTCGATATTGAGGCTGCGCTCATGCGCCTCATCGATGATGATGACTTCGTATTTGTTCAGGTATCGATCGTGCTGAGTTTCGGCCAGAAGGATACCGTCCGTCATCAGTTTAATCTGAGTCTCTTCGCCAATCTGATCGTGGAATCGAACTTGATAACCGACTCTAGAGCCCAGTTCAGTTTTCAACTCTTCAGCAATGCGACTGGCAACCGTGCGCGCGGCTAATCGTCGTGGCTGTGTATGTCCAATCAACCCTTTACAGCCTAACCCCAACTCTAGGCAGAGTTTTGGCAACTGGGTCGTTTTACCGGACCCGGTTTCACCTGCGACCACCACCACTTGGTTATGCTGGATTGCATCGAGTATCTCTTGGCGTGCACCCGTCACCGGCAGGTCTGGGTAGTCGATCGGTAGCAGAGCTTTTTCGGTCTTCTGCGCCACTATCGCTTCCGATCGCTCTATGCGTTCAACCGCCTTTTGCAGTGCCGTTTCATCGATTTCTGCTGCCTCGGAGAGTCGTTCCAATGCACGACGAATAGGGTATTGGTCGCGTATTTGGCAACGCTCGAGGCGGTCAATAAACGGTTTTAATGTCGGATGCACAATGGGACTCATAATTTTTGATAGCCGCGAATTTTACCCAACTGGTAAAAAGGCTGCCAGAGAAGCGATTAAATAGTTGGTTTGGCCCAAGGGTTAGGGTTAATCAACCAGTCCCGATCGTAATACTCGACCGACAGAGCTATGGGGCAGAGCCCGTCTCAGCTCAATAAGATGTGGGACTTTATAGGCCGTTAAACGTTGACGACAGTAGTTACGGATCATTTTCTGCGTCAAACGACGGTTGTTGGTCACTACGAATAGACGGAGCTTGATTTCGCCATCCTCCTGATAACTGCCGAAGGCACAATCGGTGATGTCAGGGTGCTGGGAGATGAGCGCTTCGACTTCAGAGGGGTAAATCTTAAAGTTTCCAACCAGTGAGATGACATCAGACTGGCGCTCAATCATATGCAGTGAACCATCTGGGTCCACACGTCCTATATCACCTGTCCTAAACCAACCTTGCTCAAACTGGGTGTCAACTTGACCGGCATACCCCAACATCACTTGGGGGCCTCTAATGCAGATCTCTCCTGCACTGCCTTGAGGCAGTTCACTGCCAGACTCATCTTGAATACGTACCTCAGTCTCTTGCAGGGGTCGACCGACTGCGCCGGTCACGAACCTGCCACTCGAGTCCAGCGTCACAACGGGTGAACACTCGGTTAGGCCATAGCCCTGCGAGATAACGCAGTGAGTGATCGCTTGCCATTGATCACCAATGGCTTGATTGAGTGGTGCACCACCTGACAGAGTGCATTTGAGCATTGAGAAGTCGAGTTGAGGAAAGAGCGGATGCTGTACTAAGCCCATAAAGAGTGGAGCCACACCGGCAAACAGGGTCGGGCGAAAACGATCAAACAGCTCTGCAATCTGATTGATCTCTTTGACATCCGATGCCATCTCAACCACCCCACCCTGACACCAGGTCATTAAACAGATCATTGAGGGGTAGCTATGATAGATCGGCAAGGGCATCAGTAATCTTTGCGGGCCAGAGATACCGATATCTACAAGCCGATGATTTAACTGCCCAACATTACTGAGCAGGTTTCTGTGACTCAATTGCACCGCTTTTGCCTGCCCCGTGGTAGCGCTGGTCAGCTGTATCATTGCCACCTCATCCACCTCTGATCGTGCACTGAGCATCAAGGAGTCTGAGTGATAGACAATCGCTTCACGAAATTGAAAATCCGCCAAATTGGGTGAGCGTTTGCATATATGGCGCCAAAGTCGCTTAAGTGGAAACAGAAACCAATTTGAAAAGTCTTCAGGGGAGCAGCTTACAGTGGTTAGGCCATGGCCTCGACGGACTGCTAATTCGGCTAAGTTAGAGTGTGAGTGACAGGCAATCAGTGCCTTGGCTTGCGTCAGTTTCGCGACCCGCTCTAACTCGGTGATATCAGCGGAGGTTGTCAAACAGACTGGAACCAAACCGACACGCCAAAGCGACATTAACAGCACCGGGTAGTGAGCACCATTGGGCATCTGAACAATGACTCTATCCCCTGCTGAGAGGTTTAGAACCTCGACAAACCATTGTGACACGGCGCGGCAGTGACCATTCAGCTCAGAGAAGGATAGCTTTGTATTACCCTCCCGTACGGCAGGTGCATTGGCGTATTGATTTGATAGCCATTGAGGTAGTTGCGAAAGGCTGCTTATTGAGAGGGGCAATTGAGACATCTTATTCACTGCGATAGAAGCAGGTCTCTCCCTCTTTGAATACCCGGGCTTCACCTGTCTGAATAGGCTGCCACACCTCGTTATCGGTCAGTGGCTCTGTCGCGATCACTGTGACGATATCGTTCTCCTGAGTCTCGCCCCTGAAGTCGACCGTCAAATCACAATCTTTTAGCTGAGCCACTCCAAAAGGCGCGCGCCGGGTAATCCAGTGCAATTTAGTAGTGCAGTAGGTGAAGAGCCAGTCGGAGTCACACAGCAACATATTGAAAACCCCTAGCGCACGAAGCTTATGACAGCACTGGGTAATCAATTCAAACAGAGGTTCCGTTTTTTGGGGAGGTTCTGGAAAGGCTAGTCGCACCTGATCCAACAACCAACAGAAGGCATACTCCGAATCGGTGGTACCCACTGGTTTATAAAAGCACAGAGGCCAATCAAAAATCACCGGATTCAACTGTCCGTTGTGAGCAAAGGTCCAGGTGAAACCCCAGAGTTCGCGACTGAATGGGTGGGTATTTTCTAGATTAACTGAACCTACATTGGCTTGGCGAATGTGGCTGATGACGTTCTTGCTTTTGATCGGGTAGTGACAGACCAACTGAGCAATGGGTGAGTCGACACTGGGTATCGGATCATGAAAGGCTCGCTGAGCCTTTCCTTCGTAGAAACCGATACCCCATCCATCCTTGTGCGGTCCAGTACCACCGCCACGCTGCATCAAGCCGGCGAAACTGAAACAGATATCGGTGGGTACATTAGCACTCATACCCATTAACTCACACATAGCGACTCCCTGTCTTTAAGCTAGTGGAAGTATAACTGATTAAACGACCGGGGTCTGACCTCTATTTTGGAGCTTTCCAAAACATGGAGCTTAACTGGATTGCGGATGACAGGCTAAAGCCAGTCATCCTTCTAAGTTAACTAGCAAGCTTAAAGCAGGGAACGTAACCCGCAAAATCAATCTTCATTCGACGCTGCTCAATGAATCCATTCAACAATTTATCGAGTGCAGTGATCACCTCGGGATCGCCATCTAGGATGAAAGGCCCCTTTTCCGCAACCGCTTTAACAGCAGGCTCTTTAACGTTGCCTGAAACAATACCCGACAGTGCTTTACGAAGTTCTGAGGCCAGTTCAGAGATCGGCTGATCTTTGTGCAGATTCAGCGCAGCCATATTGTCGTGAGTCGGTTCAAAAGGCAGTTGCAGCTCATAAGGTATCTGCAGCTGCCAGTTGAAGTGGTAAGCCTCACCGGACTCTTTACGCTGTTCGGTGACTCGGTTGAGGCCCTCTTTCATCAATGCAGCCACTTTCGACGGATGATCAATCACAACCTGATACAGCTTGCTGGCCTCTTCACCGAGCGTCGCTTTAACAAACTGATCGATCTGCTCGAAGTAGGCCTCGCTACCTGCAGGGCCTGTAAAGATAAAGGGCATCTCTACATTGCGATTCTGTTCTTGAAGCAAGATGCCAAGCATGTAGAGAATCTCTTCTGCTGTGCCCGCTCCGCCTGGGAATACAATGACGCCATGACCGAGTCGCACAAAAGCTTCTAGGCGTTTTTCAATGTCCGGCATGGTAATCAGTTCAGAGACAATCGGATTGGGCGATTCAGCCGCAATGATGCCGGGTTCAGTAATGCCTATGTATCTTGGGTCGCTAATGCGCTGTTTAGCGTGTGCAATGGTGGCCCCTTTCATTGGACCTTTCATAGCACCCGGGCCACAGCCGGTACAGATATTGAGGCCTCTTAAGCCCAGTTCGTAACCCACTTTTTTGGTGTAGGCGTACTCATGGCGAGCAATAGAGTGACCGCCCCAACAGACCACAATGTTGGGTTTAATGTTGGGTCTTAGCGATTTAGCGTGTCTTAAAATGTGAAATACTGTATTGGTCAGTGTTTCACCTGGCGTTAAGCCCTCACAGACATCATTAAGCTCGTCTACTACATAGACAAGGTCTCGTAACACCGAGAAAAGGTGCTCACGAATACCATCGACCAACTCACCATCCACAAAAGCCGACGCTGGTGCATTGATCAGATCCAGCTGCACACCACGGTGTTTATTGACGATGTGCACATCAAAATCTTGGTATTTCTCAAGCACTTCGGCCGTACAGTCCATCTCACTACCGCAGTTGAGTACCGCCAAAGCACATTGGCGAAATAGAGGGTATAGCCCAGAATCGCTTCGATCCCGAATACGCTCTACTTCATAGGGTGAGAGCATATCCAAACTCTCAAGAGGTTTGACACTGGCACTGACAAATAGATCGCTCATAACACTCTCCTTCGCGTAATCACGATGTCATTATTTACGTTTATACATGAAGGATAGATGACATTCAGCTAATCGGCAGAACATATTTGCCAAAGGCGAATGCATCGATTAGTTTAAAGTTATCGGTGAGTTTTTCATCGATCCCTCTCTGCTGCAGAAGGAACCGCCAATGAGCGCATCCAAGCTTTATATCCTTGATACCAACGTGCTGTTGCACGACCCTAAGTGTCTTGTCGAGTTTAAAGAGCAAGATATTGCTATTCCGATGACCGTCCTTGAAGAGCTCGATGACATCAAAGATCGGAAGAAGAACGTAGCGGCAGAAGCGCGCGCTGCGATTCGCGAAATTGATAAAATTCTGAGCAACGCCAAAGATCCTTCAGAGATTCTAGACGGTGTGCAGATTTTATTGGATGGTAAAGAGCGCGAGATCGTATTTGGTAAGCTCTCCATCTACCCTGATCATGAACTGGCTCATGACAAAGGGTTCTTGCCAGCAGACCACAATAAAGACAACCGCATCATTAACTGCGCCCTTCACTTACAGCGAGTGCTTCCTAAGCGCCAGGTGATCCTGGTCACTAAAGATTTGAATATGCGTCTTAAGGCGATGGGAGCTGGCTTAAAACGCGTTGAGGATTACCGTACCGACCAGCTCGTATCAGACATCGATCTACTCCCAGCGGGCCATCTGCATCTAGAGACCCCTTTTTGGGAGGGGGTTGATTCCGTTGAAAGCTATCACGAAAACGAGCACACCTGTCACAGAGTAGACCGCGAGGTGCTGCCAGAGACCTACCCTAATGAATATATTTGGGACGACTCGCAGGATTTTGCCGCTAAAACCAGCCGTGTCGAAGGTGACAAGGTCATCCTTCAGGATCTGGGCTACCAAAACCTGATGCAGCAAAACTGCTGGGGCATTTCACCCATCAATATTCAACAAGCCTTTGCCATGGAAGCGATGCTGGATCCTAATATTGATCTAGCCGTTCTGCTTGGATCCGCCGGTTCGGGTAAAACCTTGGTTGCCCTAGCCAGTGCTCTGGAGTTGGTTATTGAACAGCGTCGCTACAATAAAATTATTGTCACTCGCTCGACGCCACCGGTCGCTGAAGATATCGGCTTTTTACCAGGCACCGAAGAGGAGAAGATGACTCCATGGATGAGTGCGATTAACGATAACTTAGAAGCGATGCACGAACAGGACGAACGCCCGCAAAGCAGTGTTAAGTATGCGATTGAGAAGGCTAACATTCAGTTCAAGTCTCTCAACTTCATACGTGGGCGAAGCATTCAGAACGCCATTGTTTTGATTGATGAAGCCCAAAACCTAACGCCGCAACAGATGAAAACGATCCTGACTCGTTGTGGTAAAAACACCAAGATGGTCTGCCTAGGCAACTTGGCCCAGATTGATTCAAACTACCTAACAGCACTCACGTCGGGCTTAACTTACATTGTTGAACGCTTTAGAGACTACGAAGGCTCTGCCAGCGTTCACTTTGAGGGAGTCTTCCGCTCTAAACTGGCCGAATACGCCGAAGAGCATCTCTAAACATCCCGTTTTAGGGTACCAGTGCTGTGACTCCATCTGGGGTCACGGCCACTCTTTGATGACCCTCGCGATTTAGCTGCAGAAGATCAAACGAGCTGATCTTAATCTCCACCACACAGAACCAGTTCTGTTCGACAAATTCCACCAGTGGATCAATTTCTGAACCCGGTGGTAACTTGGTCGTGTAGTCCGCAACCGTCGGCCCCTCTTTGACCCTATCCCAACGTTCATCAATGGCTTCCTTGTCACTCATTAACGTCGCTAACCCTTCAGCTCGTAACTGCTGTTTTAACTGTGGATTCCAGAAGCAGAGTGAGACATTTGGATTATGTTGCAGCTGCAAAATTTTTGGTGATCGGGAGTCACTATAGAAACGCAAAAGCCAGTTATTCGATTCGATCTCTCTTAAGACAACAGAGCGTGATTGCGGTCGACCAGCATCATCCACTGTAGAGAGAGTAAACACCCTCCAAGGGTGCCCTTTTTCCACCAGCGCATCTTCAACAAATCCCCACAATTCAAGGGGTTTTAGACTTTTTAAGTCGATCATTGGATACATCCATCTGAGACATTGGTCTATCTTGAAAAACCGTCCATTTCGCCGAAGTCCAGTAACTACGTGGCTTATAGTTATCTGTCATAGCTGTATAACAAAACAGTTAGGCGATAGAGACTAGAAACCATGATGCGGCGCAATATAATTGGCACCACTGAAATATGGGTGACACATTTATCTGTTACCCACCGCCTCACTTCCAAGGCCTATTTGCCAAAAGCTTATAGGAGATTGAGTCGTAAGGCACATTTGTTCAACACACAGATGGTAGTCGAGTTATGGATTCAGAAGTAGATGTATTGTTAGTTGGCGCAGGAGCGATGAGTACGACGCTTGCCGTTATGCTCCAGGAGCTGGACCCTAATCTGAAAATGATGATGGTCGAACGTCTCAACCACGTGGCTAGCGAAAGCACCGATGGTCTTAATAACGCGGGTACTGGGCACGCAGCCTATTGTGAGTTGAATTACACCCCTCGCCAGGCTGACGGCTCAATTAACTGCAGCAAAGCTTTCTCAATTAACGAATGTTTTGAGATCAGCTTGCAGTTTTGGTCATACCTTGTGAATAAAGGTGCGCTTCCTCATCCTAAGAAGTTCATCAACACAACGCCCCACTGCAGTTTTGTCTGGGGTGAAGATAACGTCGATTTCCTTCGTAAGCGCCACCAAGCACTTTCACAGCACCCTCTTTTTGAGGCGATGGAGTACAGCGAAGATCCTGAGCAAATTCGCGAGTGGATGCCTCTAGTGATGCAAAACCGCGAAGATAACCAGCCGATTGCTGCTACTCGCGTGCGATATGGATCGGACGTTAACTTTGGTGAACTTGCGCGCTTCATGGTCAATTTCCTTGAAGTTAGTGGCAACTTCGAACTCAAACTGTCGTCAACAGTCCAAGATCTTAAACAGGAAGAGGATGGCCGTTGGTGCGTCAAACTGAAACACTCTGCTAAGCCAGACACCTACAAAGTTCGTGCGAAGTTTGTCTTCCTCGGTGCCGGTGGTGGAGCTCTACCTCTGTTGCAAAAATCTGGCATCCCTGAAGGTGAAGGGTACGGCGGCTTCCCAGTTAGTGGTCAGTGGTTGATCTGTAAGAACAAAGAGGTCATCGAGCGTCACCAAGCCAAGGTATACGGCATGGCCCCCATTGGTGCGCCACCCATGTCAGTACCCCACTTGGATACCCGTGTTATCAATGGTGAAAAAGCACTGCTGTTCGGTCCTTTTGCAGGGTTCACTACTAAGTTCCTAAAAAATGGCTCGTTGATGGATCTGCCGATGTCATTGAGCCCAGACAACTTGATGCCAATGATGTCAGTTGCCCGCAACAACATGGATCTGACCAAATATCTAATCAGTGAAGTAATGCAGACGCACGGTTCACGTGTAGAGTCACTTCGCAACTTCTTCCCAGATGCTGAAGAGAACGATTGGGAACTCTCTTACGCCGGTCAGCGTGTCCAAATCATCAAACCGGGCAATGAAACCAAGGGTAAGCTAGAGTTCGGTACAGAGGTGATCTCTGCAGCTGATGGTTCGATAGCGGCACTATTGGGCGCATCACCGGGTGCATCAACGGCAACCAGCACGATGATCTCGATCATCGAAGAGTGCTTTGCTGAGCGCATGCAGAAGTCGAACTGGTCCGAGAAGCTAAAACAGATGATTCCATCCTACGGTGAATCATTGGCGACCAATAGCGATCTTCTTCGTACGGTGCGGGCTAAAACGCTTGAGACACTACAACTGGATGAGAAAAAGGCCTCTCAAGCGGCCTAACTCTTTCTATTTCTGGGACCCCACCGGATTGGTTTATTGGCGTTAAAGGACTACCATTGCGTCAATAAGGAGTCCGGTGTGGTTAAACATTTTTTTGAACATCTTCTCGTACTGACGGTTCGGTTCTATCAACTGTTCATCAGTCCTGTACTGGGTCCGCGCTGTCGATTCTACCCAACCTGCTCTAACTATATGATCGAAGCGATTCAACTGTACGGCCCCCTCAAAGGCACACTGCTCGGTTTAAAACGCATTGGACGCTGCCATCCAGGGTCTGATGGTGGGATAGATCCGGTTCCAGGCAGTGAGCTTGAGAGCAGTTATCAACAAGAACTTGCCGAACAAAGCTGCGGCTGTTCACACCCTGAGAACAAGGAGCACTGATCGTGTTTTCTACTGCCAGCCTTACAGGCATTGCTCTGCTCTACATGGCTCTTCTGTTTGCATTAGCGATTTTTGTTGAGCGTAAGGTAAGGAAACAGTCTGGCCTTAGCTTCCAGGGACCCATCTACGCCCTCTCATTGGCGGTCTTTTTTACCTCTTGGACTTTCTATGGGAGCGTTGGATTCGCGCTTGAGAACGGACTCCAGTTCTTTGCCATCTATATCGGTGCCATTCTAGGTCTACTCTTTGGTGCCAAAGCGATCAAAAAAATGGTTCTGGCCAAAGAGAGTTTTCGTTTAACGTCCATTGCCGATTTCATATCAACGCGATATAGACGATCTCAGCGTATTGCCGCTCTGGTGACCATCATTGCGATTCTAGGACTGATGCCGTACATCGTCCTTCAGTTACGAGCGATCAATAGTGCGTTTGATGTACTGACTAACGACTCAGCAACCCAAGGCAGCTGGTCGGCTGTCATCATCACACTGACGCTCGCGTTTATTACGATTCTTTTCGGTGCCCGAAAAATTGATCCCACTGAGCGCCACCAGGGCATTATTGCCGTGTTAGCCGCCGAGTGTCTGGTAAAGTTGTTTGCCTTCATTGCCCTGGGTCTGTTTGTCACCTTTGGTCTGTTTGATGGGTTTGACGATCTCTTCACACAGGCGGAGCAGGCCAACTTACAACCGGTTTACAGCTTCGGTGGAGCTGACAGCCTTTTAACCTGGGTTGCCCTAATCATACTTGGTGCTGCCGCCATCTTGATGCTGCCAAGACAGTTTCATGTCACGGTCGTTGAAAATCCGGGTACGACACACATCAAGAGCGCCCTGACGCTCTTCCCTATCTACACGCTTGGCATCAACCTATTTGTTATTCCTATCGCACTGGCCGGGCTGTTGCTCGGGCTTCCAAAAAGCTCCGGTGATCAGTTCGTTCTACTGATACCTAAGCTCGCAAATAGTGAAGTGATGGCCCTGGTGGGTTACCTAGGTGGATTTGCCGCTGCAACGGGTATGGTGATCGTTACCCTGATTACCCTAGCAACGATGACATCAAACCACTTGGTGATTCCCATCTGGCGTCGTTTTAAACCGAATCTCAATTTAGGTGCCTCACTGCTCCATCTGCGCTGGATACTCATTCTAGGCATAGCGTTAATTGCCCATCTGTTTGCCAACCAACTCGATGCACCTTACTTGTTAGTTGCATTGGGTTTAATCTCGTTCGCGGCAGTTCTGCAGTTAGCACCCGCTGGGTTAATCGGTCTATTTTGGCGTAAAGGGAATAGTTTAGGCGCAGCACTGGGCTTATTGTCTGGCTTTATTCTCTGGGGCTTCACCTTAGTGCTACCGCCTATGATTGGTGAGGG
This sequence comes from Marinobacterium sp. xm-d-564, assembly GCF_013283345.1. Classification (NCBI taxonomy): domain Bacteria; kingdom Pseudomonadati; phylum Pseudomonadota; class Gammaproteobacteria; order Oceanospirillales; family Oceanospirillaceae; genus Marinobacterium; species Marinobacterium sp. xm-d-564. The sequence goes on along the minus strand of NZ_WBYO01000001.1, from coordinate 289,188 downwards.
TTGGATCGATGCCAGTGTTATGACGAATGGATTGTTTGGCCACTCATGGCTGCGTCCTAATGCACTGTTTGGACTGGAATTTTTACCCCCACTCGCCCACGGCGTATTCTGGTCACTCTTGTTTAACATCACGCTGTATGTGGTTGGCAGTAAACTCTACAAGCCTCGTAAGGTTGAGAGAGCCCAGACAGAAGAGCTGTTTAACGCCACTAACGAGGTGTTAACGGACCGATATCGCAATGCCCGCCCCACTGGGCTTGAAGCCTATATTGAGCGTGAACCGAAAACCCAAGAGGCTGAGCTTCTTCTCAACCGTTTTCTAAGCAGTGATGCGGCGGATCAGGTACTTGGCAGCATTTTGACGGACCTCCAGCTAGGTGCTCGCACTCATTTCACCATTGTCGAGTTGATGGAGTTTCATCGACTACTCGAGCAACGATTAGCCGGCTCTATTGGCGCAGCAGGTGCACATTCAGCGATTGAAGAGTCTATTCGCTACTCCGACCGGGAGTCCGCCGATCTGAAAGCGCTCTTCTCTCACATTGCTAGCGAATTAAAACTGAGCAGCTCAGAAACCGAAAACAGCCCTCTGTTTGAGTCGCTGCAAGACAATAACGAACAGCTTAACAACGAGCTCGCTAAGCTAAAAAATGCGAATAAGGTGTTAGAGGAGAAAGTTGATCGTCAGTACGAAGTGATTCATGGGCATCGCTTGGAGATACAGAAGCTAACCCATGAAAACCAGACACTGAAAGCACGATTGGGGCTCTCAACTGATGAGAGTTAGTACCCGCAGGGTAAAGAATCAGAGGAGGCTTTAGGCCTCCTCTTTTTTTAGATGAACATCCATTTGCGGGTAAGGAATGGAGATTCCCTCAGCATCAAAACGCACTTTAATCTCTTCAGTCAGTGCCCAACGGACCTCCCAATAGTCTTCGGTTTTAACCCATGGGCGCACAATGAAATTAACGCTGCTATCGGCCAATTCTGATACCGCAATTTTAGGGGCAGGATCCTCCAAGACTCGACTATCGGCCGTCACAACCTCTGTTAAGATCTGTTTTGCTTTACGCAGATCATCGTCATAACTGATACCAAAGATCATATCGATACGACGTGTCGGTCTACGGTTGTAGTTCGTGATGATCCCTGAATAGATCGAACCATTTGGCACAATCACTTCGCGGTTATCTCCGGTACGCATCACCGTATTAAAAATCGTGATCTCTTCAGCTACGCCGGATATGCCAGCCACTTCGACAAAGTCACCCTCTTTGAATGGGCGGAAGAAGATCAGCAAGACACCCGCAGCAAAGTTTTTCAACGAGTCCTGCAGTGCCAGACCGATTGCCAAACCTGCGGCACCGACCAGAGCGATCAATGAGGTGGTATCAACACCCAATTGACCCAGCGCGGCAACGATAACCAGCAGCGTCAACAGAATGCTGATGACGGAGCGGACAAAGTTGACCAGCATATTGTCCATTGATGTACGGTGCAGCCCTCTCTCAAGCAGTCGGGTTGCAAATTTGACCAACCAACGACCCACCACAAAGATGGCCAAAGCCGTGGCGATATTGATAGACCAAGGGACTAAGTAGGTATCCATAAGAGATTGCAAATCAGGCATAGTTAATCGTCCAAAAGGCTAAATTTAAGCTGCGGGTAAGGTTGATAGTGATAAATTCACCCCCATATCTACACTATAACCTAGGTAAAGCAGTTTCCCATCTATGCGTTCATTTTTTTCTCTATTTGCTCTTCTTATGTCAAGCCCACTCTATGCGGCTGATTACCATATCGCCGATGATGTTCAACTCTTCATGCACAGCGGTCCCTCTTACGAATACCGCATCGTCTCTAGAGTTCGCAGTGGCGATCCCGTTACTCTGTTAGAGCGCGGCAAAGATTACACCAAGATTAAACTGGCCGATGGCAAAGAGGGTTATGTTCTCACTCGCTACTTAGCAGAGGGTCAAAGCAAACTGACAGCTCTGCAGACTGAGCTACCGGATCTAAAGCAGCAGGTCGCGTCGCTTAGTGAAGATTTGGCAAAGAGAAACGATCAAATCGCCCAACTCGAAACAGAGTTGGCAAGCTACCGCGATGAAGCGACTGACTCGACCACAGAGCTTGTCATCAAAGATAAACGGATTCGCGAACTTGAGTTTCAAGTCGCTAATATGGATCAATCAAACCTAATGCGCTGGTTAACGCATGGCGGACTGATCGCCTTAGCAGGTTTGGTCGTTGGATTGATCCTTCCCCACCTTCCTCGTCGTAAGAAGAGACAGGATGAGTGGTTTTAATTAACAAAAACAGAGAGAAGTGAGTATGGAAATGGTTTTTCTAGGCGCTCTGTGTATAGCTGCAGCAGTGTACATCATCAGCACAAATATTCAGTCTAAGAAGCCTGTTCTGCAGCCGATTCGTATCGAAGAGCGCAGCCAGGAAAAGCGTCGCCGCTAAACTAGGTCTTCATCGGTAATGGGACGTGGCGTAAAGTCTGCGATCCCATTTTCAATGGTCCATGCACGACGCCCCTGCTCGACACGAATAACACCTTTGAATCGTGCTTGAAGGTAAGGTACGACCTCTTCAAGGGTGTCGATATCACACAGAATCACACCACCACGATCATCTTCAGTCGAAAATAGAAACGATTGCACCGTACACCTCTAATAAATATTCAAGCCAGTCTAACAACTTACTTCTACCACTTTAAGTAGGCAAAGCGATCTTTTATCTCTTGTTTGGCCAATTGATAGTCTGGAAAGAAGCGGCTGACCAGGGCCCAAAAGCGTGGACTGTGGTTCATCTCTTTCAAATGACAGAGTTCGTGAATGATCACATAGTCCTGCAGAGTGTGTGAAAGGTGTATCAATCGCCAGTTAAGCGTGATCTCACCGCGACTCGAACACTGCCCCCATTTACTCGTATAGCTGCCTATATTGACGGATGAGGGCTTTAGACCAGTGAAACTCGATAACTGTTCAGAACGTGCAATTAACTGCTGTTGGGCAGCCCCCTTTAGCGAAGCTTGAAGCTGTCGTCTGATTGACTGATCTGTTGAGCGCGCATTGACTTTAACCCTGACGGAACGGCTAGTATGACAGACCCTTTGCTCTTCCGGTGTTAATTGAGTGACCTGCTCAAGTTGGTAGTTGATGCCGTTAACGATCAGAGTCTCTGAATGCAGATCAATGGAGTGCTTACTCAGTGCCTGCTGCTGTTGTACTAGCCTAGGCGTGACCCAGGCCTGTTTACTCAGAACCCATTGCTGAATATCAGCCTCACTAATGAATAGTGGTGCTTTGACAACGACTCTACCCATGTCGATTTGAATCGACAGAGTTCGACGTCTACTGGATCGCTCTAGGGTATATTCGAACTCTATCAATCTGTGCCATCTTAACAATCCGGGTGTTACAACAGACTACCGCTTGCACTATAAGAGTCAATAATGACATCGGCCAATTCATTGGCACTGTTCCAAGCTCCTGCCAAACCGGGCTCATTAATCCAGTCTCCACAGGCGCCAATCGAAAGTTCAGCATCCCACAGAGGTTCCGTTAATTGAGCACTCTGCAGAGTTCGACTGTAGAGCCAACGGTGAATTTTTGAGGCGCTAGGCTCTATCGATTCACCCAGCCACTCAGAGAATAAGCCCTCAATTTTTTTCAGAAGAAGCTCTCGGTCATCATCAATGTGTGATTCGCTCCAAGATTCACGCATTTCAACTCGAACCAATAGACCCTCTCGGCCGGGTTTGTCACTCTCGACCACGATACGATAGAACTCCGGATGCTCTCCCTCAATTACAGAGACTCCGTCTAAACGCGATGGTCGCTTCTCTAACTGAAACAGTGCAATCCAATTGGCTGAAGTTGCTGCTTGCTCAGCGCGATGAGCAAAGCGTGGTGAGGTTTCCAGAAGTGGCACCGCCTGTGGCGCGGGGGCGGCAACAACTACCGCATCAAAATAGTCGATCAGTTCACCTTGATCATCTCGAATGAGTACACCCTGCTTATCGCTCCACACTACACCAATACGGGTTTCAGTGTGAAGCGTAGTGCCTTTGAGTAGTTCACGAGTAAACAGGCTGTTACGACCCGCACCGATCTTGTACTCAACGGATTCATGTTGTGTGAGGCTAAAATCGGAGCGCGTAGTACTCCAGGTCTCAATCACACCCGTTTCGACATACGCATTTAAGAAACGCTCAAACTCGCTGGAACAGCCATCTAGATAGGGAGCACCTAGGTCAGCAGAGAGTTGACCCAGGCGAGTAGAGGCCAATCGCCCACCCGTTCCTCGTGATTTTTCAAATAGATCAACAGTAAAACCTGAAGAGGTCAGTCTATTGGCGAGTGTAGCGCCGGCTAAACCAGCGCCGATAATGGCTATCCTTGGCATATTGTTCCTATGAGTTGGGCTCTTCCGCAATGGCTTTTTCAACGGTATTAATAAAGCCTCTGTTTTCGGGCGAAGTGACACTTGAGTAGACATCAATGACTTTACCATCACGGCCAATCAAGTACTTGTAGAAATTCCATTTCGGAGCGGTTCCTGTCGCAGCAATCAAATCCGCCCATAGAGGACTCGCTTGATCACCACGAACCACTGACTTCTCAAACATCGGGAACTTCACACCGTAAGTTAAACGACAAAACTCTCTGATCTGCCCCTCCTCACGATACTCCTGGTTGGCAAAATCACCGCTAGGGAAACCTAACACTGCAAAGCCTTGGTCTTTGTACTTAGCATGCATCGCTTCAAGACCTTCATACTGCCCGGTAAAACCACACTTACTGGCTGTATTGACGATCAAGACCACTTTGTCTTTGTACTCTTCACAGAGGTTGACCTCTTTTTCACCAGCCAGCTCACGAACGGTATGATTCAGCACGTTAGTGCAAGTATCAGCTGAGGCTGTTTTAAAGCCAAAAACGGCTGCCAGTAGGGTTAATATTTTCATAAGCTTCATTGTGCGCCTCGGTGTTGATTTTTACTTCAATATTTACGCTCAGATAGAGGTTTCGGATGACCGATACAGAGGATGACAGGTTGAAACCTGTTAAGTACACGGATGTGCTGTATGCGGTAATTGCAGGAGCAAATTACTGTCACCGGTGCTTTGAACTATCTACGGAGTAACCGTGACTGGCTTCAGCCTGTCATCGGCTCTTAGTCATCGGTGATTTACCCTACAACCTGCCCTTGTAGTTTGTTAGCATAGTCGCCTACATTCACGGAGCACTGCGATTCACTAATGGTCTGCATCTCCAATATAAGGAGAGAAAGATGCAAATCGCTGACAAAACTGTTGTCTCTATTCACTACACTCTTACCAATGCTCTGGGCGAGACGATTGATAGCTCTGTAGGACAGGATCCTCTTGTCTACCTACAAGGTGCTCAAAACATCATTCCCGGTCTAGAAAACGCCCTAACTGGTAAAGCGGTTGGTGATGCACTTCAGGTTACCGTTGAACCGGCTGAAGGCTATGGCGAGATTCGTGATGAATTGATCCAAGAAGTTGATCGCAGCGCGTTCCAAGGCGTTGATGATATCGATGTTGGCATGCAGTTTATGGCTCAAACACCTTGGGGGGAGCAGCCTGTAACCGTTGTTAAAGTTGAAGGCGACCAGATCACTCTTGATGGCAACCACCAGCTTGCTGGTGAAACGCTCAACTTTGATGTTGAAGTGGTTGAAGTACGTGAAGCAACCGCTGAAGAAGTTGAGCACGGTCATGTTCATGGAGCTGGCGGTCACCACCACTAATCCACCATCGATCTAACATTAAAAAAGCCGAGTTAAGTAACTCGGCTTTTTTGTGATTGTTGCAAGGGAACCTGCGAACAAGTCCATAGTATCTCAGCGAGACCTGAAATGTGCAGATACAAGGCGCTTCTCGCCGCTAATGGCCGTAGCCCTTAGCAAGAGGAGCAACGCAGTAGATGCATATTGCAGGCCACGCCCTTGGGGGCTTACAGTCAAATCCACCCTCTGTGTTGCGCTTTCTTGACTTAGCCCGCTAGGCCTTCGAAACCACGCCTTGATGATGAATTCGACTGTAAGCCTGAGATGCCATGGACTTATTCGCAGGTTCCCTAGAGCAACGGGATCAATCGCTTATTTGCGATCATCCGAAGTGGCTTCGATACGGTGAATACTTAGATCCGCACCACGGAACTCGTCCTCTTCATCCAGACGGATGCCCGCTACTGCATTCACAATACCGTAAACCAGGAAGCCACCGATCAAGGCCACTGCGATACCTGCAAGAGTACCCACAACCTGAGCACCTAGGCTTACGCCACCAAGACCGCCTAGTGCTTGGCTACCGAAGATACCTGCTGCAATACCACCCCAGGCGCCACATAGACCGTGTAGAGGCCATACACCCAGAACGTCATCGATCTTCCACTTATTCTGAGCCAGTGTGAACAGCCAAACAAATAGTGCACCGGCAATACCACCTACAAACAGCGAGCCAATTGGGTGTAGAACGTCAGAACCAGCACAGATCGCAACAAGACCCGCAAGCGGACCGTTGTGAATGAAGCCTGGGTCGTTCTTACCAAGAAGGGTCGCAACGATGATGCCGCCGACCATTGCCATCAAGCTGTTGACTGCAACCAGACCAGAGATACCGTCCAGTGTTTGAGCCGACATCACGTTGAAGCCAAACCAACCGATACATAGGATCCATGCACCTAGAGCGAGGAATGGAATGTTTGATGGTGGGAACGCCACAACACGATCGTTACGGTAACGACCTTTACGTGAACCTAGAACCAAAACAGCCGCTAGGCCGATCCAACCACCGACACCGTGGACTACGACAGAACCAGCGAAGTCGTGGAAGCCTGCACCAAAGGTCTCTTCAAGCCAGCCCTGGAAACCGAAGTTACCGTTCCAGATGATGCCCTCGAAGAACGGGTAGACTAGACCCACACAGAGTGCAGCTGCGATAAGCATTGGGTAGAAGCGAGCACGCTCAGCCACACCACCCGAGATAATTGCAGGAATCGCTGCCGCAAAGGTCATTAGGAAGAAGAATTTCACCAACTCATAGCCGTTACCTTCCGCTAAAGTGGCTGCATCGGCAAAGAAGGTGACGTCGTAGGCAATCCAGTAGCCAACAAAGAAGTAGACCACTGCAGAGAAACCGAAGTCGGTCATGATCTTAACCAGTGCGTTGACCTGGTTTTTATGACGGACAGTACCTACCTCAAGGAATGCGAAGCCAGCATGCATCGCGAATACCATGATGGCACCCATCAAAATGAATAGTGTATTGGAACTTTGTACCAGTGTTTCAACGGCACTGTTGATCGTTTCCACCCTTAATCTCCTCAAATTGCTTAGAAATGCACATATAGGGTGCAGCTCTATATTTCATGCACACTTTTGGTGCATTTAATGACTATGCGATGAGTTTTAGACGGCTTAATAAAAAAAGATAAAATGTTTTTTCTATCTACTTTCAATAACTTAAAAACTAATCACTCACTTTCAGCAAACTCCGTGCTGCAAGACTGTGCATTAGTTAGCAAGTAACGTACCAACTTTGGGCATTAAACGAATTTTATGCCTTATGGCGGATCTCAAAGCTGTAGTGAATCTTCGAGTTACGTTTGAAATCAGGATCAATCGTACGATGAGAAGTATCCACAATCTCAAAAGCGTCGAGCTGCTCGTAGTCCAACTTAAAGCGGCGATAGTTATTTGAAAAGATCAGAAGCCCACCGGGTTCAAGCAACGCCATTGCCCCTTTAATCAGCATAACGTGGTCACGCTGCACATCTAGGATGTCAGACATTCTCTTAGAGTTAGAGAAGGTCGGTGGATCCATAAAGATGAGATCGAAGGTCTCTGAACGAGGGCGATCAAGCCACTGAATACAGTCCGCTTGAACAAAATCAGCACGTTTAGCGTCAAGTTTGTTCAGTTCAAAATTGCGTCGGGCCCAATCGAGGTAGGTTGCCGACATATCGACACTGGTCGTGCTGATCGCACCACCGGCAGCCGCATGGACACTGGCGGTAGCGGTGTAACAGAAAAGATTTAGGAAACGTTTACCCTTAGCGAGAGACTGAATCTGTTGCCTAACAGGACGATGGTCTAGGAAAAGACCTGTATCTAGGTAATCTCTTAGGTTGACCTCGAACAGACAGCCATGCTCTTGTACCGTCAGCGTCTCACCCTGTTCGGTCTGTCGTTGATACTGATCGCTGCCCTGCTGACGCTTGCGTTGTTTCAATACAATCGAGTCTGTGCCCAAAGCAAACACTCTTCCTACAACGGCCATCACATCTTGAAGTCGCTTAAAGGCCTTTACAGGATCGACTTTCGCAGGCGGCGCATACTCCTGAACCACAATCTGATCAGCGTATCGATCGATTGCGACCGCGTACTCTGGCAAATCAGCGTCATAGACTCGGTATGCCTCGATTGACTCACGTTTCACCCACTTAGAGAGCTGTTTAAGGTTTTTCTTAAGTCGGTTCTCTAACATCAGCGCCCCTTCAGACAGGGGTGCACTACCTTGGTGCGCAACATCCGAATCGGAATCTGCACTGTTTTGCGGCACACCCTCCTGCGGGTAGACGGTAAATAGCAATAATTGACTGGGCAGTGCGCCATTAAAGAGCTTGTAGAGCTTGTCTGCACGCAGACCCATCACCTTGCCAAGCTCAGGGTTCGAAGTGAACACCCCCACACGCCAGTGATGCGCTTGGGCTTTTAAGAAATCACCCAGCTGGCTGTAGAGAAATCTTAGACTTGAACGATCACCCAATCGCTCACCATAAGGGGGGTTAGTAATTAACAGCCCTTTATCTTCAGGCGTTGGAAGTGACAAGCTGGCCAGATCACAACGTTCAAAATGGACGAGTGATTCGACACCTAAGGCTTGAGCGTTGTTGTTTGCACGCTGCAGAACGCTTGAATCGGCATCAAAACCACTTAGACGAGGGTAACCCTCTCTGTTTAGCCCTGCTTCACGGCGCTGTTTTGCATCTTGGTAGATCTCTTGCCAGATAGACGGCTGGTGTTGGCACCAACGATCAAAGCCCCAGCGACGACGTAACAGACCCGGCGCAATATCCGCCATCATCAATGCTGCTTCAGTGATTAAAGTTCCCGAGCCACACATAGGATCGACGAGCTGTTTAAAGTCACCTTGATTGGACCAACCCGCACGCATTAATAGCGCTACTGCAAGATTCTCTTTAAGCGGTGCGGCACCGGTTTGAAGTCGGTATCCACGGCGGTGCAGACTCTCACCGGATAGATCAATCGCTACCTGAGCTGTCGTTCTGCGCAGATGAACATTGATGCGCAGATCAGGGTACTGTTTGGCAACAGAGGGGCGACTGCCGGTCTCTTCACGAACGGAGTCAACAATCGCATCTTTCACTTTAAGAGCGCCAAAGTGGGTGTTGTTGATCGACTCATTACGGCCGTTAAAATCAACGGCTAACGTCCCTTCAGCCCGAATGTGCTCCAGCCAATTAATCGACTTAACATCGTTATAGAGTGCTTCTGTCGAGGTCGCATCAGCCTCTTTCAAGAGCAGCAGTACTCGGTTTGCAAGACGTGACCACAAACAGATCGTATAAGCTGTGGCAAGATCACCCTCTACCTGAACCCCTGCTTGAGTCTCTTTTAACCCCTCTATACCGATCGACTTCAACTCGGCTAGCAGTAAAGACTCAACGCCCTTAGGGCAGGTAACGAATAATTTCATTTCAACACTCAATTTGGTTAACGCCGAATGAAATGAAAAATTTTCATCCGCTATATTGGCTCTATTTTAAAGCATTACGCTTCATCTGTAAGTCACTGATTCAGCCGACTTTGCTGCTGACGCGAAAAGGCTAAACCTATTAGAAGGGGAATTTAAATTGAGCAATACAATTACTTAAAATTGCCAATCTGGTCTATTACTAGGTTGTGACTACCAATTGTTGTCGCCAAAACATCACTGCGAAAGCAGATACTCACTCAATACGAGGCGTATATATGAAAAGACAGAAACGAGAACGTAGCAATTCACTATACAAACGCGGTTTTACTGCCGGACTGGAGGGTAAATCACAGTCAGATTGTCCGGTATCAACGACAGACTTACGCAGCCACTGGATGACAGGATGGCGCGAAGGGCGAGAAGCCCACTGGAATGGCCAATCAGGTGTTTCAGCGATACAGGTCAATCCAAGTTATCACTAACAACATTTAATCAAGTAAGGCTCCTAATGATACCCATAGGAGCCTTTTTCGTTTTAAGATCCTCACTTCACAGTTAAACACCAATGTTAAGCAGGGCTAATGGAACAGATTTACTTTGCTGGGGGCTGCCTATGGGGTGTCCAAGAGTTCATTCGGCATGTTCCTGGCGTCATCTCCACGCAAGCAGGTCGAGCCAATGGCACGTCTAACAGGACAGACGTTGGGTACGATGGCTATGCGGAGTGTGTACAGATCGACTTCAACCCTGAACAGATAGCCCTAGTCGAGCTGATCGAGTGCTTGTTTGAAATAATCGATCCCTACAGCATCAACCAACAAGGCCAAGATATTGGTCCCAAATACAGAACGGGGATCTACAGTCGAGAGCGCGAACACTTGGACGAAGCACACCGAATACTCAAAAGCCGCGAGGATTATAAACAGCTGGCTATTGAGGTACTCCCCCTATCCAACTATGTCAAAAGTGATGACGAGCACCAGGACCGACTGACACGTCATCCAGAGGATCATAGTTTCTGCCACATCCCGTTAGCACTGCTCTATAAATACAAAAAAGCCGCTAATCGATAGCGGCTATTCAGTGTCAAAGCGTTGAACTTAACGGTGTCCCAACAAACGACGATCACGAATCGCTTCAGCCGCTTCAGTGATCAGTTTAGGACCACGGTAGATAAAACCTGTGTAGACCTGAACCAAGCTAGCACCCGCCTCGATCTTCTCGACAGCGTCAAAACCTTCAGTGATACCACCAGCACCTATGATAGGCAAAGCACCATCCAACTCACGCGCCAAGATTTGGATCGCACGAGTCGATAGGTTGCGTACTGGAGCACCGCTCAAACCACCCGCCTCTTTCGCAAATTCAGAGCTCTCTACACCACCTCGTTCAATGGTGGTATTGGTCGCAATCACACCATCCATCTCGTAGGTTTTAAGTAGATTAGCAGTCGTTACGAAACCCTCTTCATCCATGTCGGGCGCAATTTTGATCGCGATCGGGACGTATTTGCCGTGAATACCTGCCAAGCGGGCTTGTTCATTCTTCAGCATGTCCAAAAGAAGGTTGAGACTATCGCCCTGCTGAAGATCACGAAGACCTGGCGTGTTCGGAGAGGAGATGTTAACTGTTATATAAGTAGCGTAGGGGTAGACCTTACGCAAACAGATTAGGTAATCATCGGCCGCATTTTCATTAGGGGTATCTTTGTTCTTACCAATGTTGATACCCAGTACGCCTTTAAAGTTAGACGCTTCAACGTTCTCAATCAGGCGATCCACACCCAGGTTATTAAAACCCATGCGATTGATGATCGCGCTGTGCTCAGGAATACGGAATAGACGAGGTTTAGGGTTGCCCGGTTGTGGACGAGGAGTCACGGTACCGACTTCAACAAAACCAAAACCCATGGCCGCCAGACCGTTGATAGCACCCGCGTTCTTGTCCAGACCCGCGGCCAATCCAACGGGGTTGGGGAAACGAATCCCCATGACTTCCGTCGGAGCGTCCACCATTTTCGCACCAAGAAGCTTCGGCATACCCAGATCGGCGGCCAAGTTCATACTGCTCAGTGCAAGGTCGTGAGACTTCTCGGCATCTAAGCGAAACATCAAAGAGCGGGCTAAGTCGTATAACATGATTATCCAATCGAAATTTTAGTTGTGCGAATTATACAGAGTGGTCAATCTGAATGACAGTTTGCTTAAGTCACCGGTGTCATAAATAATATTCATCTATCTATTCAGGAGATCAGCCGGTGACTCAGCACAATAAGCACAACCGTTTAATGGGCATTTTAGGGGTCCAAGGCGTTGATGTTAGAGAGAACCACAGAGCCAAACAGTGGGGAAGCATTTTTGAGTGGCCACTTCTGTTTCTGGCGTTTTGGATACTGATCGACTGGTATTTTCAAACCACAAACCATCACGAACAGCTCGCCATTATCGGTTTGAACGACTGGGTGATCTGGGGCTTTTTTACCTTAGATCTGGTAGTTACGTTGGCGTTAGTAGACAACAGACTGCGATACCTAAAAGGCAACTGGATGAGCCTGGTCATCGTGCTGACCGGAATTCCGATTTTATTGAACGCTTTAGGCCTGCAAAGCGGGGTCTTAAGATCACTGAGACTGCTGATTTTTGCCAGTATATTCACACGACTATCTAGCGATCTTCGCTCGGTGTTAGGCCGGCATAACCTTGGAGTAACTCTGGCGATCGCACTAGGATTTCTGATACTAGCTGCCTTCCTCATCTCTGGACTGGATCCGGCGTTTAAAAACCCAATCGATGGCTTCTGGTGGGCTTGGGTCACGATGACAACCGTCGGCTACGGCGACCTTGTTCCAACCACCCTTGAGGGGCGTATCGTTGGCATGCTTCTAATTTTGGTTGGCATCGCGATCTTTTCAATGCTGACCGCAAGCTTCTCTGTCTTTTTTATCGAAAAAGAGGAAGAGGAGAAAAATGACCGGGAAGACGCCATGGTGCGACGCCTTCAGATGCTTGAAGCTCGTTTAGAGCGAATAGAACAAAACCTCAATAAAGCGGTGACTTCGTTGGAGCAAATTCAAACACTCGAGTCTGAAAAACGCTCACCCAAAAGTTAACGGATTAGATAACAGCGGTTAAGGCCTGATCGAGTGAAGGGTATTTGAACTCAAATCCGTGCTGAGTCAACTTCGAAGGAATCACAGCCAAGCCCTCCGTCAGCAGTGCAGCCCCCTCTTTACCAAGCATCAACTTGGGCATAAAAGCTGGCATTGGCAAAAAGGTTGGACGCCTCAAAACTTTGCCAAGCTCCTCTGTAAATACTTGGTTAGAGACTGGATTAGGTGCGGTCAAATTGAAAGGCCCACTCGCATCAGGGTTATCAATCAAAAATAGAATAACGTTGACCTGATCGTCCAGATGAATCCAGGACATCATCTGCTGACCGTCGACAATGCGACCACCTAATCCCAGTTTAAAGGCAGGTAGCATCTTCTTAAGGGCGCCACCCTTACCAAGCACGATACCCGTTCTGAGCAGCGCCACTCTGACACCCTCTTGTTCTGCACTTAAAGCTATGTTCTCCCAGCTTTGGCAAAGCTCACTGGAGAAGTCTTGAACCAGAGGTTGATCCGCCTCAGAAAGCGTCTGATTACTGCGAGTCGCCCCGTAAAAACCGATCGCTGAGCCACTGACTAGCACCTTGGGTTTAACCTCTTGTTGAGCAATCCAACGCACTAACTGCCCCGTAACTCCTTCACGACTGGCACGCAGGGCCACTTTTCGCGAGTGAGTCCAAGGTTTATCAGCGATCGGTAAGCCTGCTAAATTGACAATGGCATCGACAGCGGTGTTCAAGTCAGACAAATTTGAGATTGTTTGAACACCGGCCACTTTCGAGGATCGTTTGTGTATCAATAGAGTGACTCGGTCACCTCGAGCGACGAGCGCTCTAGCGACTGCATCACCAATAAACCCTGTACCGCCTGTCAAAAGAATGTGCATGCTGTTAAACCCTTAACTGTTTGCTTTATCTACGTCCCATGCTAGCGTTCGGACTGCTAAAGCTAAAGGAAGAATCGATAATGTTTACTGGTATTGTTCAAGGTGTGGCGACTGTCACTGCTCTAACCCCAGCCGATAATTTTATGACACTGCAGCTTGAGTTCCCGGAAAACTGTTGTGATAACTTCCAGATCGGAGCCAGCGTCGGACTTAATGGTACTTGTTTAACGATTACCTCATTTGAAGGTAACAGAGCCAAGTTTGATGCGATCCAATCGACACTAGAACTGACCAACCTTGGCGATTTGCAGGTCGGGTCACTGGTCAATTTTGAACGTGCCGCTAAGATTGGCGATGAGATTGGTGGGCACCTAATGTCGGGCCATATTTGCGACCGAGTAGCGATAACAGCGATCGAAAAGACAGAGACCAATTGCCGAGTTGAGTTTGATCGTCCGAGCCAATGGGCACCCTATCTATTGGATAAAGGGTTTGTCGGACTGAATGGCTGTAGTTTGACGATGACGCAAGTAACAGAAGACCGTTTCTCTGTCTGGCTCATTCCAGAAACCTTGGAGCGTACACTGTTTGGCAAAGCAGAGGTAGGTGATCTGATCAACCTAGAGATCGACCCTCAAACGCAAGCGATTGTCGATACGGTCGAACGATACCTTCAGGAGCGCGGCAAAAACTGATCTCTGTGCTGCGCGATTAACTGCTCTAACTCAGTTGAGATAGAACGAACATTGGCGCGACGCCTCAGCTCTAGTGGCGTCAGCAGCCAGTAGCTTCGTATAAAGCTAATCTCCTTTGGCAGAACCTGAACAAAACGCGGGTCATCTTGCACCATATAATGGGGTAACACCCCAAACCCTCCACCATTAGCAATAAACTGGAATTGGGACATCACCGTTGCCCCCTGAAAGCGCTCAATCAGTTGGTCATCGATCAATCGGTTAAACCCTAACTGCTCAGTGTAGAGTATATCGGGAATATAACCGGCAAACGGGTGCTGTTTAACCGATTCAATATCCTCTAAATCTACGGAATTATTCTGCAGATACTCACGACCTACATAGAGAAAAAGCTGGTAGTCCGTCAGTTTCTTACAATGAATATCCCGCCTCTCAGAGGGCTCCAATGTGATCGCTATGTCCACCTCACGCTTCATCAAGTTAAGGCTCTGTGGAACGGGTACCAAGCGTAGGTTTAGATCAGGGTTACGATGGACAAAATGGGTTAATTGATTTGCTATAAAGAGGTTTCCCAAACCATCTGGCGCCCCAATTCTTAGGTTCCCGGATAGGGATCGCTGATCTGAAGCCGCTCTCTCTTTGGTCAAGACAGTAATGTCTTCACACTGTTGAGCCAGAGGCAAAACAGCTTCACCGGCCGGAGTGAGGTGCAAGCCTTTATCATCCGCCTCAAACAGTGGGGTTTGCAACGCATCTTCAAGAGCGGCTATTCGACGCGACACCGTTGTATGGTTCACGCCCATTCGTTTTGCTGCAGTCAAATAACGACCCGCGCGAGCGACCTCGAGAAAGTAACGCAGATCGTTCCAATTCAATTTATCATCCATCATCTGTGCAATTTAGCACAACAAACCAGCAAAATAATCAAAAATTACTGCACAAATAATCATAAGATGGTGCACACACTAATAAGCATAGAAAGGATAACGCCATGTCTACTGTCAAAGATCTTGGAACTTACGATTACGTCATCGTTGGCGCTGGGTCTGCCGGCTGTGTATTAGCCAACCGTTTGAGTCAAGATCCAAATACTCGTGTGCTTCTGCTTGAAGCGGGTGGCAGTGACAACCAGTTTTGGGTCCATGTTCCAGTGGGTTACCTCTACTGTATAGGCAACCCAAAAACTGACTGGTGTTTCTCAACCGATGCCGAAGAGGGGCTTAATGGTCGTTCACTTATCTACCCTCGCGGTAAAGTAATGGGGGGCTGCTCTTCGATTAACGGCATGATCTACATGCGTGGGCAAGAGCGTGACTATGATGAGTGGGCATCATTAGGCAATCAAGGCTGGAGCTGGCAAGAGGTTCTTCCTTATTTCAAACGCTCTGAACGACACTACCAACCCGCTGATGAGTTCCACAATGATAAAGGGGAACTGTTCGTTCAAGAGCAGCGCTTGAGCTGGCCGATTCTAGAAGCCGTTCGAGAGGCGGCTGAAGAGGTTGATGTACCGAAAACCTCAGACTTCAACCGTGGTGATAATGAGGGTTCAGGTTATTTCCCAGTTAACCAAAAAAATGGCATTCGCTGGAATGCACGCAAAGCCTTTATCAACCCCGTTAAAGCACGTCCTAATCTCACCATTATGACTCACGCTCAAGTCACCAAGCTGCGTATTGAAAACCGACGCGTTGTGGGTGCTGATCTCATCGTTAACGGGCAAGTTGCGAGCGTAACGACCGATAAAGAGCTACTGCTCAGTGCCGGTGCGATCAATTCGCCACAAATTCTACAGCTTTCTGGCATTGGCCCTGCCAAGGTTTTAGCGGAGCACAAAATCGAGATGGTGCACGAGCTCCCTGGTGTCGGTGAAAACCTACAGGACCACCTACAGTTGCGAACCATCTACACCGTTGAAAACACCAAAACTCTGAATGAGTGGCAGTCGACCCTGTTGGGTAAAGCGCAAATTGCGGCTGAATACTTCCTAAAACGTTCAGGCCCCATGTCGATGGCTCCCAGTCAACTCGGTATCTTTACTAAGTCCTCGGATGAGCACGCTACGGCGAACATTGAGTATCACGTTCAACCTCTATCGCTTGAGAAATTCGGTGAGGATCTGCACGAATTTCCTGCAATCACCGTCTCGGTCTGTAACCTGCGTCCAGAGAGCCGCGGTACCTGTCATATTCAATCGACTGATCCTAATGTTCCGCCAGCAATTAAACCGAACTACCTTTCGACGGACGGCGATCGCAAGGTTGCAGCAGATAGCTTACGCCACGCTCGCAAACTAATGGCGACTCAGCGTTTAAGTGAATTCAATCCGATTGAGTTAAAACCGGGTGCACAGCTTCAATCTGATGAAGAGTTAGCGAAGGCCGCAGGTGATGTGGGTACAACAATATTCCACCCAGTTGGCACTGCAAAAATGGGCAGTGATGAGATGTCCGTTGTGGATGCGCGATTGAGAGTGCACGGTATTGACGGTCTGCGTGTGGTGGATGGTTCAGTGATGCCAACCCTTACTTCGGGTAATACTCATGCACCGATCACTATGATTGCAGAGAAAGCGTCTGACATGATCCTTGAGGATAACGCTTAAACTAAAAGGGGCAGATCAATGATCTGCCCCTTTGGGATTGAGACTATTTGTAGATTCGCTCATCAAAAGGATCTACAGGCTCTTCCAGCATTTCGTCCTCTTTGAAGAAGAGTACGCGTCCTTCGAACTTAAACCCTTTAGTCGAGAACCAGCGTTCTGCCTGTTCACGCCCCTCTTCCGCTTTTCTCACCTCCAACCAAGCCATCACGACTCGATAGAAGAAGATACCAAACAGAGCAGCACTCGCGCCTAAGAAGAAATCAGAGGCTAGAGCGAAAATCAGTAGCACCAATGCAACAATCCAGACCTTAGAGCTTCGCGCATTTTTCAGTGCATCGTTTTCAGCCCCGTACTGATCTAGAAAGTTCAGGTAACGACGGTAGTTCTGTTGCAGATCAAACTTAATCGCAGAATCGATAGAGATAGCCATACCGATGACTCCTATTACACCAAGCTCTTACTGACGACTTCATAAACATCGGGCGACAGCGCCTTCTGCTTCATGATGCGTTCCAGTTGAGCTCTCATTAACTTTTGCTTATCACTAGTATAGCGCTTCCAGCGAGTTAAAGGCGTTAACATTCGCGATGCAATTTGAGGGTTCTGTTCATTCAAGCGAATGATCCAATCAGCCAAGTATTGGTAACCCGAGCCATCCGGCGCATGGAATTGAACTGGGTTTGCACTGGCAAAAGCACCAATCAGACTGCGCAGTTTATTGGGGTTTTTTGCATCAAATAGCTCATCGTTTTCAAGTGCTTTAACTCGATCCAGAGCGCCCTCTTTGGAGTCACAGGCCTGCAGTGAGAACCAACTGTTCATCACCAGCGCTTCACCTGACCACTGCTGCTTGAATGCCGCAAGCGCCTGTTTAGCTGCTTGGGCATCTTCAGAGTGAACCAGTGCCGCCAGTGCAGACTGTTGATCCGTCATATTGTCAGCGCTGTTGAACTGCTCCATTGCTAACTCAATGGCGCCTTCATAGTTAGCCGCGATCAGGTAACTCAAGGCTAAATTTTTCAGACTGCGCTTAGCCACCTGATCTGCTGTTGGTTGGTAAGCCTCTTTAGAGGTGCAACGCTGATAGACTGCCATCCACTCTGGTGCTAGGGCTTTGCCTAGTGCTTTGACAAAGGCTTTACGAGTCGCGTGAATCGCTTCAACGTCAATAACCTCAGCTAATTCACTCAGATAGGCTTCGCTCGGCAAGGTACATAACTTAGCGAGCATCGCCTCATCTAAGGACTCATCTTCCAGTAACGCTCGCCAAGCATCTAAAAGCGCTGCGTTGGGTTCGACCGCCGCACCCGCAATGCCTGCTTGCAGTTTATTCACTAAGTAGCGCTGTCCCGACTCCCAACGGTTAAAGCCGTCAGTATCAAAACGCATCAGATGCAGCAGTTGCTCATCTGTGTAGTTAAAACGTAATTTGATCGGTGCTGAGAAGCCGCGAAGAAGAGACGGTGTTGGCTGTTCAGAAAGACCTTCGAAACTAATGCTCTGTACCTCTTCCCTAAGTTCCACCACACCTGAAGAGAGTTCAGTCCCCTCTTCTGTAAGCAATCCAAAACGGATGGGCATATGGAAGGGTGCTTTATGATCTTGACCTGGAGTGCTTGGGCAGCTCTGTTTGAAGGTCAGTTGGTAGGTTCCTGATGCAGCATCCCACTGATCAGAGACCTCAACCACAGGGGTACCTGCTTGAGAATACCAGCGTTTAAACTGTGTTAAGTCGCGCCCTGAAGCCTCTTCCATTGCCGCCACAAAGTCATCCGTCGTAACGGCCTGGCCATCATGACGATCAAAGTAGAGATCCGTACCTTTTCGGAAAGTCTCTTCACCCAAAAGCTGATGGATCATACGCACCACTTCTGCGCCTTTCTCATAGACGGTCAGCGTGTAAAAGTTTGAGATCTCGATAAACGATTCCGGTCTCACCGCATGAGCCATGGGGCCTGCGTCTTCAGCAAATTGTGCCGTTCGCAGCAGTGTCACATCTTCGATTCGCTTCACGGTTCGCGAGTTCATATCGGCCGAGAACTCCGCATCACGAAAGACGGTAAAGCCCTCTTTAAGACTTAACTGGAACCAGTCACGACAGGTGACACGGTTGCCTGACCAGTTATGGAAGTACTCATGAGCAACCACCGCCTCTACTCGCTGAAACCCAAGGTCTGTTGTGGTCTTTTGACTGGCTAATACACAACTGGTGTTGAAGATATTGAGCCCTTTATTCTCCATCGCACCCATGTTGAAGAAGTCGACGGCCACGATCATGTAGATATCAAGATCGTACTCACGGCCATAGACCTCTTCATCCCAGCGCATCGATCTCTTTAGGGAGTCCATCGCATAGGCAAGCTTGTCGTGATCTTTAGGTTCAGCAAAAATTTGCAGCTGAACTTCACGTCCAGAGGCTGTTGTGAACTGATCTTCAATGCAGCTTAAATCACCCGCCACTAAAGCAAACAGGTAGGCGGGTTTGGGGTGTGGATCCTGCCAAGTAACCCAGTGACGTCCGTCATCAGTGACCCCTTTATCAACGGCGTTACCGTTTGATAGCAACACGGGATACTGTTCGGGATCAGCAATGATGGTTGTCTCAAACAGGGACATCACATCAGGGCGATCAAGGTAGTAGGTGATGCGTCTAAATCCCTCTGCCTCACATTGGGTACAGAAGACACCATCCGAACGGTAGAGACCTTCCAATGCAGTGTTCAGCTGTGGCTGAATGCGACAGAGCGTTTGCAGAGTAAATTGATCAGGAACAACCTCAATCGTCAGTGTCTCATCCGTGACCTTATACTCGCCTTCAGGCACCTGTTGGTCATTAATGCAGATTCGTTTGAGCTGAAGGTCTTTATCGCCATTTAAAATCAGAGGGGCGTTGCGAAGATGAGATTCGGGGTTACGGCGCATCTGCAATGTTGCAAAGACTAACGTCTCCTCTTCATCCAATTCAAAACGAAGCGCTACTGAGTCGATCAAAAATTCAGGAACACGGTAATCTTTTAGATAAATTGTGTTGGGTTGTTCACTCAAGATTGTCTCTCCAATCACGCGAAAAATTTAATGTTATAGGCGCCAAACTTGCGCAGGTTGATCACGCCCGTATCTAAAATGAGGTACTGGCCTTTAACCCCTTCTAGGATGCCCTCTACAACGGGCGTTTTATCAAAGTTGAAACTGCTTACCTTAGTGGGGTGGTTACGCACTGGGAAGTTAATTTCAACGACCTCTGCATCAAGCTTACGGATCGCATCACCAGATTGAGCAGTGATGAGCTGTTGCAAGGGCTCATCACAGAGTTCAAACAGACGGTCGCGCTCCTGTTTCAGATCAAGAGGCAGAACATCACCTTTCAACATGGCACGCCAATTGGTTTTATCGGCCACCTGTTTAGCAAATATCGTTTCAACAAGACCTGACTGCAGGCGGTTATCGACCTCCATAATCGGAAGTGCTTGCACAGCTCCCTGATCAATCCAGCGAGTCGGGATCTGAGTTTGGCGAGTAATACCCACCTTGAGCCCCGAAGAGTTGGCTAGATAGACGATGTGCGGGGCAAAACAGTTCTTCAAACCCCAGCTTTCATCACGACAGGTTCCTTCGGCAAAGTGACAGGTTTCAGGCTTTACGATACAGGTGTCACAGCCCGGAAGTTTTTTGAAACAGGGGTAACAGAAACCTTGATTGAAACTTTTATTGGATTTACGACCACAGGAGAGGCAGTTGATTTGTCCGATGTACTCAAGGCGAATGGGTTGGCCAATAAAATCATTCACTAACGGGCCAGCCTCGCCGTTCAGAGAGAGCTCATAACGAACAGGAGAGTCGAGATGCACTCGCATCTTCTCCAATACACCCTCTGCTCGCAGCGATAAAGCGTCATTAGTCATCGGTTAGGATTCTCAACACGTCAGGCTGCATTGGATCCGAACCATGCTGTTTTCCATCAGGACGAGTACGATCGATGAAACCTACACGCTGATCCTGTGGTATGTCACGCGCCACCTCATAGGCAATGACCGCACGCATACTGGTCTCACGCTGTTCAGGAGATAGTTTTTCACCATTGGGCCATTTACCAATTTCAACGGCCACTTTGAGCGCCTGATAGACATCAGGCGTCATGGTTTCGATCATTTTTTCGTAATTCAAACCGCTACCCATTCATTCAAATTTGAAGCGTTCAGAATACCATAGAGAGGATCGTTTGAGAGGGCTTTTGATACTGGCTTTTAAGAGGATTTGGGCAGCCAAACTCGGCTAATTAATGCGAAGGCCAAACCCGACAGCAGACCGGCCAAATGAGCGGTATTAGCAATAGCCCCTAAACCTATGAATTCCAGCGCTCCGGTATATCCCAGAGCCAACCAAAAAATCATGAACCCAAACAGCGCTTTAGGGAGCATAAACAACGGCCTACTGCTCAATTGATCCCATAACCAGGTGTAACCCAACACAGCAAAGACGACACCAGAGAGACCACCAAAGAGCGGGCCCGTCACCCAAAACTGAGCCAGATTAGAGAGGGCTGCCGAGAAAAGTACCAGCAGCATAAAGTGGGCCGTCCCCTGAAGGCGCTCTATCGAACCACCGATCATCCAGACCCAAAGCAGGTTGAACAGGATATGTAGCAGAGAGAAGTGCATAAACATCGGAGTCCAAATCCGCCACAACTCCCCCGATGAGAGCATAGTACTCAGTGTGTGATACTCAATCTGGCTGGAGCTGAGTGTAAAGTCGGCAAAACTGAATCTCACCATCCAGTCAGCGTTGCCCCCGAAATCGATGAGCAGCGTAATGATGGCTGATAGAAAAATCAGTAAAGCCGTCGCAGGCATTTGTTTTAGCTCTGAAATTTTAAAGGGGGTTCGGCTTTTAGGGTTGTGAACTTGCACATTGATGTTGGCGAGATCCCCACCCTCTCGCCAATAGTGAAAGAGTTCGAGGACTTTTTCGCGGTTGATGTGGGCCGCAACAAAGAGTGTTTGGCTGTCACCCTCTTCCACCACCCGATGAGGAATGGCGTTAGCCCATAAAAATTGGGTGAACTCTGTTAGATCGACCCTTAGATCGGTTTTAACCACAGGAACCACTAGCGCGGGAACTCCGCATCGACATCGACCCAGATGAACTTGCTGCTATCGAGCGTCTTTTCACCATCGAATCGGTAGGCCACCAACTTACCGTATTTAACCGCACTGTAATCTAGGCAGGCGATGTTATCGGCAACCGGTTTAGGTTCACCTTCACACCAGTAGTGGCCGATAAACAGTGGCCGCTCATCGCGCGAATAGAACTGCAGATCCACGTAATCAGCGGGTGTTAGCTCGGTACGAGCTATATGCTCCGGCAAAGGATCAGGTTGAAACACCACATCCCCCATTCGTTTAGGCTCTTGCGCCCAGAAACGAGTTCTGAAGAAGTGGCGTCTAAATCCATCTTTGCTGATCATCACTTCATTGTTGGGCAGTCGCAAATGGGTGCCACGGGTCAATCGATCCATGACCAAGAACTCAAAACTGTGCGGTTTGACAGAGTTCAAAAGAAATTGCTTATCCACGACTGGAGCAGAACCCACTCGCTCTTTTAAACGGTTGATCAAGGTTGAGTGCCAACAGGCATGCACCACTCGCAGATCATCATGCTCGATGAACAGTGGAATCGACTCAATCCAATCCAACAGCTCTTGTTCATCCGATTGACGATGAGCAAATTGATCTAAAGTCTCTTGAACAATGCGTTGGTGTCTGGGCGTGTGCTCACGTAGAAAGTCACCACTACCATCACCCTTAGGCGTTTTATAACAATAGTAGTTGTATTCGTGGTTACCCATGACAATTTCGGCGCCCGACTTTTCCACCATGGCCCGAACGATCTCATAGGTCTCAACAATACGTGGACCACGATCGATTACATCACCGAGGAAAATAACGCGGCGGTTAGGGTGACGGTATGCACCATCAATTTCCCTGTATCCCATGCGGTTGAGCAGAAGCTTTAAACTCTCGCCGCAGCCGTGGATATCGCCAATTAAATCTATACCCTGTCTCTGCAAAACTACTTATCCCAGAGCTTTGAGCTCCAACCGAGCTTGGTCCGGCAGGTGCTGTAAAAATCGTAGTTTTCTGGGTGGAGCAGGCGCAGCTTTTGTGGCTTCTTACTGATCGTCACGGTATCACCAGGCGCCAAAGCGATGTTACTTTGGCCATCACAGGCTACGGACGGGTATGTTTCATTATTTTCACTGATCACCAGTTTCAGCTCAGAGTTACCGTCTACCACAATTGGGCGGCTTGATAGTGTATGCGGGAACATTGGAACTAAGACCAACGCGTCCAGTTTAGGGTGCATCAGAGGACCACCGGCTGACAGTGAGTAGGCGGTAGATCCTGTTGGTGTTGCGACGATCAAACCATCTGAACGCTGGGTGTAGACATACTGACCTTCAATCCAGAGTTCAAACTCAATCATTCGAGTCGCTTTACCTGGGTGCAACACACAGTCGTTAAGGGCCGTTGTCTCGGCGATGGGTTCGCCATTGCGCTTCACGGTGACATCCAGCAAGAAACGCTTATCAACTACGTAGTGGCCTTCTAGAACCTGATCGACCATCTCTTCGATCTCTTCAGGTTTAATATCCGTTAGGAAGCCAAGATTACCGCGGTTAACACCCAACACAGGCACATTTGACGACGCCAATGAGCGTGCAGCCCCAAGCAGACTTCCGTCACCACCCACTACGATCACAAGATCAGCCACTTCGCCCATCAGCTTTTGCGGCGAGACCTGCAGACCATGGCCAGGCATTAGCTCTGAAATCTTATCGTCAATGACAATGTTCAAATGACGCTGCTCAAGAAAGCGAATGAGCTGCTTCATGGTATCGATGACTTTTTTACTTCCTAAGCGGCCTATAAGACCAATATTGCGAAATTGATACATACCCTGTGCGTTTCCCTGCGGATATCAATGAATGATTAGACAGCAGTATAAAGCTTGTAGAGGGAGAACGTTAGCCGACCTAGGTGTTAAAAGCCGTTAAAAAGGGAGAGGGCCGACAAACTCATTTGCCAGACGGTTGATACGTTCTTGCTGAGCCCTAAGACCTTGCAAACCTCCGGTATGAACCATCAGTAGACGCTTCCCTGTTAAACGATGCTTGAGATACTGACGATTCAGATAGTGGAATACTCGCAAGGTATAGATTGGGTCTAGCAGTAAATCTAGAGTCTGAGCTCGAACCTGCGTGGCCGCTAGCTCAGCGGTCACCTTGCCATAGCGTTGCTGCAGAGCCACCTCAATAGACCACTGCACGGATTGCTCCGTTTGAAGATGACCTGCTTGTGTCAGCAGCTCACTGACACGTTCATTTAGGTCGGCGAGGCTTCCTAGAGCAGACAACCCAATCAGCTCGACTCCATCAGGCGCTCCAGCGACTAAACCCGCCAAAGTTCCCCCAGATCCCACCGCCACATAGACCTGATCGTAGACGCGATTCTGCAAACAGGCTTGATGCCAGATAGAGGCACAGCCTTCGACGGCGCTATGATTACTTCCCCCTTCCGGTATCCAGTAGGGATTGATTAACTGATATTGATCCGCCAGCGACTGAGTAGGCTTTTCACGATAGGTGTCACGATCGATGAATATCAACTGCATGCCGCAGGCTTTAGCATCCTCAAGTGTTGGTGTGGATTGAGGTTCACCGCGAATAAAACCAACCGACTTAAGCTCTAGATTCTGTGCCGCGTAGGCCAGTGCGTGAATATGGTTGGAGTGAGGACCTCCAAAGCTGGCCACTAGATCACCAAGGTTGAGTTTAGATAGATTAGGGAGCAGTTTGAACCACTTATTGCCCGAAATCAGACGATCAGTTTGATCTAGACGCAATAAATCAAAACTAAAGCCGTTAGGTAGATTTATAGTTTCGATAGAGATTGAAGGTGTCTGCATGAATCAGAACTCGATATGGTGGGCGAAGAGGGGTTCGAACCCCCGACCCTCTGCTTGTAAGGCAGATGCTCTCCCAACTGAGCTATTCGCCCATATCGTAGGCGTGTGCTAATTCGTTGGAGCATTGTCATCGACGATGCGATGAATCGCGACCTTTTCAAGATCGCTCCAACAAAAGCTGCAGAATCAGAGAACTGCGAACTCGTAAATGGCGGAACGGACGGGACTTAGCGACCCTGAACATCCCACATGAGCTGACAGGCAGGTATTCTAACTTGTCAATCTCAAAATGGCGGAACGGACGGGACTCGAACCCGCGACCCCCTGCGTGACAGGCAGGTATTCTAACCAACTGAACTACCGCTCCGTTATGGTGGGCGAAGAGGGGTTCGAACCCCCGACCCTCTGCTTGTAAGGCAGATGCTCTCCCAACTGAGCTATTCGCCCATAACGGTGGTTTGTCTTGCGACGTAATCTTTCAAACCAATTCATGAAAGATGGCGGAACGGACGGGACTCGAACCCGCGACCCCCTGCGTGACAGGCAGGTATTCTAACCAACTGAACTACCGCTCCGTTATGGTGGGCGAAGAGGGGTTCGAACCCCCGACCCTCTGCTTGTAAGGCAGATGCTCTCCCAACTGAGCTATTCGCCCATAACGGTGGCTTGCGCCGTATCTGTAGGAGCATTGTCGAAGACGATGCGAAAATCGCGACCTTTGCAAGATCGCTCCTACAAGAAGTGCAGAATTAGAGGACTGCAATCTCATAAAAAACTAAACTCACGGAACTTAGCGACCCTTGAGTTCTTAAGATCTGACAGGCAGATATTCTAACCTGTAAGTTCTTAAATGGCGGAACGGACGGGACTCGAACCCGCGACCCCCTGCGTGACAGGCAGGTATTCTAACCAACTGAACTACCGCTCCAGCAGTAACTGAGCATTGCTGCTCAAGAACAGGGTGCGAATTTTAATGGCTTTTCGATCAGAGTCAAACCTTTATCCGATATTTTTCTAAAAAATAGCGATTTTTTTTAACCAAACTGAAGGTTGATTATTTGTTAACCTACGCGCTGGATAAATTAGAGAGAAATGACATGTCCGCCGTTACCGCTCAATTGACTCGCCTCTTCGACGAATTCAAAACCGAATGCAAACAACAGGGTAATCCAACACTTCTGGTTGAAGAGGATTGGTTGAGCCCTGCACTGCTGCCAGGCTATGAGGTTGACCAAGAGTCTGAGTGGTTACCCAGCCCTATCAATAACTCGACTCTGGACATGTTTGAGCGACTTTCAGAAGCTCTAGAGATAGAGATTCCCCAATCGATCATTGATTACTACACCAGTTATTGGTCACAACCCATCTTAGCAACCCATACCGAGGGCGAATTAAGTCTCATCTTTGTCTGGAACCCTGAGGATCTGGAGCGCTTAAGAGAGAACCTCATTGGCCATGCTCTGAACAAAAGACGCTTGCGACAAAACATCAGCTTCTTCTTTGCTACTACTGAACCGGATGGCGATCAGATTCTTTCGGTGGAGAGCGAGACAGGTCGTGTGCTTCTAGAGAAGCCAGGACAGAAAAAGTTCAGTGTCATTGCTGAAGATCTAGAGAGCTTTCTCAGCCAGGTGAATTGTATCCATCACCAGTGACCCAACTGATTAGGAGATCGATTAACCAATCGACCTAGCCAAAAGACGACTGATTTGGCACAGATCAACGCCAGATTCGCTACGCCACTGGTTAAATGCTTCTTGAACCAGAAGTAGATCACGTTTAGCCGAGGGACGCTTATCAACAACGCCCTGCGCCTTTAACGCGACCACTACATCATCTGTCAGGACTGGACTGTCGCGACCGACAATTCGAAGTGCATAGGCTCCTGAGTTACCACCCAACTGTGATCCCTCTTTTTTCAGATAGGCCCATAAGCCAACGACGGTGTCCTCGACCGGCCAATCAGCCAAAAACTGACCAAAGCTACCCTGTTTTTGACTGACCTCATGAATCATCAAAGCGTTGATACGAGTTGCTTTAATTTTTCCAAAGTGGCGAATGAGATCCCTGTTCTGCATTAAGGCATCAAGGTGATCATCACTCATCAACGAGACCTTTTCAGGATCGAAACCAAAGAATGCTTTCTCAAAAGCGGGCCACTTACCGTCCACTAACGAGCGCTTGAGCCCTGCACAGAAGATACGCCAGGTCATCGCCGACAATATACGATCGTCCGGTGTTGCCATAAGTTCTGTCCGATTAGCCGCCCGTGGACCCAGCAGCTCGGCATCGCTCCAATCGGGGTAAAAATGCTTAGCCTGTTGCAGAAGGTGTGAAAAAGGTTTCATCAGTGATCCGGTTCAAAGTTAAGAGATGCAGAGTTAACACAGTAGCGAACACCGGTTGGCTGTGGACCATCGGGGAATATATGCCCCAAATGAGATCCACACTGACTGCAGGTGATTTCTGTACGCACCATACCATGTGAATGGTCGGGATGCTGATCCACCCTACCCTCACCCAACTCATCAAAGAAGCTAGGCCAACCACATCCAGAATCATATTTCAGAGAGCTATCAAAGAGTTCAGCATCACAGCATTTACAGCGATAAAGACCTGATCGCTTCTCATCAAAATAGGCCCCAGTGAAAGCGCGCTCTGTCCCTTTCTGGCGACATATGTAGAACTCTTCAGGTGACAATTTATCTCGCCAGTACTCATCGTCTTTTAAATCATCATATTGCATTGTGAAAAACCTCTCTAAGAGCTCGGTAAACTCTATACCCAAACCGAGCAAAGTCGTATAGTTACAACTAACACGGTTTGCTTATCAACACGTTGGTAGTACGACGTATTCTACTCAAATCGATCCCCTTTAAATTAATCTCCCCGTGAGAAGAGCTCTACCGATGTCTCAGATTAGAAAGTCCAACAAACTCAACAATGTATGTTACGACATTCGTGGACCTGTCCTTCAAGAAGCAAAACGCTTGGAAGAGGATGGCCACAAAATTTTAAAACTGAATATCGGTAACCCGGCCCCATGGGGCTTCGATGCCCCTGACGAGATTGTTCAAGACGTAATCTACAACTTGCCAAGCGCGCAGGGTTATTGTGATTCAAAAGGGCTGTTTGCAGCTCGTAAAGCGGTCATGCAGGAGTCACAACGCAAAGGCATCAAAGATGTCACCATTGAAGATATCTACATTGGGAACGGTGTCTCAGAGCTGATCGTGATGGCAATGCAGGGGCTTCTCAACGATAACGACGAGATGTTAATCCCTGCACCAGACTATCCGCTATGGACCGCAGCCGTCAGCCTAGCAGGGGGTACACCGGTTCACTATCAGTGTGACGAGGAGCGCGAGTGGTTCCCAAATATAGAGGATATTCGCAGCAAAATTTCTGAGCACACCCGTGGGATAGTAGTGATCAACCCCAACAACCCAACTGGTGCGCTGTACCCAGAATCGGTCCTTAAAGAGATTATCGAATTAGCGCGTGAACACAATCTGATCATCTTTGCTGACGAGATCTACGATAAAATTCTTTACGACGAAGCGAAACACACCTCGATCGCATCACTGACAGATGATGTGTTGGTCTGTACGTTTAACGGATTATCCAAGACTTACCGTGCGGCGGGCTTCCGTTCAGGTTGGATGTTTATAAGTGGTCCTAAGCACACGGCAACCGACTACATCGAAGGCTTAGAGATGCTGGCGAACATGCGTCTGTGTGCAAACGTACCGGCGCAGAATGCCATTCAAACTGCACTTGGCGGATACCAATCGATCAATGAACTGATTGTTCCTGGTGGTCGCCTATGCGATCAGCGAGATATCGCCTACAAGATGCTAAATGAGATCCCCGGTGTCAGCTGCGTTAAACCCAAAGGGGCAATGTACTGTTTTGTGAAGTTAGATCCCGAGATCCATCCCATCAGCAACGATGAGAAATTCGCACTGGATCTACTTCAGCAGCAAAAGGTGCTAATTGTGCATGGTAGCGGTTTCAACCTTCCGGATACTCAGCACTTTAGGATTGTATTTTTACCGGAACCAAGACTCTTGGAAGATGCCATCTCTAGAATTGGCACCTTCCTGAAAACCTACAAACAGTAACCCGAGCTCTACGGAATGGAGCCATGTCGTATCACTGTCACAATTAGCGACTATAGTGCGACTAACTAACAGGAGTAGTTATGTTTTTAAAGATCAAAAAAGATCGCGGTATTAAGATGAACCACAACGGCATGGATAAGAAGCTGGTTGTGGACATCACATCAAACTTTCTAATCAACATGGCGCACATTGGTGAGATCTCTTTCTACTCACAACATGAACCGCGCCAGCGCGTTGACCTAGCGGGACACTCATTTACTCAACCGGCAGGCACTCTGGTCATTCACTTGCAAATGGCTCACACCTACGCATCGATGACCGGTGATAGTCGTGAAGGGATCAACCGCGTGCGTGAAAAGGTCTACTACAAACTCTATTTCGCACCAGAGAACATCGACTCTTACCAAGAGTTGCGTAACGCTATCGAAGCTCGCGTCGTTAACCTTTAAGAGTTCACCTTTAAGGTTGAATTTAGGTTGCTTCGCCACAATTTGTGTTAATAGATAAATTGTTTGAGGAAGCAACCTAAATGCTCAGAATAATCCTTTTCTTAGCGACCAACCTTGCCATCATTCTGGTGGCCAGCTTGACGCTTAACATCCTTGGCGTTGGTCCATACCTAACATCGAACGGCCTAGACCTTGGCGCTCTACTAGCCTTTTGTGCAGTGTTTGGTTTTGCCGGCTCATTTATCTCTCTGTTTATCTCTAAGTGGATGGCGAAGAGAACAACGGGCACTCAAATTATTGAGCAACCTCGCAATGCCGAGGAGAAATGGCTGGTTGAAACGGTGGCAGAACTGGCTCAAAAAGCCGGTATTGGCATGCCAGAAGTGGGGGTATTCCCATCCAATGCAGCGAATGCCTTTGCGACTGGCTGGAATAAGAACAACGCACTGGTTGCGGTCAGTAGCGGTCTGCTTTCGCGATTCAAAGCCGATGAAGTGAAAGCGGTGCTAGCACACGAGGTAGGTCACGTTGCGAATGGCGACATGGTGACTCTGTCGTTGATTCAAGGGATTATCAATACCTTTGTGATGTTCTTAGCTCGTATCGTCGGTTACGCCGTTGATAGCTTCTTGCGCCGTGGCGATAACTCAGGCGGTGTTGGTATAGGCTTTTACATCGCGACCTTTATCGCTGAGATGGTCTTTGCCGTATTTGCTCATATGATTGTGGCTTGGTTCTCGCGTCGCCGTGAGTTCCGGGCAGATGAAGCGGGTGCAGACCTAGCGAGCAAGCAGGGCATGATTAATGCTTTGCAAAGACTGCAGGCTGAATCGGGTCAAGCGCAAGAGCTATCCGGACAGCTCACGGCCTTTGGCATCAGCAGCATCAAGAAGCAGGGCTTTATGGAGATGTTTGCGAGCCACCCTCCTCTAGCAGCTCGTATTGAGGCTCTGCAAAACCGCCGTTAAATTCCGACTCGGTAGATAACTGCGTCTCGATAACCGGTGTGCACCGCCACCACACCGGTTAGTTTTCGATCCAGCTCTGGGTCACCACTGTCAATAATAAGCGGGCGCCCATTAAGTCCGACGATTTTAGAGCGTGTCGCAACGACATAGAGACCCGGTAGACCTACCTTTTGAATCAGCTGCGGGCTCAACTGTTGATTACCGCGACCAAGAAGATGCCCCTGCCCGCCAATCGGTGTGATGACAATCTTGAAAGGCGCATCCCCCACTAGCTCAAGTAACTGCTGTGCTGAACAATCACTAGCGACAACCTCTCCATCTTTAATAAGATCGGTACCCAACAGCGTATTTTCGAGTCCCAACTCATCCATGATCGCCGCGACGGTTGTGCCGGATCCCATCACATAGAGAAGTTCGGGATCCATCTGCTCAACAAAATCGGCCGCGATATCAGCGACTACAAGCTCTTCAACCTCTTTGCCGCCCTCTTTCACAGACTGCACATACTGATGCTCTGCAGGCACAAGCAGTTCGCCATAATATTTTGCACGAACTCGGCCCTGCCTAAACTCAGACTCATCAATATCGCGAACCTCAGCCTGCTCCATGCGAACCAGACGCCCTTCGATAAGATCAGTAATTAATGACCCTGCTAGCGAAGGGGTCAGGGTATAGACGCCTGAATGAATCTTCACACCCGCCGGAACGCCAAGGACAGGCACCTGTTGCCCAATGGCTTCATAAATATTGCGTGCCGTACCGTCACCACCCGCAAACAGAATGAGATCGACACCCTCGTCAACCATTGCTCTAGCAGCGATCAACG
Source organism: Marinobacterium sp. xm-d-564 (assembly GCF_013283345.1). Classification (NCBI taxonomy): domain Bacteria; kingdom Pseudomonadati; phylum Pseudomonadota; class Gammaproteobacteria; order Oceanospirillales; family Oceanospirillaceae; genus Marinobacterium; species Marinobacterium sp. xm-d-564. Next base: position 257,801 of record NZ_WBYO01000001.1, on the reverse strand, counting down.
TATCCTCTGCACTGGTCGGCCAGTGCTGCGGTGAACCTAAGACAAGGCACTCTAACTTTAACTCTTTAATTGACTCTTCACCCATGGCACCGCCCCAGGTAAACAGCTCAATTTGATCACTCTTTATGGCCTCAAGGGCGTGACGCATTTTGACCGGAGCAAGCTGCTGAGCACCTCGGCTTAAAGCCTCATCTCTGATCGCTTCACCATCACTCCCTTTCAATGCAACACTGCCACCAATACCGGCATAAGGGTTGACCAATACGCCTAAGCGAAACTTCATACCTGCACCTCATCCACCTTAAACCCTAAAGCTGCAAGCTGAACTTTCATCGCGCCTGTCGTCTGACCGGTCAGCTTCAGCGATGAAAACTCTCGACGCACCGGGTAACTCTTTCTCAATTGATCAAAGGCTTTAGGTTGATTTTCCGCAGGGGTCAAAGAGTCTATAAAACGCTGATGATCCTCCTTTATGGAGTAGACAGATTGAATCACCAGTTGAATCGTTGTCTGTTGAGTTAATTCAAGTTTTGGGGTCGGGTAATCTGTCAAAAGGCCGTCGAAAGACGCAGAAACCTCAAGATCTAAAATCTCACAGTAACGCTCATACAGCATGTAAGTTCCGCGTAACTTACCCTCTAAACTGTAACCCGCTATATGGGGCGTACCGATCAATACACGACCGGCCAATTCACGGTCGACTTTCGGCTCCTCTTCCCACACATCCATCACCAAGGTGACGTCGGTTCTCTGCTTGGCAAACCTTAAGAGTGCTTCACCATCAATGGTGGGCCCCCGTCCAGCATTTAGAAGAAGAGCGCCTGGACTTAACTGCTGCAGAAGCGACTCGCCAATCAAGTGATGGGTAGCATGCTCACCGCTGGTGGTTAACGGCAGATGACAACAGACAACATCCGACTGGGCCATTAACTGCGCGAGAGGGGTATCTATAAAGGTTGGATCCCGAAGAGCTCGAGGGGGATCTGATACAAGGACATGAACTCCTAGCGCAGTTAAACGGCTAACTAACCGAGAGCCAACATTACCAGCACCGACCACCCCGTATGAGAGATTCCGTGGATCTAAGGCTCTCTGTTCGGCATATTCATAAATAGCTGCTAGCGCATAATCCACAACTGAATCGGCGTTACAGCCTGCTGCGTTAGAAAAGGGAATTGCGCGCTCAGTCAAGTAGTGAGAATCCATATGATCCATACCTATGGTCGCCGAACCGACAAATTCTAACTGCTTAGTCTCACTCAATAACCGTGCATTAACTTGGGTAATAGAACGTACGAGAAGCGTATCAGCTTCAGCCAACTGACTGGGTTCTATTGAGCGACCCGCCACACGGCGAACTTCACCGAAGGAGGAGAACAATGTCTCAACGGCCGGCATATTCTCATCTGCAACAATGACTTTTTTGAGCTTTATCATGAACACCCCTTTTGAAGAGCTGTATTATACGGCCTATCGATAAAAGTGCGATCTGAACTGATACCACTGATCCGGTGTAAAAAGCCGTGTAAATAAACGTAAAGTTGGTTCACTGTTAGGCTCGAGCATGAAAACATACGCAAAATAGAGTTAGGAATTTAAGTGACTAATCCACCTAAGCGAATCGTTATCAGTCTGTTCCTGATCAGTTCCATAGTACTTTTAACTTGGGCTTCTCAACTCTTTTTGGGACCGAAACCGGTGTCACATTGTGATATCAACAGCGGCAGATGCGAAGTCGTTAACGATGATATTCGGTACCGCTTTACACTGGGACCGATGCCAGCTCGATCTCTGAACAATATGACTCTGACGGCTGAAACTGATCTACCTGGGATCAATCGAGTTTGGGTCGATCTGCAAGGCGCCGATATGTACATGGGCGTTAACCAGTTTGAAATGGAAAAGAGTGAACACCTTTGGCAGGGACGGACTCAGTTAGCCGTCTGCACCACAGGGACGATGACCTGGCTAGCAAAGGTGATTTTTGAAACGGATTCGAAACAAGAGATTGTTGAATTGAGGTTTGATGCACGATGATGACACGCAACATAAATCTACTGATTATTGTGATGCTGATTTTGGCAGCCGTCATTGTTAGCCTGGTTTACCTAAAACCCAACAACAGTTACCAACCGGTTCAGCTGGGTGGTGAGTTTCAGGGTAAAAGTATTGATGGCGATGTGTCACTGAGTGACTTCAGAGGCAAACTGGTGCTGCTCTATTTTGGCTACACCTCTTGCCCCGATATATGCCCCACTTCTTTAACCAGTATGAAGTTTGCTTTCAATGAACTCGATGATGAGCAACTAAACCAAATTCAACCCATTTTTTACAGCGTCGACCCTGATCGGGATTCACTGGAACAGCTACAGGTCTACTCTCAGTTTTTCTCGCCTCTCATTCTTGGTATGACCGGCAGCCGTCAGCAGATCGACAGCGCGATTAAACTGTACGGGGCTTACTATCGAATGGTCGAGCAGCCTGATTCAGCGATGGGCTACACCGTCGACCACTCTTCTAAAATCTATCTAATCGATCAACAAGGTGAGTTTCTAGGAAGCGTCTCACACAACAATCCCAACCAACTTGTTGAGAAAATCCGTTCCATCTTGCAATAGGAAACTAAGATGAAAAAACTGTTAATCGCGTCACTTTTAACCAGCACCCTTGCCCAGGCCGAGGTCGAGATTTCAGATGCGCGTGTGCGTGCTGTTCCACCGGGCCAGAAAATGACCGGCGCATTCATGGATATCAAAAACAGTGGTGCCGATCTTCAAGTGGTTTCAGCTGAGTCCTCTATCTCTAAAGTGGTCGAGCTGCATACTCATATCAAAGATGGTGAAGTGATGCGTATGCGAAAAATTCCTGCCATTGATCTGCCAGCAAACAGCACCACTCATTTGAAACCAGGCGGCCTACATGTGATGTTTATCGGACTAAAGGAGCCACTCTCCATCGATCAGACAATCGATCTGAAATTAAATTTCAGTGATGGAACTAGCCAAGCATTAGAAGTGCCCGTCAAAATGATTCAAAAGCCTGGTATGAAAAAAGAGATGAAGCACGATATGCAGCATTGATCGATCAGCACATCTTACAGCCACGGGTACGACTGTCGAAGTGGCTGTAGAGTGCTAGACAGGCATCAACCTCTGACTCCAACACTCCCAGCAGTGCCGCTTTATAACCGTCAATATACTCCACCCGATATCCGTCTATCTCTTGAGTCACCCGATAGGATTTGAAACCGACACGATAGACCCCTGAGTAGTGTGGATAATCCATTAGAGATTGCTCTTGGTATGCCACCACTGGCCAACTCTGCTCAATTTTCAGCGCCGGCACTTTTAATGGGTTGTCGTTATGCAACGCAAGAAAGTACTGTAACTGCTCGACATGATCAAATACACCGAGCACCCACACACCTCGATCTGATTGACCCAGTTCCTGCTCACCTTCAGCGTAAAGATACTCTTTTGTCGGCAGCGTCAATCTTAGATAGTTAAAGCGATTAGTAACGCTAGCAAAGAGAGACCAGTCATCGCCTTTGGCCTGTAAAAGCCAATCGGTTGCAGTGATGCTTAACTGGCGCACGAATAACTCTCTAATTGGAACTGATCGACACTCAGAGGCTCCACAGCATAGAGTGTTCTCAGAGCTTCGCTGAGCGCTTTCAAGCGTGGGTTCATTCCATTGTCGAGCAGTTGATGCACCCTGTTAAGAACAGCCTCTTTAAAGCTATCTGAAGCTCCTAACCCTTGAGAGAGGTTATCGGCACTGAAATGAAATTTTCGACCCGCCGATACCGTTAGAATCCACTCATAAGCTTGAGGGGATACCTCCACTCGCTCAAACTCGGCTTGCTCTTCTTCTGTACGGCCATCTGGCTTGTACCAGTAACCGAAATCTTCAAGCAGTCGTCTTTTTGGACCCGCCACACACCAGTGAGCAATCTCGTGCAATGCGCTTGCAAAGAAGCCATGTGCAAAGATAATTCGATGATGAGGATAATCGGAATCGGCAGGCAAGTAGATAGGCTCCCCATCACCGCGAACCAGTTCGGTATTAAGGGATTCCAAAAAGAGAGTATTAAAACACTCAATCAGTTGATCGACTTGAGGATCGAGATCCATATCAGGCTCCAGAAAAAGACCGTTAGATTATAGTCGGGTTAAAGTCTGTAATTAATCTGACAGGCACAAAAAAAGCGCCATATGGCGCTTTTTTCTAAGAATCTTACTCTTATGCTACAACAGTTACGTTGTCAGCTTGAGGACCTTTCTGGCCCTGAGTAACCTCGAAAGTTACCTGCTGGTTTTCAGCTAGTGTACGACGACCAGTACCGTTGATAGCACGGAAGTGAACGAATACGTCTGGACCGTTCTCCTGCTGAATGAAACCAAAACCTTTCTCGTCGTTAAACCATTTAACTGTACCAGTTAGCTGCTCTGACATTTCTTGCCTCTTAATCCTGTCCCATTTAGGAACTTTAGTGCATCCCCGAGGGGAGTTATCTACCAAGTCAATGACTTGGCCTGAGTGCGACCTGTGCCGCGAACTAAATTACAAGCCTATCTTGTAACCCAGTTATTTATTAGCAGGATGAAGTGACAAAACGATGACACAACACTCAAAACTAACAAAATTAGTGCTTAGTTCAGAGTGGAAAAGGAGCAGAAGATCAGATGCGAAGTTTTACTTTCGGTGTTCCAGCCAACCCTAGGGTTAAGCTCTAGTGCAACTTGTTTCTCTGGACGTTTCAAACGCCACAACGTAAACAACTGAGTTAAGTTTAATCCAGTTAGTGCCGAATACAACTATTTTTTATCAATGTTACGCTTTTTGCCGCTTTTTAACGCTAGATGACCCTTTTTTAGCCTTACCACGAGGTGGCAAGCCTGTATGCTGAGTCAATAATCTACCTTTTTTAACACTCTTACTTTGCTTATTAACGTTCTTACGGCGCGGACTCTTATATTGATCACCCTCTGAATTGTTTGAAGGAATCAAATGATTAGGGCCATCGCCTATCAAGTCAGCACGTCCCATCGACTTCAGAGCCTCACGTAACAGCGGCCAATTTTCAGGGTCGTGGTAGCGTAGGAATGCTTTGTGTAAACGACGCTGTTTTTCACCTTTGACCGTCTCAACCCGCTCTGAAGACTTTTTGTAGCTTTGACGTTTCAGAGGGTTACGACCGGTATGGTACATGGCGGTAGCGGTCGCCATCGGTGAAGGGTAAAACGCCTGCACCTGATCCGCTTTAAAGTCATTGCGCTTTAACCAGACAGCGAGATTCATCATATCTTCGTCAGTGGTACCGGGGTGCGCAGCGATGAAGTAAGGAATCAGATACTGATCCTTCCCTGCCTCTTTAGAGAAGCGTTCAAACATCTTCTTAAACGCATCGTAAGTACCAATGCCCGGCTTCATCATATGATCGAGCGGACCTCGTTCAGTATGCTCAGGCGCGATCTTTAGATAACCACCAACATGATGGGTCACCAGCTCTTTCACGTATTCAGGGTCTTCCACAGCCAAATCGTAGCGAAGACCTGACGCAATCATCACCTTCTTCACCCCTTTTGTTTTGCGTGCTTTGCGATAAAGCTCCGTCAATGAGGAGTGATCAGTATTTAAGTTGTGGCATATCTCCGGGTAGACACAAGAGAGCTTACGACAGGACTTTTCGATCTCCGGTGACTTACAGGCAATTCGATACATATTGGCCGTTGGCCCGCCTAAATCTGAGATAACCCCTGTAAAGCCTGGGACTTTATCTCTGATCTCTTCAATCTCATTTAAAATCGATTCGTGAGAGCGATTCTGAATAATGCGCCCTTCGTGTTCTGTAATGGAGCAGAAAGTACAACCGCCAAAACAGCCGCGCATGATGTTCACCGAAAACCGAATCATCTTGTAGGCAGGGATCTCTTGCCCTTTATAGATCGGGTGTGGAACACGTGCGTAGTTAAGCCCGAAAACGAAATCCATCTCTTCAGTGGTCAATGGAATCGGAGGTGGATTCAACCACACCTCTTGATCACCATGCTGTTGGACTAACGCGCGAGCATTACCGGGATTTGTCTCTAAGTGGAGTACTCTGCTCGCATGAGCGTAGAGAACAGGATCTTTAGAGACTTTTTCAAATGGGGGAATGCGAATGACTGTTTTACTGCGATCAAGGTGCACCTTAGGTTCAATATGCAGAACCTGAACTTCATCAGCCTCAGGCTCCTCTTTGGAACCCTTTTCCAACGCACACTGTTCAAGGTCTCGGGTGTTAACATAGGGGTTGATCATTCGATCAATTTTGCCCGGTCTATCGATACGAGTGGAGTCTATCTCCATCCAGCCCTCGGGCGTATCCGTGCGAATAAAAGCGGTGCCTCGGACATCGGTCAAGTCGCCAACCGATTCGCCGGCTGACATTCGCTGAGCCACTTCAACAATGGCACGTTCAGCATTACCGTAGAGCAATATATCCGCCCTGGAGTCGAGCAGTATTGAGCGACGAACTTTGTCTTGCCAGTAGTCATAATGAGCAATACGACGCAGTGACGCTTCGATACCTCCCAATACAATGGGAACCTCTTTATAAGCTTCTCGACAGCGCTGGCTGTAGACAATGCTGGCACGATCAGGTCGGCTACCGGCTTTACCACCCGGCGTATAGGCATCATCAGAACGAATTTTACGATCGGCCGTATAACGGTTGATCATAGAATCCATGTTACCCGCCGCAACACCAAAGAATAAGCGAGGCTTACCCAATACTTTAAAGGCCTCAGCACTCTGCCAATCTGGCTGAGCAATAATACCTACCTTGAAACCCTGCGACTCCAGCAGACGGCCAATGATGGCCATACCAAACGATGGATGATCAACATAGGCATCACCGGTCACGATAATGATGTCACACTGGTCCCAACCCAACTTCTTCATCTCAGCTTTAGACAGCGGCAAAAACGGTGCGTGCGGAGCATCGTTACGCTGAGCAATCGAGGTGATTGTTGGAGTGGCTTGCATGATCAATCCAGAGATCTAATGAGTATGGTGAAATTATACGTGAGAGCAGTTAGAAGATCTGCTCAGAATCGATAAAAGTTATCGCGGGTATTGATAGCGATTTAGCCAGCGCTCAATAAACCGGAACGCCAAAATAAATAGCGCAGCGATAGCAAGATACAACATACCTGCCGCAAAAAAGATCTCCAGCGGGGTATAAGTACGAGCAATAATGGTTCTCGCCATACCCGTAAGATCCAACAGAGTAATGGTTGAGGCGAGCGCACTACCCTTCAACATCAGAATTAACTCATTCCCGTAAGCAGGAAGCACAATACCGAAAGCACGAGGCAGGACGATACGTCGTATCTGAACCAGTTTCGACATACCAAAAGCCTCTGCAGCTTCAATCTCCCCCTTTGGAATAGACTGGATTGCACCACGAACAAGCTCAGCACTGTACGCTGCAGTGTTCAGCGTTAACGCTATCAGTGCACACCAGAAGGGTTCACTGAAAATTTCCCAAAGGGATGTATTTCGAATGAGATCAAACTGAGCTGAGCCATAGTAGATCAAAAATATTTGGACCAATAACGGCGTGCCACGGAAGAAATAGATGTATGCCCAAGGAAGCGCAGAAACTAAGCGATTTTTAGAGGCACGCATCAGCGCAAGAGGCACTGCAATCGCTAGCCCCGTTAAGGCTGAATAGAGAACCAATTCTAGTGTTAACCAAACGCCATCAAAGAGGCGTGGAAAATATTCCCAGATCACATCCCATGACCAGTTCATGCTGCAACCCTCTTCTCAGCAGGATTTGATGCGCGCTCAAGATAAGTAGTTATCAAAGTAGATATTGCCGTGAGACCAAGATAGATCAGTGCGGCTGCCATGTAGAAAGTGAACGGCTCTTTTGTAGACCCCGTCGCAACGTAGGCCTGTCGCATAATGTCGTTCAAACCAACAACAGAGACGAGTGCGGTATCTTTTAGAAGGACTTGGAAAAGGTTGCCAAGACCTGGCAGCGCAAGACGCCAAACCTGGGGCAGAATAATTCGATAGAAGGTCGTCAGGCGAGGCAAGCCCAAAGCATAGGCTGACTCCCACTGGCCCTTCGGGAGCGCTTGAATAGCCGCTCGAAAAACTTCAGTAGCGTAGGCACCAAATGCAATAGAGAGCGCCGTGACACCCGCTGCAAAAGCACTCACCTCTATGTAATCTGTATAACCAAAACGCTCTGCGATAGCCATCAACAGCATCGAGCCACCAAAGTAGATGGTGAGCACTAAAAGCAGTTCCGGTATTCCACGAATCAGCGTTGTGTATCCGGTTGCTAACCAGCGAAGTGGCGCAATCGAGGATAGTTTCGCAGAGGCACCAGCAAGCCCAATAATAAGGCCAAAAAATAGGCTAGCGAGCGCAAGCTGAATAGTTATCCAGGCACCCTCCCAAAGAAGGTGACCGAAGCCGTGAAGATCAAACATAGAGTAAGATATTGGCTGCGCCATTTAGGCACAGCCTGTCCCGATTAGTAGATCGAGAATGGGAAGTACTTAGCGTTGATTTTCGCGTAAGTACCGTTATCAACAATCGCTTGAAGTGCTTTGTTGAACTTCTCTTTTAGAGCATCGTTTTTACGAATTGCGATACCGATCTTATCGTCGATGTCGATATCCTGGCCTTTGAACTCAAAGCCTTTGCCGTCATCAGTTCGTAGCCAGTCGTATGCTGGGAACTTATCTGACAGCATGCCATCAAGACGGCCGGCAGCAAGGTCTAAGTATGCGTTATCTTGAGTATCGTACAGTTTTACGCTCGCGCTTCCTGACATGTTGTCTTCAAGGTACTGGCCAGCGATAGTCGCACGCTGCGCACCAAGCGTTTTACCCTTCATGTCACCCATAGACTGACCTTTAGGACCCACGTAAGCGAGAACGTTTGAGTAGTATGGGTTAGTGAAGTCGACAACTTTTAGACGCTCTTCTGTGATCGACATTGATGCGATGATTGCATCGTACTTACGGCTCATAAGACCAGGAATAATACCGTCCCAATCCTGTGCCACTAGCGTACAGTCTGCTTTCATTTCAGCACAAAGTGCATTAGCGATATCTACGTCAAAGCCCTGAAGCTGACCTTTGTCATCGACCATATTGAAAGGCGCGTATGCACCTTCAGTAGCGATACGGATTTTATCGCCTGCGAAAGCTGAAGAGGCTGCAACAGCACTCAAAGTAAGACCAACGACGAGGTTTTTTAATTTCATTATTTTCTCCTATTAGGATCTACTGTCCTATTGATGACTCGACATAAAGGCCTTCACCCTTGCAGATGAAGGATTTTCGAATAGTTTCTCTGGTGTTCCCTGCTCTTCGATATGTCCTTCATGAAGAAAGACAACCTGGCTCGAAACATCACGTGCGAAGCGCATTTCATGGGTTACTATCAGCATAGTGCGTCCCTGTGAGGCCAGATCCCGCATGACCGCCAGCACTTCATTGACCAACTCAGGATCAAGCGCTGAAGTTGGCTCATCGAACAATAACAGCTGTGGATCCATCGCTAAAGCACGTGCTATCGCAATACGCTGCTGCTGGCCACCTGAAAGATGACTAGGATAGGCATCGATCTTATCTACGAGACCGACCTGCTCTAGGATCAGTTTTGCCTGCCCCACCGCCTCATCTTTAGACTGTTTTAAAACTTGAATGGGAGCTTCTGTAATATTCTCTAACACAGTACGGTGCGGCCAGAGATTAAAGTTCTGGAATACAAAACCGATACGCGAACGCATATTTTCAAGCTGCTTTCGACTTTTAGCCTGCAACTCGCCACTCTTAGATGGCACCAACTCAAGTTTCTCATCCCCAAGATAGATCTCACCCTTGCTTGGATTTTCAAGCAGGTTAATACAGCGCAGTAGCGTACTCTTACCCGAGCCACTCGAACCGAGAATAGAGATCACATCGCCATCTTTCGCCTCCAGTGAGACCCCTTTGATAACGTTCAGGGATCCGTAGGATTTATGAATATCGATCATGCGAAGCGCAGTAGCGGGTTGTGAATCTTGAGACATTAAAACTTAACCAAACAGTCATGTAATCAAGGGACTTTAGCGAGAATAGTGACACACGGCAAGCCTTCTATATTCCACAAACAAAAAAGCCGCGATAAACGCGGCCCTTAATGTGAGTTTTCGTTTAGCCTTTCGCTTTAACGATTATGTCGTGCCATTTAGCTGGACCAGATGTATGAACAGACTCACCATTCACATCTACAGCCACAGTCACCGGCATATCTTTGACTTCAAACTCATAGATCGCTTCCATGCCCATCTCTGGGAAGGCTAGCACTTTTGAGTCAGTGATCGCTTTAGATACAAGGTACGCTGCACCACCTACAGCCATTAAGTAAACAGCTTGGTTATCTTTGATCGCATCAATAGCGATTGGACCACGTTCTGATTTACCAATCATCCCCAATAGGCCCGTTGACTCTAGAATCTGACGTGTGAACTTATCCATACGTGTTGACGTTGTTGGGCCAGCAGGGCCTACAACCTCATCACGGACAGGGTCGACAGGACCCACGTAGTAGATGAATCGCCCTTTCAGATCAACTGGTAACTCTTCACCGTTATTGAGCATCTCAACCATGCGCTTATGGGCAGCATCACGACCGGTTAACATCTTACCGTTAAGCAGAATAGTTTCACCAACCTTCCACTCTTTAACCGACTCAGGTGTGATCTCATCAAGATTGACGCGGCGTGTATTAGCACCGACTTCAAAGGTCACTTCTGGCCACTGATCCAAGCTTGGTGGTGTGAGAACGGCTGGACCATCACCTTTCAAAGTGAAGTGTGTATGACGCGTCGCAGCACAGTTAGGGATCATACAGATTGGCAAAGATGCCGCGTGCGTTGGGTAGTCCATGATCTTAACGTCTAGAATCGTTGTCAGACCACCAAGACCCTGTGCACCAATACCTAGCTCATTGACCGCATCCATGATCTCTAAACGAAGCTCTTCGACACGGTTCTGCGGGCCACGCTCACGTAGCTCATGAATATCAATTGGGTCCATCAAAGACTCTTTGGCCATGACTGCTGCCTTCTCGGCAGTACCACCAATACCAATACCCAACATACCTGGTGGACACCAACCAGCACCCATAGTCGGTACCGTTTTAACCACCCAATCCACGATGCTGTCAGATGGGTTCAACATCACCATCTTCGATTTATTCTCTGAACCACCACCTTTAGCAGCCACATGAACTTCTACCTCATCGCCCTCTACAATTTCGTAGTGGATAACAGCAGGAGTATTGTCTTTGGTGTTCTGACGTTTTCCAGCAGGGTCGGCAAGAATCGAGGCGCGTAGAACGTTATCAGGGTGCATGTAGGCACGACGAACACCTTCATTGACCATATCGGTGACGCTCATTGAAGCATCCCACTGTACGTTCATACCCACTTTAAGGAATACGGTAACGATACCGGTGTCCTGACAGATAGGACGCTTACCTTCGGCACACATACGTGAGTTGATTAGGATCTGCGCCATCGCATCTTTAGCGGCTGGGTTCTCCTCTTTCAGGTAGGCTTCGTGCACACCTTCAATAAAGTCGATTGGGTGGTAGTAAGAGATGAACTGTAGCGCATCAGCAACGCTATCAATAAGGTCGTCTTGACGAATAACGCTCATTGGAAAACTCCATTTATAGTGATGATCAGGGGGCTCCACCCCTGCAGTGCTGCAAGATTATACATCATCCAATCGAGATGGGATGACCACACTTTGTCTAACGGCTAAGCAGAACCTGTAGAGACAAAAAAGCCGGCTCAGTCGCCGGCTATCATTTACGCCCTCTCTGGAGCGTTTGGAAGATCACGCATCAGTAGCGCGTATTCCATATCAGTATCAAAATCGAGTGGTAGTGTCACACGGTGTCCTGAACCTGGGGCAACATGGACTCGAGCACCTTTCTTGTCATACAGCTCATCAAGCTTGAAGCGACGATTACCCTGAGGGGTCATCAACTCAAGTGTGTCACCCACCTCAAATTTGTTCTTCACATCGATAACAAGCTTGCCAGAGTCCGCGTCACGCTCAACCACTTCACCGACAAATTGCTGATGCACACCCACAGAGTTACCCGTTTCATAGTTCTGGTATTCGTCGTGAACATGACGACGGTAGAAACCTTCGGTGTATCCTCGGTTTGCAAGATTCTCAAGGACATCCATTAGCCCCTTGTCGAATGGGCGACCAGCCGCTGCATCGTCAATGGTTTGACGGTAAGCTTGCGCGGTTCTGGCAACGTAGTAGTGCGACTTAGTGCGTCCCTCAATTTTCAGAGAGTCGACGCCCATCTCCGTCAAGCGATGCACGTGCTGAATGGCGCGCAGATCTTTTGAGTTCATGATGTAGGTACCGTGCTCATCTTCAAAGGCCGGCATATACTCTCCAGGGCGAGTCTCCTCCTGGAGCAGGTAGATCTGATCTGATGGCTTACCTTTACCTAGGGCAGGCTGCTTCTCTTCGCTTGGATCAAAGCTCTGAACGGGAACCACATCACCGGACTCATCTTCCTGAGCTTCATGAGCATCGTATTTCCAACGACAAGCATTTGTGCAAGTACCCTGGTTTGGATCTCGGTGGTTGATGTAACCCGATAGCAGACAGCGACCTGAGTAGGCGATACAGAGTGAGCCATGAACAAAGACCTCAAGCTCAATATCCGGACACTGTTGACGTATTTCAGCCACTTCATCTAGCGAGAGTTCACGTGACAGGATGATTCGCTCAATACCTGCTCGCTCCCAGAACTTCACTGCAGCCCAGTTCATAGTATTCGACTGAACAGAGAGGTGAATCGGAAGATCTGGATACTTATCTTTGACCATCATAATCAGGCCAGGGTCGGACATGATCATGGCATCAGGATTCATCGCTACAACAGGATCAATATCCTTCATGTAGGTACCCAACTTTGAATTGTGCGGCAGAATGTTACTGGCGACAAAAAACTTTTTACCCAGTTGATGCGCAATATTGATCCCCTCTTCAAGGTTCTGAAGAGTAAAGTCGTTGTTACGTACACGAAGGCTATAGCGCGGTTGACCGGCATAGACCGCATCAGCACCATAGGCAAAGGCATACTTCATATTTCGCAAGGTCCCTGCAGGGGACAATAGCTCGGGTTTTCGCATCATGTTCTCAAAATTGGTTAAACGGTTTAGCGTGTAAGTGGCACTTCGAAAAGCGGCTTATAGACACTGCCATGATCACCCTCAGTGCTCTGAAGAAGCACAATCGAGTCAGCCGGCAGGCTATGATCGATAGGCGGCAACTCTCTGTCGACAGCAAATCGATTGTCCGCTGGCAAGCGTGCCAAGGTGACGTGGGGCATAAAGTTCTGATCTTTACAAACAATGCCAACCTCTTCGGCTAACGCCACTAACTGCTCATGGAGCATCGTTAGCTGACTATTCTGCGCGGTCATCGCCGCGATCAGGGAGAGTCTCGGATTAACGGCGTAATAACTGACCTGATCTAGCTGAACGGTAAAACGACTACCAAAATCTATTTGAGTGGCACGTTTCTCGAGCTGTTCTATCTGTTCTAGGCTGACATCTCCTAAAAAGCAGAGCGTCAGGTGATAGCCAGATGAATCAAACCAGGTTGCGTCCAGCCCTAAATCAAACTGACACAACTCATCAGAAAGATTAGCGAGCTCTCGAGCCGTTCTATCAGGAATGCGTAAAGCAAAAAAGGTTCTTAGCTTCACGTCTTAACTCAGCTCCATTTCATGTGGCGCGTATTGTGCCCATTGGCAAGGATTTGGACAAGTATTGATCAGTTGCGAATAATTCAACTAACGAATAGCTCCTTCAAGCAGCAGCGTATTGAGCTGTTGTTTGATGTTCAATAGTTCGGCATTGACCGACTGGCGACTAGAATCAATGGAGCGGAGACGATCTTCAATGGTCGCTAAACGGCCATCAAGATCACTGGAATTGGAACCTGCCTTAACTTGTTCAAGCTGCTCTGAAAGCCTTGCTCTCTCGTCCCGTTCAATAGAGAGCTGAAACTCAAGGTCACTGTTGAGTTGAGCTACCCGTTCACTTAATTGAGCGATCTGCTTATCTTTACTGGCAACTAGGTCATTCAATTTGGATAGCTGTTGGTCACGTTTTTGCAAACTGCTATCAAATTCTGAAACTGTTTTGGACAGTTTATTAACAGACCCTTCGCTCTTTTTAGCTTGTGCTTGAACTTGATCCACACCCGACTGAATACTTTTAATCGATTCAGCCTGAGATTTAATCAATTTAGCCTGTGCTTCAATCGTCTTGCCCTGCTTCTCCAACTGAGGCTTATTGCGCTGATACGAAACGGTCCAAAGCTTAGCGATCTCAGAGTCAAAATGCTTAATACGATCTTCAACACGACCATTAAGCTGCTCTAATCGAGAAGAGAGGGTTTCACCTGATTGTGACGCTGAAGTCGTTGTCTTCGTCAGCGTTGCATCGGTACTCTCAAGCCATAAGTTCATCTGTTCCAGAAGAACGGATTGTTGATCCATCTTTTGAGTCAGTTGGTAGTTCCATACAGCCATAGCCACAGCCACTAACAGTGCAATAACAGCAACACCCGTTGCTAAACCACTACTTTTAGAAGAGGGCTTAACGGCGGCATTAGTGGGGTTGTTAGGCACTTGAGGTTTTTGCTTTTCAGGTTCAAGAGTGGGCACTGGCTCGGCCAGTTGATCTAAATTGAATCCTGGTTCGCGACGTTCAGACATTGAAGAGGGTTCTTACTCAATTAGAAAGTGATACATTACCAGTTTTATCCCCCCCAAAAAAGAGTGCCCAGCAAAGCTGGGCACAGGTGGAGTACTGATAAGAGCGCGATTAAATCGCTAGGTACTCGTTACGAAGCGCTTCGTTATCAAGAACTTCTTGAGCGGTTCCGTCGAATACAACGTTACCGGTATCAAGGATTACTGCGCGATCAGCAAGCTTCAGTGCAGCAATTGCATTCTGCTCGACAATCACGGTAGTAATACCCAGCTCTTTGATCTCACGTAGAGTACGCTCAATCTCTTGAACGATAACAGGAGCCAGACCTTCATAAGGTTCATCAAGAAGAAGAACTTTGATGTCTCGACAGAGCGCGCGACCGATCGCAAGCATCTGCTGCTCACCACCTGACAGAGTGACGCCCTCTTGGTTACGACGCTCACCCAAACGAGGGAATAGCTCGTAGATGCGTTCGATATTCCAACCTTTAGGAGGCGCAATTTGAGCCAGCTGCAGGTTCTCTTCTACCGTCAAACCAGGAATGATACAGCGATCTTCAGGAACCAGTGCAATACCCGCTTGTGACGCTTCATACGCTGTCATGTCGTGAATATTTTGGTGATCCAACCAGATCTCACCGCTTTTTAATACTGGGTCATCACAACGTGCGATGGTACGCAACGTTGATGTTTTACCGGCACCGTTACGGCCAAGTAGAGCAAGAATCTCACCCTCATGGATATTGAAACTCACACCCTGAACGATGTAAGACTCACCGTAGTAACCATGAATATCGTGGATAGAACAGTAGGTAACCGGTGTACCCAGGTTTTGAGTTCTAACGGCTTCAGTTGCGACTGTATTGGTCATACTTCCGCTCCTCCCAAGTATGCTTCACGAACTTTAGGGTTCACTTTAATTTCATCTGGAGAACCCTCAACGATCACGTGACCTGCTGCCATTACACTCACTTTATCAGCGAGTGAGAAGACTACATGCATATCGTGCTCGATGATGACCATCGTCATTCCATCCGCTTTGATCTTCTTCAACAGATCGATTGTGTTGTTGGTATCGGCACGTGCCATACCCGCGGTTGGTTCATCAAGAAGTAGTAGTTTTGGCTCTTGAGAGAGACACATTGCCAACTCAAGACGACGCTTATCACCACGGCTCATGCTGCCCGCGTGAGTATCAGATTTACCTAGCATGTTCACATACTCTAGGTATTTAGCAGCCTTCTCTTGCAGGTCTGCATCCTGATCAGAACGTTTCCAAGCATTTAGCTTGAATTCGCCATCGCGGTGAGCCAACAGTGGGATCATCATGTTTTCCATGATCGTAAGATCAGCAAAGATCTCAGGAGTCTGAAATACGCGTGAAATACCCAACTGGTTAATCTTATGTGGCTTAAGGCCAATCATGCTGTTACCAGAGAACGAAATCGTGCCGTTATCTGGAATCAACTTACCAATGACTGCGTTCAGCAGTGTTGATTTACCGGCACCATTCGGACCGATGACCGCATGAACGGTTTTCTCTTCAATTTTTAAGTTGACGTCATCCAGTGCTCTCAAGCCACCGAATGTTTTGTTTACGCCAGAGATTTCTAGTACTGACATATAAATATCCTGTTAGCTTGAGTTACTCTTCGCCCTGCTTCGAGAAGCGAGCTTTGATTCGACGGTAACCTTCCATGATGCCACCAGGCAGGAAGATAACGACCAGCATGAAGATTAGACCTAGCGTTAGGTGCCAACCTTTACCTACGAACAGAGACAGTACTGGAACAAGGCCAGAAACCAAGAAGTCTGGTAGGAAATCTAGAGCACTAGTCAGAACTGCACCATCGATAGCAGAGAAGATGTTCTCGAAGTACTTGATAGCTACCGCACCAAGGAACGGGCCAACCAATGTGCCGACACCACCAAGGATTGTCATAAGAACAACCTCACCTGATGCAGTCCACTGCATACGCTCCGCACCCGCTAGAGGGTCCATCGCTGCCATTAAGCTACCAGCAAGACCCGCATACATACCTGATATTACAAACGCTGCCAGTGCATATGGGCGAGTGTTCAAACCTGTGTATGACATACGGTTTTGGTTAGTTTTAAGGCCACGTAGCATCGAACCGAAAGGTGAACGAGTGATACGTAGAGCGACATAAAAACCAACAATCAAGAATGCTGCACAGATGTAGAAGCCTGCTAGGCCACCAAAGTCTGTCATCTCAATGCCGAATAGGTTAGTACGAGGTACCGCACCTTCAGCTAGAGGCGCATCCCAAGCACGTGGGTCAGCCGCTTCAACCTGCAGACCTGTCTCACCCATGGTAATAGGTGTGAGTACAGAGTAAGCAAGGTTGTAACTCATCTGAGCTAAAGCCAGTGTCAGGATCGAGAAGTAGATACCTGTTCGACGAAGACAGATGAAACCAATGACTAGGGCGAAGATACCTGACACCACAACACCGGCAACCATCGCTGGAAGGATGTTCAGTGTAAACAGCTTGAAGATCCAAACCGTTGTGTAAGACCCCACACCGATAAACGCTGCGTGACCAAACGACAGGTAACCTGTCTGACCGAATAGAATGTTAAAGCCAATTGCGAACAGACCGAAGATAGCGAAACGCTGCATTAAGTCTGGGTAGGCTGCACCGAATGGCTGAAGCCAAAGTGGCATTAGCAGGACGGCTGCTGCAAAGCCCAGCAGCATCATCATGTCTGATTTAGGTGTAAATTTATCAATATGCATCTTAGTCCTCCATTACACCCTTGCGACCCATTAGACCACGTGGACGAACGAGCAGTACGATCATTGCAACTAGGTAGATAATTACCTGGTCAATACCTGGGATGATTTGTTTGATTTCGTTCATCGATGCGAACGATTGGAGGATACCGAGTAGGAAACCTGCCGCTACCGCACCCGGTAGTGAACCCATACCACCCACTACTACAACCACGAATGACAGAACTAGGAAGTCCATACCCATGTGGTAGTTAGGAGAGAGTATTGGTGTGTACATCAAACCTGCCAAACCTGCGACGACCGCAGCTAGACCGAAGACGATACTGAAACGTTTGGTGATGTTGATACCCAACAACTGAACCGTTTGACGATCCGCCATACCGGCACGAACCACCATACCAAAGGTTGTAAACTGCAAGAAGGCAAACACTGCAGCGATGACAATCGCAGCAAAGCCTAAATAAACAAGACGCCATTTCGGGTAGACGATATTGTCACCTAAGCCCAAGAGTGCGCCGATGTTCGCTGTACCCTCAAACATTTCTGGTGCTGGCTGTGGAATCGGGTTTGCACCGTAGATAGCTTTGATGATCTCTTGAATAACGATCGCAAGACCGAAAGTTACAAGGATCTGATCAGCATGTGCGCGACGGTAGAAGTGGCGAATTAGGCCACGCTCCATCACCAAGCCAATCACAAGCATGATAGGTATAGCGATTAAAATCGATATTGGAACAGACCAGTCGATAATGGCTCTACCCGTATCACCGAGCCAGAGCTCTAGGTATGGGATCTCTTTGAATGCTTCAAAGAAAGTAACCGACTCATCTTTAACTTTTGTTGAAATAGTAAGTACTTCGCGAACTGAAACTGCGACGAAAGCACCCAACATGAAAAGAGCACCGTGAGCAAAGTTCACGACACCTAAGGTACCGAAAATCAACGTTAGACCTAGGGCAATCAGTGCATAAGCACCACCCTTATCTAGACCGTTCAAGATCTGGAGGATTATTGCATCCACAGCTATGAATCTCCAAAAAAGCTAATAAAAAACGAAGGGGTCCCTTGGACCCCTTCGCGTGCCAAGGTGTAATTAAAATTACACTTGGATTAAGACCACTGAGCGCCGCCGGCGAATGGGCCTTCGTTTGGATCGTAAGTAAGCTTCTCACGTGAAACCACATCCAATACTTCAAGACGGTCGAAGTCAGATGTTGGGTTCATGTTACCGCGTACCACTAGGCCATTCTTCATTACCTGGTGGTCCGCTTTACGGTATAAAGAAGCACCGTTACCCATGCCATCGAACTCGTGATCTTCAAGAGCAGCGATAACTGCTTGTGGATCGAAAGTACCAGCACGCTCAACAGCATCTGCGTAAAGCATAGTCTGTACGTAACAAGTGTGAGCAGCCTGTGATGGTGGGAAACCGTATTCCTGACCGAACGACTTAACAAATGCTTTAGAACCTTCGTCAGTTAGCTTCCAGTTCCAGTTTGTAGAACCTAGGATGCCCTTCATGTTGTCGCCCGCACCTTTCGCCATTAGACGAGAGAATAGAGGAACGATGATCTGGAAGTCCTTACCGTTAACTTGCTTATCTTTCAGGCCGAACTGAATCGCCTGAGTCAAAGAGTTAACCATGTCACCGCCGTAGTGGTTAAGGATAAGAGTATCTGCACCAGAGTTTAGGATTGGTGTGATGTACTGAGAGAAGTCACCTGCACCTACTGGTGTTTTAACGTTAGCAACTGTGTTCCAGTTTGCTTCAGCAGCCATACCCTTCTCGATAGAGTCCTGCTGAGACCAGCCCCAAGTATAGTCAGCTGTTAGGTGGTAAACCTGACGATCTGTACCGTACTCGTTTTTAAGTACTGGACGTAGCGCTAGTGCTGATTGGTGACAGTTGAACATGTGGCGGAAACCGTGACGACGACGGTCTTTACCAGTTGTATCGTTTGAGTGTGTTAGACCTGCCATGAAGATGGTACCCATCTCTTCAGCTAGAGCCTGAACTGCGATAGCTACACCTGAAGATGAACCACCAGAGAACATGATAACGCCATCTTTCTCGATCATACGTTTAGCCGATGCACGTGCTGCGTCAGACTTAGTCTGAGTATCACCAGTTACGTACTCAACTTTCATACCAAGAATACCGTTACCTTTAAGGTTCATTGGTTTCATGGTTTGCATCATGCCGCCATCGCCTTCGCCGTTAAGGTGTTTAACAGCAAGTTTGAATGCGCGTAGTTCGTCTGCACCCTCATCTGCGTAAGCGCCTGATTGAGGTACGTTAAAACCTAGGACACACTTACCAGAAGCCTTAGGGTCGTTACGGAACGAACCTGCAGCAGAAGCAGTTGGGATGTAGAAGCTTGGTACTGCGATAGCCGCTGCAGAAGCTGCAGTGCCTTTAAGTACCGTACGGCGTGAAACGCCTTGAGTCTTATCAGTCATTACTTTGTAACTCCGTTGTTGGGTTTGTTTTTATTACAATCGGAAACTGCAAAGTACTAAAGTCAACACTGAGTGACTACCCTACTAAAGGTTGATTTAGACCAATGTACTAGGAAAACTCTTTCAAGATATGAAATCTCATACCAACCTATAACCAAAGTAAAAATATTAAAGCAAATACAAAAACTTAGCGGTATAAAGAACCTCTTCAACTACTGAATTATAGACATAAAAAAACCCCGAGCGGCTAACCGATCGGGGTTTTATATAAGGGGGGTATGATTACATCATGCCGCCCATACCACCCATCCCACCCATATCAGGTGCACCCATAGCTGGCTTATCTTCTGGGATCTCAGCAACCATCGCTTCAGTGGTAATCATTAGACCCGCAATTGACGCTGCCGCCTGAAGTGACGAACGAGTTACCTTAACAGGGTCGATGATACCCATCTCAAGCATATCGCCGTAGACTTCTGTACCCGCGTTGTAACCGTAGTTACCTTTACCGTTACGAACTTCGTTAACAACCACTGATGGCTCACCACCTGCGTTTGCTACGATTTGACGAAGTGGTGCTTCCATTGCACGTAGTGCCAGCTGAATACCGATCGTCTGATCATGGTTGTCACCCTCTAAGTTCTCAACAGCCTGAAGTGAACGAATCAGAGCAACACCACCGCCAGGAACAATACCCTCTTCAACCGCTGCACGAGTTGCGTGAAGTGCATCGTCTACACGAGCTTTCTTCTCTTTCATCTCAACTTCAGTCGCTGCACCCACTTTGATGACTGCAACACCGCCTGCTAGCTTAGCAACACGCTCTTGCATCTTCTCTTTGTCGTATTCAGATGTAGTATCTTCCATCTGTACACGGATCGCTTGAACACGAGCGTCGATGTTTGCTTTAGCGCCAGCACCGTCAACAATGGTAGTATTCTCTTTGCTAATCTCTACGCGCTTAGCTTGACCAAGCTGCTCAAGTTCAACTGCATCTAGGCTCAGACCCACCTCTTCAGAGATCACCTGACCACCAGTAAGAATAGCGATATCTTCTAGCATTGCTTTACGACGATCACCAAAACCAGGCGCTTTAACAGCACACACTTTCACGATGCCGCGCATAGTATTCACTACAAGAGTCGCTAGCGCTTCACCTTCAACGTCTTCCGCTACGATAAGCAGTGGACGTGATGATTTAGCAACACCTTCAAGTGCTGGAAGCAGCTCACGGATGTTAGAGATCTTCTTATCAACTAGAAGAATGAATGGATCTTCTAGTTCAGCAACCATAGAGTCTTGGTTAGTTACGAAGTAAGGAGATAGGTAACCGCGATCGAACTGCATACCTTCAACAACGTCTAGTTCGTTTTCGAAACCAGAACCTTCTTCAACAGTGATGACACCATCTTGGCTTACACGCTCCATCGCTTCTGCAATGATGTTACCCACTTCAGCGTCAGAGTTTGCAGAGATAGTACCAACCTGAGCAATCGCTTTAGAATCAGCACATGGCACAGCCATTTCAGCAAGCTGAGCAACTACAGCAGCAGCCGCTTTATCGATACCACGCTTAAGATCCATTGGGTTCATTCCCGCTGCAACAGACTTAAGACCTTCATTAACAATCGCTTGAGCTAGAACAGTTGCAGTCGTAGTACCGTCACCAGCAACGTCGTTAGCTTTAGAGGCTACTTCTTTAACCATCTGTGCGCCCATGTTTTCGAACTTATCTTTAAGTTCGATCTCTTTAGCGACTGATACACCATCTTTAGTCACTGTTGGTGCACCAAATGATTTTTCTAGTACAACGTTACGACCTTTAGGGCCTAGAGTTGTTTTAACCGCATTTGCTAGAACGTTTACGCCAGCAAGCATGCCCTGACGAGCATCATTTCCAAAGAGTACTTCTTTAGCAGACATTTCTTAGAATCCTTTAAATTTATTCAATTCTTTACCAGTAAAACGAATTAGGCTTCTAGTACGCCGTAAATTTCGCTCTCTTGCATGATCAGCAGCTCTTCACCATCTACTTTGATAGTGTTAGTGCCCGCGTACTGACCAAAGATCACTTTGTCACCGACTTTGACAGACAGCTCAACAACCTGGCCATCATTAGTGACACGACCAGCGCCTACTGCGACAACCTCACCTTGGTTTGGTTTCTCTGCAGCTGCACCTGGCAATACGATACCGCCAGCCGAAGTAGCTTCTTCTTCGCTACGACGAACTACTACACGGTCATGAAGTGGACGAATTTTCATCTGGTTCTTCTCCTGAATCTAGGATCCAATACGATGTTGGTTTTTTTGTTTAAAGCCAGTGAACCAATAATTCACCGACAATTCTTAGGTGAAATATTTAATTGGGGAGGGGGGAAAAGATTTCAACACCCAAGTTGAAAAAAATTTAAATTTTCAACTTAGGTCTTAGCAGGCCACAAGCAGAAAGTGCAGGACTTATTAATGGACAACCCGGTGTAAATTAGTGCAACCGTTTGTCGTCGTTATTACTTGTTGGGTCATTCACCTCAACAAAATCACCATCAATGATGTCACTTCTATTTTGAGAGAAGGGTTCTTGGGAGTTCTGGGTCGATGAGTAAAAGTGTGCTTGCCCACCACTCTTAGTAAACGCATCACTTATGCGTTGTCCGAAAAGATTAAAAAACAGGCCACGAGTGAATGGCAACAGGCAGGAGAAACCAATTACATCGGTCACAAACCCAGGAGTAACCAAAAGGGCTCCGCCTATCGCTATCAATATCCCATCTCTCATTTCTGATAGCGGAATCTCTCCACTCTCAATACGACTGCGAGCTTTTAACAGGGTCGTCACACCCTGATAACGCAACATATTTACCCCGATAAAAGCTGACAGCAGAACCAGGCCCACGGTATACCAGCCACCAATCGCTTGACCGACCTTTATAAGGATGGTGATTTCAATAACGGGGATTACGACAAAGATAATAAAGAGTATTGGCATGCTGTTCTCGCTCTGTTTTAACAAAGGCTATCAAGGCTTAAAAGAAATCTAAAGAGAACAACAGGTGGTTTAACTTAAATTTACATTCAGGCAACTATTTACATATGGGCTACATTCGAGCCACAACCGGACTACAACTGGGCTTTTGCAGCGCAATATCACTTTTGTGCAGTGATCTTTTACCTATGTCTAATACCTTAGATGGCGGGTATAACCAACTTGAATAAACAATAAATTCAATTACTTAAATGCACAAAAAAGGGTTTGACCCGAACCTCTGCAAACAATTCTTTTCAATTTTTAAAAAACTCCACAAAAGCTATGGATTTTGCACTGCAGAAGGCTTAGTTTGTGCAGTGCACTAGCTGCAACGCAAAATAAAAACAGGCAGCAATCAGCCTTAAGCGCTGAAAATATTAGATTGTTGGTAGGAGTCCGGAAATGGATCTAAAAGATAAAGTAGTAGTGATCACTGGTGGTGGTCGTGGTCTTGGCCGTGCAATGGCACTTGAGCTAGCAAACAAAGGTGCACGTCTTGCACTGGTAGACCTTAACCAAGAAGACCTTGATGAGACTCTCAATCAAGTAAAAGCTGCTGGCAGCGATGGCCGCACTTACGTATGTAATGTCTCTAAAGAGGCTGAAGTTGAAGCTCTATTCGAATCGGTGGTTGCTGATATGGGTGGCTTAAACGGTCTTGTTAACAATGCTGGCATCACACGTGACGGTCTATTCATCAAAGTAAAAGATGGCGAAATCGTCTCGAAAATGAGCATGGATCAGTGGAACCTAGTAATGGATGTAAACCTTACTGGTACTTTCCTTTGTGCCCGTGAAGCTGCGGCACAAATGATCAAAAACAAGCAAGAGGGCTGCATTATCAACATCTCTTCTATCTCGCGCAGTGGCAACATGGGTCAGACCAACTACACCGCTACTAAGGCAGGTGTTGAAGCGATGGCCGTTACTTGGGCGAAAGAACTTGCTCGCTACGGTATCCGTGCAGCATCGATTGCACCAGGCTACATCGGTACTGAGATGGTTATGGCGATGAAAGAGGAAGCACGCGAGAAAATCGCTGCGGGCATCCCGGCTAAACGTCTTGGTAAACCTGAAGAGATCGCTCACACAGTCTCTTTCATCCTTGAAAACGACTATGTATCAGGTCGTTGTTTCGAGGTTGATGGCGGTCTTCGAATCTAATTCGAATCGCTCTCTAAAAAAGCTGGCTTCTGCCGGCTTTTTTATTGCTTCATTTACCGTTCATACACGAATTGATAGCATCAACTTTAAGTTTTAAGGATGCTATAAAAAATGTTAACAAACTGGATCGATACCCTTCGAGTTTATAAAGATAAGCGCCTACTTTGGGTCTTCTTGATGGGGTGTAGCTCCGGCTTCCCCTGGGTTCTAATCGGCTCCAACATGAGCGGTTGGCTCAAAGATGAGGGCCTATCTCGAACCGCCATCGGTTTCTTCGGTTCGATCTTTGCCGTCTATGCATTTAACTTTTTATGGGCCCCTTTGGTCGATCGTGTTCGCCTGCCGGTTTTAAGCCGTTTAGGACAACGCCGCTCTTGGATATTTTTATGTCAGGGCATCATGCTGTTTATGATTCTGCTAATCACTCAGGCAGACCCAAGCAGTGCCTATTCCGCGATGGGAGAACCAACCACAGAGTCTGGTAAAGTGCCGGGCATGCTCTACATCTCTCTGATCGCATTGATGATCGCCATTGCATCTGCCACCCAAGACATTGCAGTCGATGCTTTCCGTATCGACCAGTTTGATATCAATGAAACCACTAAGATGCCGCCCGCTTCAGCTATGGCCGTTGTCGGCTGGTGGACTGGCTACTCGCTTCCAGGCTACCTAGCCTTCGTTAATGCAGATTCAATGGGCTGGAACGGTGTCTACGGTGTTATGGCAGTGATTATGGGGCTATTAATGGTATTTACTCTGTTAGTGGGTGAACCGGTCGATCGCCGCTCCAACCTTCAGAGCAAACTGGAAGAGAACTACCAAAACCGCTTTGGTTTAGGTCGTTTCGCCAGCTGGTTCGCGGTTACGGTCATTGAACCCTTTGCAGATTTTATTCGCCGTAACGGTCTATCGGTAGCCATCACCCTAATCGCCTTTATCTTTATGTTTAAGATTGGTGAGGCTTTCTTGGGCCGAATGTCCGTGGTCTTCTATAAAGAGGTTGGCTTTACTAACGAGCAGATTGGTGAATACACCAAGATGCTAGGCTGGATCGCGACGGTAGTGTTCACACTCATCGGCAGTGCCATCAACGTTCGCTTTGGTGTGCTTAAAGGGCTTATGATTGGTGGTATCGCAATGGGTGCATCTAACTTAATGTTCGCACTGATTGCAGAAGTTGGACCAGTAGAGTGGCTTTTTGCAGCAACCATTATCATCGATAACTTTACTACCGCCTTCTCAACAGTTGCCTTTGTGGCCTTCCTAACGGCACTGACAGGACGAGCGTTCAGTGCGACTCAATACGCCCTACTCGCGTCGCTGGGTAACCTCGGCCGTACAACGCTGGCGAGCTTCAGTGGCACTATGGTAGATGGCCTTGATGGTAACTGGTCACTGTTCTTTGTCATCACCTTCCTGATGGTCATTCCATCACTGGTCATGCTATGGATGCTGCGCGACAAACTGGAGGTAGCTCAAGCTAAGACTCTAGAACAGAATCAACGTGAGCAAAGCTGATCACTGCTCTTCTGAAACAAAAAAGCGACCTCTTTTCAGACGTCGCTTTTTTATTGAGCGTAACCTCTAGTCGCGGAAGTTTTTGTACTGCAAAGGCAGTTCAAAATCTGACTCACGCAGCAGCGCCATCACCGCTTGAAGGTCATCACGTTTCTTACCGGTGACACGTAGCTGTTCGCCTTGCACTTGAGTCTGAACTTTCAGCTTTGAGTCTTTGATCAACTTACCTAGCTTCTTGTTCGCCGCCTGATCTAGACCCTGCTTAAGAACAATCGTCTGGCGAGCCTGTTTGCCATTCTGCTCAGCTTTTTGAATGTCCATGCAGTTTGGATCGATCTTACGATTAACCAATTTTGCTCGAAGCACATCGATCATCTGCTTTAACTGGAAGTCCGCTTCAGCAACCGCTTTAACCGACTCACCGTCTAGCTCAAAACTGGCATCCACGCCCTTAAAGTCAAAACGTGTTGAGATCTCACGATTCGCTTGATCGACCGCATTAGCCACTTCATGAGAATCTACTTCAGAAACAATATCGAACGATGGCATCGCCCTCTCCTCTCTTAAAACGAATGAATGGTCGATATAATACCTTTTTTCATTAGGAGTGGTACGTGTGACTTGGCATATTATTGGTGCAGGTGCGATTGGCAGCCTTTGGGCTGATCGATTACATCGACAAGGCGAAGCGATCACATTAATACTCCGCTCCTCTGAGCAGGTCGACGCCTTCAATCACAACGAACAATCACTTCGTGTTGAGAGCCCTAATAAAGAGTTGAGAGTGGTTCAATGCAAAGCGACCTGGGCAGAAGATCTTTCAGACACCATTACACATTTACTAATCACTACTAAAGCGTTTGATGCACTTGATGCCATTAACAGGGTTAAGAACCAGTTAGCGAGCGATGCCACCATCGTCGTTATGATCAATGGCTACGGCGTACAACAGACGATTCAAGAGACCTTTCCAGATCACAACATTTTATTTGCCAGTACGACCGATGGTGCTTTTAATCTAGCCCCTTTCCATACGGTTCATGCGGCAGATGGCACTACGCTAATCGGAAGCCTTAATAAAAAAGTAGATAATAAAGTATCACCGATTTGTGGGGCCGACTGGATCGATGATATCGATACCATCCTATGGCGAAAAGTCGCGATAAACTGCTGTATAAATCCTGTCACTGCTATCCATCAATGCACTAACGGCGAAATATTTTCGACTGAGAAGCGGGCAACAGTGACAACCAACCTGGCAGAGGAAATTGAGCGGCTTGAGATCAAGATAGGGATTGATCGTCACACACCACTGATTGAAGAAGTTAAAAGCGTTTCCGAATTAACCTATAGAAACCGATCATCCATGTTGCAGGATGTCACAAAGGGTCGACGCACTGAAGTTGAGCATATTAACGGGGCCATTGTGGATCTCGCTAAAAAGTACGCAGTCGAAGTTCCCTGTAACAAAAAGATGCTTAATACCATCCAAAGCCTAACGCTTGCTGAACGTTAACAGAGTGAATGCCATTCAACATCGCTTGAATCGATTCAAGTTGCCTAACCTAGTCGCGCTGATACAATGCGCGTCACTCATCGGAGTAGGTGCCCTTTAATGGGGTTAAACGGGAAGTTCAGTGAAAAACTGACGCTGCCCCCGCAACGGTAAGGACGGTTATTTCAACATCATGCCACTGGCGACAGCTGGGAAGGCGTTGAGATAGAGACCTCCAAGCCCGGATACCGGCCCACTCTCAATTCCATCCAACCATGCGCGGTGGGCGCATCGAGAGAGATCATGAAATTATTTACGACCCTTTTACTGGCAGCGTCGACAGCTTCCTCTTTTGCTATTGCTGAATCAATTGACCCATTAAAAGTTACAGTGACCGCAAAAAGAATAACTTCTTCTATTGCGACCACACCTCAAGCGATATCTATTTTAACCAGTGAGGAACTTGAAAGCGGACAATTCTCCTCTTTGAGTGAAGCACTAGAATCAATGGCTGGAGTGTATATCCAGCGATTTGGTGGGAATGGTTCGCAAGCTAAAGTTTATTTGCGTGGAACATCATCAAACCACAGCATTGTTCTTATGGATGGCAGAAGACTTACATCGACAAATGATGGCCGTGCCGAACTAGAAAATATACCTCTAGATTCAATTGAACGAATCGAAGTAGTGCGTGGTGGGTTGTCGAGCAAATACGGTGCGGATGCAATTGGCGGTGTCATCCAGATATTCACTAAAGATTTTGGTGCAGAAACTAACAGCAACAAAGTAAGCATAACTGCGGGCTCTCAAAATACTTTAAAAGAAAAAATCGAGCTCAAACGTGGCGATGACAGTTTTGAAAGCAAAATTGTTATAGCCCATGAAAAAAGCGATGGTTTCGACACTCACACTTCTATAATCCGTGGCGATAACGATGATGATGGTTACAAAAAACAGAATGTTGATGTTTACCTTTCTAAATCATTAAGCAATACAACAACGGTCAATTTAGATACTGGTTTTTGGAAGGGCACAAACCAGTATGACTACATTGATTTTGATAACCCAACTTGGAACATCAAATACAATAATGAAACTGAATACACAACTAAATATTTAAGCCTTGGGTTCAAACACACAACGAGCCAATTCTCTGTTGATTCAAAGTTAAGCAGAACGGAAAACGAGCGGTTAAATAAACCTGCTGATACTCGCAAGACTATAATTGATACCAATGAGTGGAACACCTCCGTAAATTATAGCCTCTCTGATACAACCAACCTTCATGGAGGGATTGATTTAAGAAGAGAGTATGGAAGTAGCACCTACGGTAGTGGAGATTACATAACCAAAGGTTTCTATTTGGGTGCTGAGCACACGATTGATGACTTGGTTATTGAAGGTACCGTTCGCCATGAAAATCACGACCAATGGGGAACCAATAACACTTGGTCGACGGGATTTAATTATAATTTAAATGAAATGGCATCTATTTTCGGCTCAATGAAAACAGCCTTTTCCGCACCAACCTTCTCAGACTTAGATCCAGTTTACGGTAATACGGACCTTAAACCAGAAGAGGTTAAATCAACTGAAGTTGGGGTTAGAAATCTAATTAACAGCTCCTTCACTTCTGAAATCGTATTTTTTAAAAATGACTTTAAAAACCTTATTCAATACTCTTCTGGTGGCATGAAAAACGTAGCCAAAGCGACCAGCGAAGGCACAGAGATTTCACTAAAACAGAGATGGGCATCGGCTGATTTATCTGCATCTTACTCATTCACACAAACTAAAGATGCAAACGGCAACCAACTGGATGAGCGTCCAATGGATAATTTCGTTTTATCCTACAACCAAGATATAGCGAGTGATTTCAGTATTAATTCATCACTAAATTGGATAAATCGATTAAAAACATACGGTAGCAACGGTCATTTGCCAGCCTCGACAACAATCAATTTAGGCTTGATAAAAAACTATACAGATTCAATGAAAGTCTCTTTAAAAGTGGATAATGTTTTAGATGAAGATTATCAGGTTGCTTATGATTACAATGGCCGCGGCAGATACTTTGAAGCAACGTTAACTTACAGCTTTTAATGGTAAAAATATGGCTAATCGACTTACCAAAATCTATACACGTACTGGCGATAAAGGAACTACCCGACTCGCCACTGGTGCAGAAGTGCATAAGACACATCCTCGTGTTGAAGCGATGGGTACTGTTGATGAGTTAAATAGTCTGATTGGTGTGGTCGATTCACACCTTTCAGAAGCTGATGATCTATCGCCAACCTTTCGCAGAATTCAAAACGATCTGTTCGACCTTGGTGGTGAGATTGCCATTGCTGATGACAGCTATGTGGTTATTTCACCCGAGATGGTTAATTGGCTTGAAGAGGTGCTGGATCACTACAACGACACGCTACCATCACTAGAGAATTTCATTCTTCCAGGTGGAACACCCGACGCAGCTCACACTCATCTCGCCAGAGCAGTCTGCCGAAGAGCTGAACGCGGCTTGGTAGAGCTCGCACAGGAGAGTAGCGTCAATCCTCAAGCCATAGCTTATATCAACCGCCTTTCGGATCTGCTGTTTGTACTAGGCAGAGTCCTAGCTCGACGCGATGGACAAGAAGAGATACTCTGGCAACAACGTTCACCTAAAAGCTAATTTATCGAGAACTGAACCATGCGCTTTCTGGCTCTTCTTATGTTTCTTAACTTCAGCACAACCAGTTATGCAGACTGTGCCTTTGATCAAGATGTGTGCGAGGCATCCTGTAAACTTCGCTTCATCACCAATGATGCAGAGAAAGCGGGCTGCATCTCACGTTGTGTTGCTGAAAGAACTCTCTGTTCGGCTAAAATCGGGGCGGGTAAAGCGAAAGAGTTTGGTGAAGAAGCACTAGAAGAGTCAAAATCCTTTATTGAAGGCTTTACGGCTGATCAAGCAAAAGATCTGGGTAAAAAGGCTTGGGAAAACACCAAATCGTTTATCGACGGCATGATCGACAAACCTAAAGATGAAGCAACAGAGTAGTGGTTAATCCAAGCGACTCAAAATTTCACAGACCTCATCCACTCCATCCAAAGTTCTCATCGTCAAACGATGTAGATAATCAGAATTGATTTTATAGAGATTCTGGTGCCTAACCGCATCAAGAAATGGCCACTGCTGCCAAGCCTCTTGCCAAGCATCGGGAAGACCATCGGATGCTAAAATCAGCTCTGGATTCATACCGATGACCGATTCAATACTGACTTGCGGTGCCATTTCAGGCCGATCTTTGAATACATTGACTCCACCGCAATGATCCACAGCTTCTGAAACAACCGATTGGGCGTTAAGCGTGAGCATCGGATCTGACCATAGTTGGTAAAAAACTCTCTTAGGCTCTTTTACCTTGACGGCGCTGCTGGCCAAGCGGCGATTAAACTCGGCAATCAAATTACTCGCCTCTGCCTCTGCATTGAGCAATCTACCCAACTCCGTTAACTGAGCAGGTATCTCAGTGAGAGTATCGCCTTTAATCCTGATCAAATTAAGACCCAGAGATTCAAGGTAAGTTAACTGCCGTTCGGGGTTACCCCCCTGCCAAGCCAATACATAATCGGGATCTAACTTCACAATCGCTTCGGCATCGAGCGATTGGTAGTCCCCTATCACTTGAACATCTAAAATCTCTTTAGGGTAATCCGCGGCAGATACCCTACCAACAACCCAACCCCCTTTTCCCAGTGCATAAATATTTTCAGTAAGGTCCGGCGACAACACCACCAACCGAAGGTCTGCTAGAGCCGAAGCAGGAATGAGTAGAATAATCAGAAAGCGCAGCAGCAAAACTAGCCTCATTAATACTTATTACTGAGCAATAATTGAATTAAGCCTCAAGTTTAGCATGGGCTTTAGCGCGACTTTCATTTATTCTTATCGGGTAGAGTTCGAGTCACACAAAGGAGTTAACGTGGATCAGAATACAGTTTGGGTTATTGCAATCGCTGCGCTTATTATCGGTACTTTATTGGGTTTCTTGTTTGGCCGTAGTGGCAGTAACGGTTCACGCGAAGTACAACTTGCGAACGATCTTGAGAAGGCTCAGCTTGATTTAGAGCGCTACCGTGATGAAGTTAACCAACATTTCAGCAAGACGGCTGAACTTGTGAACGGCTTAACCAACCAATACCAAAAAGTGCATCAGCATTTAGCCGAAAGTGCTGAAACACTGGTTCGTGATGAAAAACTGGTTGCTAGTCTAAAAAGCAGTGCAGGCAGCCAACTGGAAGACAAGTCTACAGCTTCTAGCACTCAAGCAGAGCCACCGACTCTATCAATGCCACTAGACTATGCTCCGAAGAGAGAAGATGAACCTGGCACACTGTCAGATAGCTTTGGACTTCACTCTGAAATTGTTGAGAACCCAGCGGACCCCGCCAAGGTTTACAACCGAGACGAAAAGAGCGCCTAAGCGCTCTTTTTTATTGCTAATTAGCCAGTCAAAATCAGGCGGGGTTATCGATATCGATAAATTGATGTTCGATACCAAAAGCATTCGACAAATGCTCTCCCAGTGCCTTTGCACCGTAACGCTCCGTCGCGTGATGTCCAGCTGACAGGTAGTGAATACCCGCTTCTCTGGCATAATGAACCACTGGCTCAGAGATCTCACCACTAATGAAAAGGTCAGCCCCAAGCTGATCAGCACGCTCTATCATGCGTTCTGCCGATCCGGTGCACCAGGCAATGCGTTGCACAGAACGATCGTCACCCAGCACCAATTCAGCCTGACGGCTCAGCTTTGTGGAGACTAAATCTGAAAACGCTTGAGCACTCATCGGTTGTGATATTGACCCGACATTTCCCACGCTGAACGGGTTACCCTGATCCATGCCATCTTCTATCTGCATGCCGATGATCTCAGCCAACTGAGCATTGTTTCCCACTACAGGATGCGCATCCAGAGGCAGATGATAAGCCAATAGGCTGATATCGTTTTTCATCAGGGTACGAATGCGATTGCCTTTGATACCGGTTAATGGCTCGGACTCCCCTTTCCAAAAGTAACCATGGTGAACCAACAGAAGATCAGCACCGGCTTCAATTGCCGCATCAATCAACGCTTGGCTTGCTGTAACACCACTGACAATTTTCGAGACATTTCTCTTACCCTCAACTTGCAATCCATTGGGGCAGTAGTCTTTAAACCGATCAACGGATAAATAGTCGTTGCAGTAACTGACAAGATCTTTCAACGCGACAGACACCGAATACCTCTTAGAAAAATAGTGTTCAAGTTACATCTTACCCCGCTATCGCCTTATAATCAGTAATCATTACAAGCTGGTAAGAGCAATTTAACATGGGCAAGTATCTGAACACCTTGGTTTGGCCAACACTGGCTGGCATTCTAGCGGCAGTATTGATCGTTCAATTCTTCCCACAGCTCAGCGGTTCTAACAGTACCGAAATTAAGCTGATCAACACACCCGCAGATCAAGCTGGGCCGCAATTGATTACAAGCTACTCTGAAGCCGTGAAGAAGGCAGCGCCATCAGTTGTCAGTATTTATGGACGCGCTTTAGAGACTAATGAGAACAACCAGATTTCACTCCCTCAAAGTTTAGGTTCTGGCGTTATTATCAGCAAAGATGGTTTCGTCATGACCAATAACCACGTTGTAGCTGCTGCTGAACAGATCATCGTTTCGTTAATTGATGGACGTGAGGCAGTGGCTTCCATTGTCGGCACCGATCCAGAATCAGATTTGGCACTGTTAAAAGTAAACCTGGAGAATCTACCCGGCATAACACTGCTTCCAACCAGCAGTGTAGCGATCGGTGATGTTGTGCTGGCCATCGGAAACCCTTTCGGTGTTGGGCAAACCGTTACCCAAGGAATTATCTCTGGCATGGACAGACACAGTTTAGGGCTGAATACCTACGAGGACTTTATTCAGACCGATGCTGCTATTAATCCAGGCAACTCTGGCGGCGCACTGATAACGGCCACCGGCGATCTGGTTGGCATCAATACTGCCATTTTTTCAAAGTCAGGTGGCTCACAGGGAATTGGCTTTGCCATTCCAACGGAACAAGTTATAGATGTGCTATCCAATCTGGTCCGTTATGGCCGAGTCATTCGCGGCTGGGTCGGCGTGGAAGCTCGTCCGATGCTTCCAAATGAGGCGGAGGCCGTTGGCCTGAAACGAGACAGCAAAGGTTTGTTGTTAACCGGCATCTATCGCAATAGTCCTGCGGAGCTGGCAGGCCTACAACCGGGTGACGTTTTATTAGCGATCAACGGTGAACCCGTTAAAGGTTCCGGAGTCGCATCAATGAATCAGATTGCTCGCGTTAAACCGGGTGATGTAACAGAGATGAAGATCTTTAGGGACAACAAAGAGTTGGTACTTGAGGTGACAACCAGTGAGAGACCTCCAAGCCGATAACCATCAGCTTGGAGACTAAGTTAAGTGTTGTCCTTAATTCGGTACTCAGCAGAGCGAGCGTGAGCTGTTAGCCCCTCTCCTCGCGCTAGAACAGAAGCAACCTTGCCCATCTCTGATGCACCCTCAGCAGAGAACATGATCAGTGAAGAGCGTTTCTGGAAATCGTAGACTCCCAATGGTGAACTGAATCGCGCAGTACCTGAAGTAGGCAGAACGTGGTTCGGACCCGCACAATAATCACCTAGAGCCTCTGCCGTATAGCGACCCATAAAGATGGCACCAGCGTGCTTAATCTTCTCAGTCAAGGCGACAGGGTCTTCAACAGAGAGTTCAAGGTGCTCTGGCGCAATTCTATTAGAGAGTGCAGCCGCTTCATCCAAATCAGCAACTTCAATCAATAGAGCACGATCTGCTAAAGATGCTGAAATAATCTGCTCACGCTCAAGAGTAGGCAGTAATTTGGCAATACTCTGTTCAACACGATCAATGTAAGCGGCATCGGTTGCGATCAAAATAGGCTGAGCGTCTTCATCATGCTCCGCTTGAGAGAAGAGATCCATCGCAACCCAATCTGGGTCCGTTTTGCCATCGCAAATCACAAGAATTTCCGAAGGTCCTGCAATCATATCGATACCAACAGCACCAAAGACCGCACGCTTAGCTGTAGCAACATAGATGTTACCTGGACCAACTATTTTATCGACTCGAGGCACTGTCTGTGTTCCATAAGCGAGAGCAGCAACGGCTTGTGCGCCACCGATTGTAAAGACACGATCGACGCCAGCAATCGCTGCGGCGGCTAAAACCATCTCATTGATAACACCATCCGGTGTCGGCACAACCATGATAATCTCTTCAACACCGGCTACTTTCGCAGGCATTGCGTTCATCAAAACTGAAGAGGGGTATGCCGCCTTACCACCAGGAACGTAGATACCTACGCGATCCATAGGGGTTACTTTCTGGCCTAACAACGTGCCGTCAGCCTCTTCGTACTGCCAAGAGTGAGAGAGCTGTCGTTCGTGGTATGAACGCACACGATCAGCAGCCACTTCAAGTGCATTACGCTGTTCTGGCGAAATAGCCTCAAGTGCCTGCTGCAAACGAGCTTTTGACATCTCTAACTGAGAGATCTCAGATACAGACGTGCGATCAAAACGATTGGTTAACTCAACTACCGCCTCATCACCCATAGCTCGAACCTGCGCAATGATGTCATCAACACGCTCATTGACGGCTTTATCTGAGACACTCTCCCAAGCCAACATCGCATCAAGTTGCTGATCGAAATCGGCTTGTGAACTTTTTAGACGTTTAACTTGAGAAGTCATATTACTTTCCACGTTTATCAATAACCGCTTGTGTTAGTTGATCAAGAATTGGTTGAATCAGATCGTACTTCATCTTCATAGAGGGCTGCCCTACTACGAGACGAGAGCTGATATCAGCAATGTGATCCATCGCTTCTAAGCCATTGGCACGTAATGTGTTACCGGTATCGACGATGTCTACAATACGATCGGCCAAACCCATGATAGGAGCCAACTCCATCGCGCCGTATAACTTAATAATGTCAACCTGACGTCCTTGACGGGCAAAGTATTCACGAGTCACGTTGACAAACTTGGTAGCGACACGCATGCGACCTTCAACCGCTTCAGCATCTTTCATTCCTGCTACGCGTAGTTGGCAGGTTGAGATCTCTAAATCTAAGGGTTCGTAGAGTCCGGCCCCGCCGTGCTCCATTAAAACATCTTTCCCGGCAACACCCATGTCAGCACCACCGTACTCAACGTAGGTTGGAACATCGGTCGCACGAATCACCACTAGCTTGATGTTCTCGTGATTAGTATCAAAGATGAGCTTTCGGCTTTTAAAAATATCTTCAGTCGGCTCTATGCCCGCTGCAGCAAAAAGCGGTAGGGTCTCTTCAAGAATTCGACCTTTAGACAACGCTATGGTTAATTGCTCTTTCATCACTAATCCAATTATTAAGCAGGAACACGGCGAATTTTAGCGCCTAAGGACTGCATCTTCTCTTCGATACACTCGTATCCACGGTCAATGTGGTAGATGCGCTCCACTGGAGTCTCGCCCTCTGCAACTAACCCTGTAAGTACAAGACTTGCTGATGCTCGTAGATCTGTCGCCATAACCGGTGCCGCTTTAAGTTTTTCTACACCTTCAATGGTTGCAGTGTTGCCATCAACAACGACTTTCATTCCAAGACGAATCATCTCTTGAATGTGCATAAAGCGGTTTTCAAAGACAGTCTCTTTGATGCGACCCACACCATCAGCAATGCTGTTAAGCGCTGCAAACTGAGCTTGCATATCGGTCGGAAACGCTGGGTATGGAGCGGTTGTAATGCTCACCGCTTTCGGACGGCGGCCCTCCATATCCAGCTCGATCCAGTCATCACCTTGTGTAATCTTGGCACCAGCCTCTTCAAGCTTTTTCAAAACCGCTTCAAGAATATCACCGCGAGTATTACGGGTACGCACTCGACCAGAAGTGATAGCGCCAGCGACTAGGTAAGTACCGGTCTCAATGCGATCCGGCATAACTGAGTGAGTACACCCTTTAAGAGTCTCTACACCCTGAACACGAATCGTATCTGTACCAGCACCTGAAATTTTAGCGCCCATAGCGATAAGGCAGTTGGCTAGATCGACCACTTCGGGTTCACGTGCCGCGTTTTCAATGATCGTTTCACCTTCAGCTAAAACTGCAGCTGATAGGATGTTTTCAGTACCGGTTACCGTCACAGTATCAAAAAAGACCGTAGCCCCTTTTAAGCGGCCATCAACACGAGCATCAATGTAGCCATCCATGACTTCAATCTGAGCCCCCATCGCTTCCAATCCACGCAGGTGAAGATCGACCGGACGACTACCAATGGCACAACCACCAGGCAGGGAAACCTGTGCACGACCATGTCGCGCTAACAGAGGGCCCAATACGAGAATTGAAGCACGCATAGTTTTCACCAACTCATAAGGTGCTGTGAATTCGGTGATCGTAGTGGGATCAAGCTCAACACTCATCTTCTCACCCACGGTAAGCTCAACGCCCATACGACGCAGCAGCTCAAGCATGGTGGTGATGTCATGCAAATGCGGCAGATTGCATATAGTGACCGGCTCACTGGCGACTAGGGTTGCAGCAAGAATCGGTAGCGCAGAGTTCTTTGCACCAGAGATCCACACTTCGCCGTCTAAACGAGCGCCACCTTCAATGATTAATTTATCCATCTGATTACCTAAGCAGATTAATTACTGCTGTGACTCCCACTGATCTGGAGTAAACGTTTTAATGGAAACAGCATGGATAGCACCTGATGCAATTTGATCAGTCAAACAAGCGTATACCGCTTGCTGCTTCTTAACCGGACTCATTCCGGAGAACATTTCACCAACAACCGTTACCTGAAAATCACAGCCTTCGCCCGCCGTATGGACCGTACAACCCTCAAGCTGACTCTCAACCAGTTGCTTCACTTCATCAGCGTGCATAGTAATCTCCAGATAATCCTTAAATTTAGCCGCGTATAATAACGAAAAAGGGCCCTGATATCATCTATCAAGGCCCTATAAATGCATTCAAAACGAACACTACAGATTATTGAATATCAACGCCCACTAGGTCCGCAATGGTCTCCATCTGAGTTGGAAGATTGGCCCACTCAATATTGGCGTTATTTCGTTTGATCTCTACCCACAAGGCGACCGCACAACTATCGACTTTCGTTACATTAGATAGATCGATCGCGCTTGCTCCTGCAGCAATAGCAGAGCAAACCTGTTCAACAACTTGGTTGTAGGTGTTACGAGTCAACTCACCTTGAATCTTAAACACCGGATCCATTAGGCACCTGACACTTTATCAGACATCGCTTCAGACCACTGCTCGATCACTTTAGCAATTTTTCCATGCTGCTCCATCAAGCCAGCAAATTGGTTACGGAAGGTAATTCTCAGATTAATACCATCGACAACCACATTGACCAATAACCAACGGTCATCTTTGTAAACCATGTAGTAAAGAAGAGAATAAACCGTTCCATCTTCCGCAGAGACATTCACGTTGACAATCTGTTTGTCGGGATCTGGGCTTTGCTCAACTGGAGGGATGATTTCAAACTCTTTAAAGTTGAACCCAACGACTGCTTTGGCATAAGTTCTAAGCAGAGTGCTTTTCACAACGACCGCAAAATCAGCGACCTCTTTGTCACTAGCGCGGCGGTAATATTTACCCATGATCGATTTCGCAATGTACTCAAAATCAACCGACTCACCGACCAGCTTATCGATCTCCCCCATCAACTCATCAACATTCTCTGGCTGTCGAAGGCGCTCATCATTAACCAAGGCGAGCATATCCGCAGTCGCTGTCTCCATGATCTGACTGGCAGAGTCCCAATTAGCCTGCGCAGGAGATAACGTCCCCATCAAGAGAGTAGCCAGAAAAATAAAACGACCTAACATGTTACTCACTCACCTTATTAAACAGGAACTTACCTACAATCTCTTCAAGCACTAGTGCTGACTGCGTATCTTCAATCGTCATACCATTTTCCAAAAGATCATCTTCAAACCCAGGGGTAATACCGATGTACTTCTCCCCTAAAAGACCTGCCGTTAGAATTTGCGCTGAGCTATCAATGCTAAGGTAGTCAACATCATCAAAGATCTGCATCTCCACTTCGGCCATCAGGCGCTTAGGATCAATGCGAATAGCTGAAACCTGACCAATTTGAACACCGCTCATGGAGACTTTTGCACGCTCAGTTAGACCCCCAATATTGTCAAAGCGAGCATAGACGGTGTAGCCTGTCCCCTTCTGAGAGAGGTTTAAACCGCTGACATTTATTGCCAGAGCGACAAGAGCCAAAATACCGGCGAGGATAAGTGCGCCAACACTGATTTCGAGGGCACGAAAACGCATTAAAAATCTCCAAACATCATTGCGGTTAGAAGAAAGTCCAACCCTAGTATAGCCAGCGAAGAGTAGACAACTGTGCGAGTGGTCGCCTGCGAGATGCCTTCTGACGTTGGCACACAATCATTACCCTGAAAAACAGCTATCCAGATCACTACAAAACCAAATACCAACGATTTGATTACACCATTTAAAACATCTTCAGAGAAGCTGACTGAAGCCTGCATATTGGCCCAGAAACTTCCAGAAAAAATACCTAGCCAGTCAACAGCGACTAAAGATCCACCCCAGATACCTACGATCGCAAAAATCATCGACAGTAAAGGCATACTGATAAAACCTGCCCAGAGACGCGGAGCAATAATGCGTCGCATGGGATCGACACCAATCATCTCATAACTGGCTAACTGCTCGGTCGCCTTCATCAAACCAATTTCAGCAGTGACCGCGGAACCCGCTCGTCCAGCAAATAGCAGTGCAGTAACCACAGGGGCCAACTCACGAACCAGCGACAGCGCCACCATCTGACCTACAGCCTGTTCTGAACCGTAATCCACCAGAATAGTGTAGCCCTGCAAACCGAGTACCATTCCGATAAACAGACCCGATACGATGATAATGACCAGCGATAGCACACCAATGAAATAGAGCTGGCGAACCAACAGCGGCAACATCATCACAGGTGCTGGCTTGGCAATTAGAGATTGACTCAATAACTGCCCTGCACGACCCACTGCAGCCACGCGATTAAGAGTTTTAGCGCCCAATTGTTGCAGAAACTGAATCATTGTGAGCCACCAAACAACTGATCTTTGAAAGAGGGAGCTGGAAAGTGGAAAGGAACGGGGCCATCAGGTCGACCTTTCATGAACTGTTCAACGCGCGGATCTTCAGAACCATTGAGTTGATCAGGTGCACCTTGAGCCAGCACCTTCCCATCAGAGATAAGATAGACGTAGTCTGCAATGCTCAAGGTCTCTTGGATATCGTGCGAGACTATGACTGATGTATGACCAAGCGCCCTGTTCAAACGAGAAATCAAATTAATCAGAACGCCCATGGCAATAGGATCCTGTCCTGCAAAGGGCTCGTCATACATCAAGAAATCCGGATCAAGG
This sequence comes from Marinobacterium sp. xm-d-564, assembly GCF_013283345.1. Taxonomy (NCBI): domain Bacteria; kingdom Pseudomonadati; phylum Pseudomonadota; class Gammaproteobacteria; order Oceanospirillales; family Oceanospirillaceae; genus Marinobacterium; species Marinobacterium sp. xm-d-564. Next base: position 218,051 of record NZ_WBYO01000001.1, on the reverse strand, counting down.
GCTATTGCCCTAGCTAATGCAGCCCGCCTTGCCATACCCCCTGATAACTCAGCTGGCTTAAGTTCACTGGCACCTCGCAAGCCGACAGCATTCAACTTCATCAAAACCAGATCTCGAACAACGCTTTCGGGTAAATCTGTGTGAACTCTTAAAGGAAAGGCGACATTTTCAGCTACTGACATATCCGTAAATAGAGCACCGCTTTGAAACAGCATCCCCATTTTTGCCCGTAACTCGAAGAGACGGCGACGTGAAAGAGAGTGAACATTGTCACCGTCGACTCTAATCGAGCCCTGATCAGGCGTAAGCTGTCCCCCAATCAATTTAAGAAGGGTCGTTTTTCCCGTTCCTGAGGGCCCCATGATCGCTGTGATCTTGCCGCGAGGAATGGTTAACGATAGATCATCAAAGATCTTTCGTTCACCACGCCAAAAGCTGAGATTACTCACTTCGATATGTGTGTCATTTAATTGAGCCATCAGTGCCTATCGATGAATAAATAGAAAATATTGGTAGAATTCTAGTCTAAAAACATAGCTTATCAAGCAGACCTTTAGATTAAGAGAAAAATATCGAGACTCTTTACCGGACAGTCACTTATAAAAACAGTAATATACTGTAAATTAAACAGTATTAACGCGAACTTAAGGATCTCGACCCTTGTCCGACTCCAATACCACTCGATTCGATTACGTGAGCGCAGGCAAACAGACCATCTCGATTGAGCAAGAGGCTATACAAGCCCTAAATGACTCTCTTGGAGAGGCGTTCAACCAAGCTTGTCACTCTCTTTTGAACTGCAAAGGACGTGTCATCGTGACTGGCATGGGCAAATCAGGGCACATTGGCACCAAAATAGCAGCAACTCTAGCAAGCACCGGAACACCCGCGTTTTTTGTGCACCCAGGCGAGGCGAGTCATGGCGATCTGGGCATGTTCACGAAAGAAGATGTTGTCATTGCCCTATCCAACTCAGGTGAATCCAACGAAGTCGTTACTATTTTACCTCTGCTTAAACGCAAAGGGATTACGCTCATTTCAATCACCTCTAAACCCCATTCAGCGTTGGCAACCAGTGCTGATATCAGCCTTGTGACCCCTATCGAACGCGAAGCTTGCCCACTTAATCTTGCCCCCACCTCCAGTACAACCGCACAACTGGTGCTTGGCGATGCGATCGCAACGGCTCTTTTAGAGGCGAGAGGATTTAGTGCAGAAGATTTTGCCTTTTCACACCCCGGCGGTGCGCTGGGTCGTCGACTGCTGTTGAAAGTGAGTGATTTAATGCACTCTGGAGACGAAGTTCCCTCAGTTGCACCAGGCACTCCCATTCAAGAAGCGCTTTTGGAGATCACCCAAAAACGCCTGGGAATGACAACCGTTGTGGATGAAGAACTCCAACCTCTTGGCATTTTTACCGACGGGGACCTCCGCCGTGCCATTGACCAGGGCGTTAATCTGAATCAAGCCTCAATCGACTCTGTCATGACAAAGAGTTTCACAACGGTGACGCCTGAGATGTTAGCCGCCGAAGCTTTACAGATCATGCAAGATAAAAAAATTAATGCACTCATTGCTTTAGATGAGACAGGGAGAGTTGCTGGGGCATTGAACATGCATGATATGTTAAAAGCAGGGGTCATCTAATGCGTCCCAATCCAACAGAAGAACAGATAGCACTAATCAAACCCATTCAACTACTGGTGATGGATGTTGATGGCATACTGACCGAGGGCAATCTTAGCTTCCTAGCCGATGGCAGTGAGATTAAGAGCTTCAATATACTGGACGGCCTTGGCATAAAGCTGTTAACGGAATCCGGCGTAAAAACCGCCATCATTACCGGTAGACAATCTAATCAAGTCATCCAACGCGCTGAGTCACTGGGCATCAATTACATACAGCAAGGCCGAGAAGATAAATTGACCGCGCTTCAAGAGCTTTGGAAAAACACCGGTTACAACGCTTCAAACACGGCCTATATCGGCGATGACTTACCTGACCTATCTGCCATTATAGCCGCACGCTTTGGGGTCACCGTTCCGAACGGTCACTGGCTCGTAAAAGAGAACGCTGATCATATTACGACTCAATCAGGCGGTCGCGGAGCTGCACGTGAGCTGTGTGAATTGATCATGGCTTGCCAAGGTACGCTAGACAACGCGTTGGAGCGATTTAAGTGATCACTAATCTCAGAGCGAAAATTCGATTAGCCATTGCGTCGACGTTGATTGCTCTTTTTTTGATCTTCACACTGTTATTGAATCAAGGCGATATTGAAGAGGGCGTACTCCTTAAAGAGAACCCAAACAGAATTGATTTTTTTGTAACTGACGCCACTCTCACTCGTTGGTCTGAAGCGGGCAATCTAAGCTCTGTCACCCACACCCCGCGAGCAGAGCATTTAGTTAACTCAGAACAGATGAAGTTAACAACACCTTTCTCCGTAGGCTATCGCCAAGATGGCACGACTGAACACACCATCAATGCTGATCTGGGCTTTTTTGCTGACGACAACAGTCAACTAGACCTTGAAGGCAGTGTAGAGCTTCACCATAATCCAGATTCTGAGAAAGACACTGCACTCTTCACAGAGCAGTTGAGCTACTTTCCAGAACAGAATCTGGCGACCAGTGATGTAGCCGTCGAATTTCTGAACAACCAGGGTTCAACCAAAGGGGTTGGCATGACACTGAATACGGAATTAAACACCTTAGATCTTCATTCAACCGTGAGGGGGGCCTATGTCGCTTCGAGCACTGACCAGTAACCTATTTCTAGCCTTTACAGTTGTTCTTAGTGGATCAGCTTTAGCGCTGCCAACCGATAGAGACGAGCCTATCTACGTTGAGGCAGACTCAGCTAATATTGATGAGGCCAAAGGAGTCACTCGATACACAGGCAACGTCATCATCACCCAGGGATCAATGGTGCTTAAAGGTGAAACCGTCGATCTGTTACGTGGTAATGATGACACCATCAATCAGATCATCTCAAAAGGTGCTCCAGCCTACTTCGAACAACGCCCTCAACTGGACCAAGAGATTACCTATGCAACCGGCTCAACTCTGGATTACACAGTAAGCTCTCAACTGCTGTTAATTACGGGGAACGCTAGAGTGACTCAGGGTGGTGACGAGTTCACTGGGGCTAAAATTAATTACGACATGGCGAACTCTAAAGTAAAAGCCTTTAGCAGTGAGAGCGGAAGCCAGCGTGTCAAAATGGTTCTTCAGCCTAAAAAAGATAACTAACCATGAGTTCACTCGAAGCCCTCCACCTAGCCAAAAGCTACAAAGGACGCTCTGTTATTCAAGATGTGTCCGTCACTGTTGAGCCCGGTGAGATTATAGGATTGCTTGGGCCCAACGGAGCGGGTAAGACAACCTGCTTCTATATGATTGTAGGTCTGGTCAGAGCGGATCGAGGCAACATTCGTCTCAATGGCGACGACGTCACTAGAATGCCTATTCATGAGCGCGCAAAACGCGGCTTAGGCTATCTTCCGCAAGAGGCCTCTGTATTCAGAAAGCTGAGTGTCTACGACAATCTGATGGCCATACTGGAGCAGAGAAAAGATCTCACCAAAGATCAACAGCACCAGAAAGCTCAGTCACTGCTTGAAGAGTTTCATATCACTCACATCAAAGAGTCCAAAGGGATGGTCCTATCCGGAGGTGAAAGACGCCGAGTTGAGATTGCAAGAGCCCTAGCAAACGATCCTGACTTCATCCTACTGGACGAGCCTTTTGCTGGTGTAGACCCCATCTCTGTCAGCGACATCAAACAGACAATCAGACACCTTAAAGATCGAGGTATTGGCGTCCTGATAACAGATCACAATGTCAGAGAGACTCTCGACATTTGCGAACGGGCTTACATCGTTAGTGAGGGTAACATTCTTGCAGAGGGTGAGCCTGAGCAGATCATGATGAATCAAGCCGTTAAAGAGGCTTATCTGGGCAATGATTTTCGCTTGTAACTCTCACACTTTTAAGTAATTATCATTTTAATGAAGCACTCTTTACAGCTCAAAGTCGGACAGAACCTGTCCATGACCCCACAATTGCAGCAAGCGATCAAATTGCTGCAACTCTCCTCCTTAGAGCTACAGACAGAGATTCAAGAGGCACTCGATAGTAACCCACTACTGGAGGTAGCCGATGAAGAAGATCAGAGTGAAGAGAACTCTCAAAGCATTGAGCAAAAAGAGTCATCAACCTTAGATGAGACCCAATCTAATTCAGAGATCGAAGAGACGTTCGAATCGTCTCAGCCGGAAGATAGCTGGTCTACTGATGACATCCCTGAACAGCTTTCAACCGACAGTCAATGGGACGATACTTACCAAAGCTCTTCAAATTCCAATCGTGATGATGATTGGATGCCAGGTGATAATGACGCTGCGGTTGAAACCATCCAAGACCACCTTAACTGGCAACTGAATCTGGTTAATTTCAGCGATGTTGATCGATACATTGCTGAGATGATTATCGACTCTATCGATGATCGTGGCTATCTGATCACCGATCTGCAGGACATTCTTCTTAACTGCCAAGAGGAACTACCTGAACTCTTTTTTGAAGTGGAAATGGATGAGGTGGAGACAGTACTTCACCGCATTCAACAGTTTGACCCACCCGGTGTCGGTGCCCGTGATCTTGCAGAGTGTTTGAAAATCCAGTTAAGACAGCTACCCATAGAGACACCTTGGCGCGCAGAGTCACTGCGCCTAGCGACCGACTATTTAAACCTGTTGGGCAGTCGAGATTTTAAATCTTTGATGCGCCGTATGAGGCTCAAAGAGGAGCAACTGTCAGAGGTGGTTAGGTTGATTCAATCACTTAACCCAACACCAGGAGACTCTTTAGATCTGGGTGATACTGATTACATCGTACCGGACGTGATCGTGCGTAAACGCGCTGGGGAGTGGACACTCACTTTAAATAACGACGTAGTTCCTGAGTTACGTATCAATGATGTCTACTCAGGCATGATTAAACGTGCAGACAACTCCGCGGAGAACCAATTTTTAAAAGACCATCTCCAGGATGCACGCTGGTTCATAAAAAGCTTACAAAGCCGCAACGAGACCCTCTTAAAGGTTTCAACGGAGATCGTTTCCAGACAGATCGGTTTTCTCGAGCAGGGTGAACAGGCGATGAAGCCTCTTATTCTTCACGATATTGCTGAAGCCGTTGATCTACATGAATCCACCATCTCCCGTGTTACAACTCGAAAATACATGCACACCCCGCGCGGTGTCTTTGAATTGAAGTATTTCTTTTCGAGTCAGGTGGCTACCAGTGACGGCAGTGGTGCATCGTCAACTGCGATCCGAGCAATCATTAAAAAACTAATTTCAAAAGAAGACCCTCGCAAGCCACTAAGTGACAGTAAGCTTGCTACACTACTAGATGAAGAGGGGGTGAATGTTGCAAGACGAACCATTGCTAAATATCGCGAAGTTCTCAACATTCCACCTTCAAATGAGAGAAAGCGTTTGGTTTAATTGAGGTAGGCGGCCTCATTTTTTCACTCCGCCTAAGACGAGGAGAAGTCATATGCAGATAAATATTACTGGTCATCACGTAGACCTGACTGAAGCTCTAAGTGAATACGTACGTAACAAGTTCGATAAGCTAGAACGTCACTTCGACAACATTCAGAATGTACAAGTTACTCTCAGTGTCGAAAAGCAGGGTAAAAAAGCCGAGGCTGATATTCACTTAGCCGGTGGCCAAGTGGTTGCTTCTGATGAGCATGATGACATGTATGCAGCGATTGATGGCTTAGTGGATAAGCTTGATCGCCAAATCATCAAGCACAAAGAAAAAATGAAATCTCACAAATAAACGAACGACAACATGCAACTAGGTGACCTACTGACGACTGAAACAACCGCCTGCCGGGAGTCAGTCGCCAGTAAAAAACGCCTTCTACAAGTGGCCAGCAAAAAGCTGGCCTCTTCAGTTGATGGCGTAACAGAAGATGAAATTTTTACAGGCCTTCTTAATCGTGAGCGATTAGGCAGTACAGGCATTGGCTCTGGCGTGGGTATACCACACTGTCGGATTCCGGGCTGTTCAACAGCATCGGCCTGCTTAATCACACTCGATGGCGGTGTCGATTTTGATTCAATCGATTCAGCGCCGGTCGATCTTGTCTGCGCACTGATCGTGCCCGATGATGGAAATGATGAGCACCTTAAGACACTAGCTGGTCTAGCAGAGCTGTTCAGCAAGCCCGAAGCCCTTAATTCACTTAGAGACTGCACGAATTCTGAGGCCCTACTCAATAAAGCAACTGAGCTATCAAAGGTCTGATCATGAGAGTCGTTGTCATCTCAGGTCGCAGTGGTTCAGGGAAGAGTACCGCCTTGCAAGCACTTGAAGATGTAGGGTTCTACTGCATAGACAACCTACCGGCGACACTATTGCCAGCGCTGGTCGAGCAGATGCTTAACGACCAGAATAACGCACCCCTGATTGCTGTGAGCATTGATGCCCGCAACCAGCATACCGACCTAAAAGCCTTCCCAGAGATCATGGAATCCTTGAGGGCTAGAGAAGATATAGGCATCGAGATCACTTATCTTGACGCATCAGAAGCGACCCTATTGAAACGGTACAGCGCCACTCGAAGAAAACACCCGCTGAGCGACCAAGATATTGGACTGGAAGAGGCAATAGCCTTAGAACGAGATCTGCTTGAACCCATCGCAAGTTCTGCAGACATGAGAGTTGATACCACTCGGCTTTCACTCTATGAACTGCGTGACACCATTAAATTGAGGGTAGCACAGCGTAAAGAGCAAGCGCTCTCTTTGCAGTTTGAATCCTTTGGCTTCAAGCACGGCGTTCCATTAGATGTTGATTTCAGCTTTGACGTCAGGGTGCTTCCTAACCCCTACTGGTTTGTAGAGTTGCGCCCTCTCTCTGGGAAAGATGAACCGGTTAAAAAATTTCTCAACGCTTCCGATGAAGTGAATGAAATGATTAATGACATAGAGCAGTTCATTGTGAAGTGGATTCCCCATTTCAAAACAAATAATCGAAGCTATGTTACTGTTGGCATTGGTTGCACGGGCGGCCAACATCGCTCTGTATACATTGCGGAGAGCCTTGCATCTCGCTTTGCTGACAGAATGGATAACATCCAAGTACGCCATCGAGAATTATCAGAATAAGTTTCGCAATGATTGAAAAAAACGTTACTATAATCAACAAATTGGGACTACACGCGCGTGCAGCGGCTAAACTTATTGGCGTAACAGGTAAGTTTGGTTGTGACATCAAAATCACAAAAGATGGCAAAACAGTCGATGCTAAAAGCATTATGGCCATTATGATGTTGGCTGCATCCCAAGGAACAGATCTAATCATACAAACGGATGGCGCTGATGAATCCGCCGCGATGGATGCCGTGATTGAGATCATAAATAACCGTTTTGACGAAGATGAGTAGAGACTAACCTACTCGTAAAGGAGGGCTGCATGAGTACGGACGAAGCACCGATCGCTCTAGATACGTTAAGCGAAGCCCTTCAATCAGATAATCTCAAACAGATTCGCTACATGCTCAACAAGGGCATGCGGCCTGTGGAAGTTGCTCACCTTCTAGAGAAAACCCCTCCTCGCGAACGTCGCATTGTATGGAACCTGCTCAACCCAGAGATAGAGGGTGAGGTTCTACAACACCTCGGTGAAGATATTCAGGCTGAAATTGTCAGCGATTTAGACGCGGCAGAAATTTTGGCGATGACAGAGTCACTCGATGTCGATGACTTAGCCGATATTCTTCAGCAACTTCCTGACACGGTCATGCAAGAGATGCTGCAAAACATGGATTTGCAGAATCGCCAACGTGTTGAAGCGGTACTCTCCTATCCTGATGATACGGCCGGCGGTCTGATGAATACCGATACGGTAACCATTCGACCTGATATTACGGTTGAGACGGCGCTTCGTTATCTACGTCGACACAGTGAGATTCCTGACAGTACCGACAGTATTTTCGTAGTGAGTCGCAAACGCAACGCACTAATCGGTGTACTTCCTATTACTCGACTTCTTATTTCAGACCCACAGATGCTGGTTCGTGAAATCATGAAGACCGAGAATGACCATGCAATCCCTGCCGATCTTCCTGAACGAGAGGTAGCTCGAATCTTCGAACAGCGCGACTTGATCTCGGCCCCTGTTATCAATGAGGATCGACAGCTTCTAGGTCGTATCACCATCGATGACGTAGTCGACGTCATTCGAGAAGACGCCGATCACTCACTGATGAGCATGGCCGGTCTGGACGAGGATGAAGACACCTTTGCTCCGGTACTAAAAACCAGTCGCCGTCGTGCAGTCTGGCTGGGAATTAACCTTATTACCGCTTTTTTGGCCTCGGCCGTCATTGGCCTGTTTGAAGCCACCATCGATCAGGTTGTAGCCTTGGCAGTACTGATGCCCATCGTCGCCTCAATGGGTGGCATCGCCGGCAGTCAAACCCTCACTCTTGTCATTCGTGGCCAAGCACTTGGACACATTGAAAGACACAATATTGGCTGGCTGTTTAACCGTGAGTTAATCGTTAGCATCATCAACGGGTCACTCTGGGCTGTTGTAGTGGCCGCCATTGCTGTCCTCTGGTTCCAAGATATGACCATCGGTATAGTGATCGCAATGGCCATCGTGATCAATCTAGTCGCGGGCGCTATGGCAGGCAGCCTTCTGCCACTGACCCTTAAGCAAGCGGGAATCGATCCAGCACTAGCCGGGGGTGTATTACTCACCACCATTACAGACGTGGTAGGTTTTTTTGCCTTCCTCGGACTAGCCACCTTTTTCTACGGTTAATTATGAGCAGTAAAAATTTTTCAAAAGAGAGTGATCAAGAGATCGAACTCGTCAGCCGCAGCCAGGTTAAACGAGAAGCTGAAGAGCTTCAAAAACTGGGTGGTCGCATCACTGAGTTACGACTTGATCAACAAGCGAAAGTCCCCATGTCTGAACGCCTAGCAGAGGCCTGTGCAGAGATGACAAGAATCACCTCTAATGGTGCGAAAAAACGTCAACTGCAGTACATCGGCAAATTGATGCGCACAGAGGATGCCGATGCCATTCGTGTCGCCATTGACCAATTCGACTCAGCTAGCGCTGCTCATAACCAGAAATTTCATGCACTTGAGCAGTTGCGTGAACGATTGATAGCCGGAGACAAGTCAGCGCTCTCTGAGGTGATGGAGAAGTTTGAAAACTGTGATATGCAGCATCTACGAGCTTTGATTCGAAATGCTCAAAAAGAGCGCAAAGAGAACAAGCCACCGGCCAATTTCAGAAAGGTATTTCAGTACCTTCGTGACTTAGATGACGAGTCTTGAGGATAAATCTTAACGATCTCTCTTATTAATGATTTCAAGCACAGGTTCTCTCCAAGGGCCTGTCATTGAATAGCTCAGTTTAGTCGCTTCGTTGATCTTATCCCCAATCAACTTGTCGATAAGAAACAGGGCTCCTGCCACCTGAGGGGCCCCAAGTAGAACGGCGGCCAGCGGTGAGTTACCGGTTAACGGCAAAATCACATCGACCCGTTTATCCACCGTTTTATTGATTAGATTTAAAGAGCCTTCTGCAGTCAAATCTGCCGAGGCGCCTCTCATAATAAGTGGCTCTTGAGTCTTAGCAACCCCACCCTCTAAATGGTACTTACCGACCAACTTATCAAAGGTGATACCGGATTTATAAAGGTCACTAAAATCGAGGCGCAGACGTTTAAATAGATTGTTAAAATCGAGTATTCCGAACAATCGAAGAAGCGCTGAGTTACCTTTTGCTTCAGTAATCTGCCCATCTCGAAGGTCAAATTGCAGATCACCTCCTAGGCGATAACGACTGAATGACCAAGGTGCACCAGGCCAGCTCAGTGCAAACTCAGCGGCGAGACTTTTCGTCTCTATCGCTCTTGGATCACCCATCGACTCAAGATAGTCGGCAAGGTTACTACCTTTTGCGCTCAGGGCAATGCGACTCTGCTCGCCCTCACCGACTGACCAGATCCCCTGTCCGGTTAAGCTGATACCTGCGACATCGGCCTCCAATTGATCGATCAAGAGACTGTTGCCTGATGGAAGTAGATGGGTTGTCCAACGCCCCCATTGATCATCATTCCAAACAAGGTTTTCAACCAGAAGGTTGGTTGAAGGTATTTTGCTGATCACCTCGATGGGTGTCGGATCAGGCAATGGAACTTCTGGTTCTATTATCGATGGATCGCTCTCTGGTGTGCGCAGGTGAAGGTGGCGAAGGTTTAAGTCCAAGCTGGAATCTGCAAGCTTGTAATCTATAACACCCTGAATATCACGGCCATCCAGTGCAATAGACCACCGATCGTTAGGATTGCTCGCCTCAGCAAGGATTGACTCAAATTTAAGAGCTCCAACATTCAGCTGTCCGATCTCGATGGCTGTTGTAACGGAAAGCCTTTCTTTAGTTCCATTTTTAGGCTCTGATAGAGCATCAATAAACCCAAGTAGCTCCTCAACTTCAATTGAAGGTAGGGATCCATCAATGTGAAGGCGATCAGATATTTTATAGCTCGCCTGATTGCCGCCCAGACGAATATTACCGGTTAAAAGCTCACCTAGATTTAGATGGGCCTTTAAACGATCAGCATAATTAAGCTGCAAGGTTGGTGATGACTGCAAGGTCATCAAAAGGCTCAAACGGCTAATATCGGAAGATTGATGTGCCAAATAGTCTGGAGCATCTACTCGGGTACCCGTTAGTTGAGACTCCAATTTAAGAGTCGATTGACACTCTTTAGAGCAAAGTTTTAATGTCGAGTTGAGTGGAATTTCACCCGAGATAACACCTGACAAAGGAATACCAGCCCATTGCATCAATCTTTGAGAATCAATTCGACCAGCAATCTGAATATCAGTAGCGGTTGAGTCACTTGAGATATCAACATCAAAAGTTCGACCTAAGAAGCTTGCTTTCAAACCCTCAGCCGACAGTCCGCTCTCTAAATCAAAATCAATAGTACCGTCTATATCCGTTACGGCAACCCGTTGGGTTTCGGAGATGAAAACACCACGATTCAGCTCAGATTGAACCTGCAGTTTAGGGGAACCTCCTTTGAGAGGAACTTGTAAATCCACTAATGATTTATGACTACCAGAGATCTGCCAATCCCCTAGCTTATTGCCAACACTGTTAGCCAACGCCTGGCTGTGAAATAGACTGTTCAAATCAAACGCTGAACCCTCAATCGCTAACAAGGTCTTGAGTTCACCCGACCCGCTCTCCATCCAAAGATCTGCAAAACCGATCTCAGTGCCTGCGGCACTGCCCTGCTCTAACTGAACACGAGCGGACCCATCTCGAGCATGAATGATCGCTTCAGCCCGGTTCAACACGGGCCAGGGTGATTGATAATCTAGTGTTGTATTCTCTACCGCAATGTAGAGTTCGCTCAATGGCTTAGGTCTATCAGCCACAGACCTAGTCGGAGTCACCAGAACTAAACCCGCCTCTTTGACATCACCTTGAATCAGCGCTCTGTTTAGCCAGCTATAAAGCCCTTCACCGACAACCTTAGGCGGAGTTAACAGGAGTGCCTCTCGGGCTATTGCACCCTCAAGCCCCATCGATAGATTAAGTAGCGCTTGTTGCTCTTTATCATAGGGTAGATCGATCGAGAACTGCCCTCGTGTTCGGATGTTATTCAGACCCAGCTCTAATAGATCAGATCCAACGGCCGCATAATCACTGTGAAGTTGCCAATTAACACGTCCTTGCGCAAAATTAAACGGCAATGCCCAGTCGTAGACCGTTGGAAATTCCATGACAAGCTGCTGACTGTCAATATCTACCCAGCCGCGGTCACTTGAAACATAAAACGAACCATTCAACTGTGATGCAGCAGGTGAACCTTTCCAGGATTTGACCGACACATCTGACAACTCACCGACTACTGAGAGGTATTCTAATCCTTGGCTAAGATCAACGGTTAACCCTTTGACTAAACCACCGGGAGAGAGCGATTTAATCACCTCTCTGCTTTGATCACCCAAAGGCTGGTTCAGCGCAAGAGCCGACAGGTCTGATAGATTGAGCTCAGCCAGTTGAATTCGGTTTGCCGTCCAACCATTGACGCCAGTACTTAAATCGATCGCAGTCGTTGGCAGTGTGAATTCACTGCCTTGATAGAGGGCTGAAAAATCTTGAAGTTGCAGCTGATAATCACGATCAACCGACTGAACAGAGAAATTTGTTGAAAGCTGCTCTAGTGCCAGCTCACCAAGCTCATCGGGCAGTACCAGTTGCAAGCTATTGGCTGATAAATTACCGACAAGATAATCCAGACTGGCACCACGCAACTGCCCCCATAGCCGCGCATTCGCACTAAGAGAGAAGCGCTGTTCGACCCCTGCAAGATCGGCTAACTCTGAGCCAATGTTATCGAGTTCAACATAGAAAGGTAATAGTAGCTGACCGTTTGAGGATTGACCTTGGTGCTGAATCGCAAAACGCATGCGACTATCTTGACCCAACACTGGCATCCAAAAACTACCGCTCAATTGATGCTCTGTTTCACTGCTTTCAAGAGACATATTGTCCAGATTGATGAAACGAGAGCGACCTGATTCTGGAATCAGATGAAGTTGTGATTCAGAAAACTCGATGGAAGGCTGTTCAAATAGAATAGCGATCAACGTATCGATTGCGCGATTATCGGTCTTTGATTGATTCGAGTCAGCTAACCACCGCCCTTCAGATTGACGCCACTTTACATTCAGACCCTGTGCCGTGACCCGTTGAAAAATAGGCGCAGCATCAATCAATGAACGCCATGGATCGAATTCAAACGAGATGTTTTGGAGGTGAAACTCGATCTGCTTTGATTTGAGGTAGTCAATATCCGAATGGATCTCTTTGAACTCAAAGGTTGGATAGGGACCGCGCCAGCCAGTCTCTAGCTCGCCTATGGTGACTTCAATACCAAGGTATTGACTAAGCTGAGCCGCAATATCAGTTCGGTAATCGCCCAGCAAAGGGAATGCTAGACGCACAGCCGTTAGCAGGATGGCTAACAGTGCTGCCACCATCAAAACCCACCAACTGACCCAAAGCGTATGCCGAACCATGAATTCCCCGCTACCTCAGAACCACATCAAAGTGTTCTGGGTTGTAGTGAGTGTCACTCTGGAATCGAATCGTTTTCCCAATAAACGACTCCAGTTCAGCGACATGGTCTGATGCATCATCCAGCAAATAATCAACCACGGCTTTAGCCGCAATGACCAAATAGGAGTCGGTATCGTAGGCCCTATGTTGACGCAAGATCTCTCGAAAGATTTGATAGCACACCGTCTCAGGCGTACGAATCATGCCTCGACCTGAACAGGTCTCACAGGTTTCACACAGAACCTGCTCTAAACTCTCTCGAGTACGCTTACGCGTCATCTCAACTAGCCCCAATTCGGATACGCCGGTCACTTTGCATTTAGCGTGATCTTTATCTAGCTGTCGCTGAAGAGTTCTCAAAACTTGACGCTGGTGCTCTGGGTCTTCCATATCGATAAAGTCGATAATAATAATGCCACCCAAATTACGAAGCCTCAGTTGGCGACCAATCGCTGTCGCAGCCTCCAAATTGGTTTTAAAAATCGTCTCTTCCAAATTGCGATGGCCTACAAAAGCGCCGGTATTGATATCAATCGTAGTCATCGCTTCGGTTTGGTCAAAGATGAGGTAGCCACCTGACTTAAGCTCAACCTTGCGGCCCAGTGCCTTCTCCATCTCCTCTTCGACATTAAATAGGTCAAAAATGGGACGTTCGCCTGGGTAATACTCAAGCTTTGATTCAATTTCAGGGACTAGTGTTCGAGCGAAACTTTGTGCACGCTGAAAGGTCTCTTTAGAATCAATTCTGATACGTTCAATCTCAGAATGAGTCATGTCTCTGAGTGCTCGCATATTTAGCGGCAGGTCCTCATAGACGGTTGCCGGCGCTTTCGCCCCTTTGACTCGGTTCTGAATACTCTCCCACAAGCGATGCAAGAAACTGATATCGGCTTTTAATTCCAACTCTGTCACGCCTTCAGCCACAGTTCTCAGAATGTAACCATACTCAGGCTCAGCTGTCTCATCGTCAGGGTGGATCAACTCAGATCTGAGAATCTGCTTTAAGCGATCTCGTTCCTCTTCATCCTCAATTCGTTGAGAGACCCCAATATGAGAGGCATCGGGCATTAAGACCAGATAGCGTGATGGCAGAGATATATGAGTCGTCAATCGAGCCCCTTTACTGCCAATAGGGTCTTTAGTGACTTGTACTAGCAACGATTCGCCTTCACGCAACACCTGAGCAATGGAGAGAGCAGCACGCTCATCCGGTGTCAGAGATTGATCAACGACTTCATCAACGTGTATGAAAGCAGCTCGCTCAAGTCCCACATCGACAAATGCAGCCTGCATGCCTGGAAGTACTCGTACCACTCGTCCTAAATAGATATTGCCTAAAATCCCGCGACGTTTTGCACGCTCAACATAGATCTCTTGCGGCATGCCATTTTCAATGACTGCGACTCGAGTCTCCATCGGTGTGAAGTTAATCAGTATCTCTTCACCCAAAACCTTACTCCTTACTCAACAGACCCTTGAGTCCACGCTGAGAATCCAAATTTTTCTAGAATCTTTCCAGTTTCAGCGATCGGCAAACCCACGACTGCGCTGTAACTTCCCTTAATCTCTTTGACAAACAGTGCACCCAAGCCCTGAATGCCATAGCCACCCGCTTTATCCTGAGGTTCTCCGCTGAGCCAATAGCGCTCCATCTCTCTCTTATTTACAGGATAGAAGCTAACCTGAGTAATCACCACTTCGCTGCGAGTCTGTTGACCATCAGAAATAGCCACTGCAGTCATAACCTGATGTTGGGCACCCGACAGGCGTTTAAACATAGTAAAGAAGTGATCAGAACTTTCAGGCTTCCCTAATATCTGATTATCGATCACTACACTGGTATCGGAACCTATTACCAGAGCCCCTGGGTAGTGTTGTGCAACGGCTTCGGCTTTATTGCGTGCCAGGCGGTTTACATAATCCTCAGGTGTTTCCTCGCTCAGCGGTGTCTCATCGATATGAGCCGGATGCACTTCTGGAGAGATCCCTATCTGTTTTAATAACTCCAGTCGTCTAGGTGACTGAGAGGCCAAAACCACGTTCATTAGTTCAAATCCAAGGATCGTGCCAAGCGACGCAAAGTCATAAACATGAATGGCCAGAGAAGCGCACTGGTCAAAGCCGGCAAAAGAAACAGCAGTGTATCAGCAGAATTTCCAACCAGACCTTGCATCCAATAGTAGATCAATTGATTCAGCCCCACCAACAGCAGCAACACAAAGGACTGCTGAAGCATTGGAAACACTCTTAACCGACTGTGCAGTAACTGTGTAATGAAGGCAATCAGAGTCAGAGATAGAGCACCTAAACCGAGCACTGAGCCTCGCATTAAATCCAGTAATAGCCCAATAAAAAACGCATAGACTAAGCCAACACGATTGGGGGCCCAAATAAGCCAAAAGAAAAGAACCAACAGAACGAAGTCTGGCCGGAACCACTGCAGAGAGCTCTCCAAAGGAAATTGACTCAGCGTTATTGCTAGCAGAAAAGTAGCCAGTGTGACAAAAAAGCCACCACCAGAGGCTTGATCACTCACTCTCCAACCTCTTTAGTCCATTCACCTGCTGAACCAAAAGCAGATAGCGGCTCTTATCAAGCGTTGCCGTTGGCCTTGCTCTGACCACTGCAAAGGAACGACCAGGCTCCTGTCTAAATTCGGTTATCTCAGCGACGGGGTAACCCATTGGAAAGACGCCGCCCAACCCTGAGGTAACCAACAGGTCACCAATACGAATATCTTCAGTATTGGGGATGTGGTCCAGTTTGAGCTCAGTAGTGGATCCACTACCGAGCGCAAGGGTACGGAAACCCGTACGTAAGAGTTGAACAGGCACAGAGGATCTAGAGTCAGTCACCAACATGACTCGACTGGTGACGGGCGCAAGATCAACGACAAGACCCATGATACCGCCGGAGTCCAGTGCAGGTTGCCCAATAACAACTCCATCCTGTTCACCGCGGTTAATCAATATTTCATGCTGAAAAGGGTCAGAGCTAACGCCGATCAACTCAGCCATCTGAACCTCTTCCTCCACCTTTTGGCGAGCATTCAGCAAAGTTCTTAAACGGCGATTTTCACTGGCAAGAGTCGCGTTTTGTAGCACTTTTTGTTCTAGCAGAATGGCTTCTGTTCGCAACTCATCATTCTCTGCAATCAGTGTGGCACGACTGACCACCACATCTGAAACGCCACCTGCCATTTTGACTGGCAAATCCACCAACCACTGCAAGGGGGTAGCAACAAGGTTTAGATAGGCTTTGCCTTCACGAAATTTGTTGGAGGTAAGATCGAGCGCTACGATAGAAAGCGCTACGATTATGAGAAGAGTAAACAGCAAACGCGACGGACCACTTTTAAAGATCATGACTTTAAACCCTTCGCGTTGCCGTTATTAAAGATCAGTCACGTGACAGTAACTCAAAACCCTGTTTATCCAGTATCTCAAGTGCTTTACCGCCACCACGGGCCACACAGGTCAATGGATCTTCTGCCACAATCACAGGAAGGCCGGTCTCTTCCGTCAGAAGGCGATCAAGATTTCTTAGCAGTGCACCACCGCCTGTCAAAACAATACCGTGCTCAGCAACGTCCGCTGCCAATTCAGGTGGACACTGTTCTAGTGCTCCTTTAACAGCCTGAACGATCGACTGAAGTGGCTCTTGAAGGGCTTCAAGAATCTCATTCGAGTTGAGCGTAAACATGCGAGGAATACCCTCTGCCAGGTTACGACCACGAACATCAATCTCTAACACTTCTGGCGCAGGGTAAGCTGTACCGATCTCTTGTTTGATTCGCTCGGCTGTCGCTTCACCGATCAAGCTTCCATAATTACGACGAACGTAAGTAACAATCGCCTCGTCAAATCGGTCACCGCCGACACGAACAGATTCAGAGTAGACGATACCGCTCAACGAGATCACCGCAATCTCAGTGGTACCGCCACCGATATCGACCACCATCGAACCGGTTGCTTCATCAACTGGGAGACCAGCACCGATCGCAGCCGCCATTGGCTCTTCGATCAGGTAGACCTCTCGAGCACCTGCACCTACTGCAGACTCTTTGATTGCTCGACGCTCAACCTGAGTTGACTTACAAGGCACACAAATCAGAACACGAGGCGATGGACGAAGAAAACTGTTGTTGTGAACTTTACTGATGAAGTACTGAAGCATCTTTTCAGTCACGTGGAAATCAGCAATTACACCATCTTTCAATGGACGAATAGCGGTAATATTGCCTGGCGTTCTACCCAACATTCTTTTTGCATCGGTACCGACAGCCGCTACGGTCTTCTGGTTGCCTTGCTGGCGGATAGCCACTACAGATGGCTCATCTAGCACGATCTCACTATCTCGAAGATAGATCAGCGTATTGGCAGTTCCCAGGTCGATGGAAAGGTCGCTAGAAAAGAGACCACGAATCTTTTTAAACATTGGATTTAAAACCTTATAAGCGATGACTTTAGAAGCCAATTCATTAATCAAAGAATGTTAGCAACGACGGGGATTTTGGGCAAGGCGCAAATGTGATAGATTACGCGCCATCACAATGTTTTTACGAAACTATTTTCCACTTCTTACAGCCGCAAAATAGTTTCAATCACACCATTTAAAGAAAGAAGGTTAAGCATGTCCATCGATCGCTCCGATGTTGAACGTATTGCCCATCTTGCCCGTTTAGAGTTGAACGAGCAGGATATTCCGGCCTACACCGAAAACCTAAGCAGCATTTTAAATCTTATTGATGAGATGCAGCAGATTAATACAGACGGTGTGGAGCCATTGGCACACCCACTGGATGCAGTCCAACGCTTGCGTGCTGATGAAGTTACCGAGCTGAATCAACGAGATAAACTTCAAGCGGTTGCACCAGCTGTTGAAGAGGGGCTTTTCCTTGTCCCTAAAGTCATTGAGTAACAGGATTCGGATTAGAGATATGTTTGAAAAAACACTGAGCGAACTGGCTCAAGACCTTCGCAATGGCACTGTGAGCAGTGTTGAGCTTACCCAAGCGTTTATCGATCGCATCAACCGTTGTGACAGCGAGTACAACTCGTTCATCACCACCACCCCTGAACTGGCTCTGCAGCAAGCAAAAGCAGCTGATGAGAGTATTGCAGCGGGCACAGCGGGCACCTTCACAGGACTTCCGATCGCGCACAAAGATCTGTTTTGCACCGAGGGCGTCAAAACCAGTTGTGGCTCCAAAATGTTGGATAACTTTGAGTCCCCCTATGACGCTACCGTAGTAGCAAAGTTTAAGTCAGCGGGCGCCGTTATGTTGGGTAAAACCAATATGGATGAGTTTGCGATGGGATCAACCAACGAGAGCTCTTTCTATGGTGCTTGTAAAAACCCTTGGGATACAAGCCGTGTACCAGGAGGCTCTTCAGGTGGTTCTGCTGCTGCAATCGCAGCACGACTAACACCTGCAGCAACAGGTTCAGATACAGGTGGTTCGATTCGCCAACCGGCAGCGTTCTGTGGCATTACCGGCATCAAGCCAACTTATGGACGCGTCTCTCGTTACGGCATGGTTGCCTACGCCTCTTCGCTTGATCAGGGCGGTCCAATGGCTCGCAGTGCTGAGGATTGTGCTCTTATGCTGAACGTCATGGCGGGACAGGACTCAATGGACTCAACCTCATCGGCACAACCGACTGAGGATTACACTGCGTCGCTCAACAACTCGCTTCAAGGCCTAAAAATCGGAGTTCCGAAAGAGTTTATGAGTGCCGATTTAGACAGTGCAATGGCGGCTCAGATTGAGACAGCGATCAAACAGCTTGAATCGCTGGGCGCCACAATCAAAGAGGTTAGCCTTCCGAATACACGCATGTCGATTCCGGCTTACTACATCATTGCTCCGGCGGAGGCATCGTCAAACTTGTCACGTTTTGATGGCGTACGTTATGGCTACCGTTGCGAGAACCCACAAGATTTGGAAGACCTCTATAAACGGACTCGTGGCGAAGGCTTTGGCTCTGAAGTTAAACGCCGCATCATGGTTGGAACCTACGCACTCTGTGCCGGCTACTACGACGCCTACTACAACAAAGCTCAACAGATTCGCCGTTTAATCCAACAAGATTTCATGCGCATCTTTGAAGAGGTCGATGTCATTGTTGGGCCGACAACACCAAGCCCTGCGTTTACCATTGGTGAAAAAGTGAATGACCCTGTCGCAATGTACATGGAGGACATCTTCACACTGTCGTTAAACCTGGCTGGTCTTCCCGGTATGTCCGTACCTTGTGGACAGGTAAACGGCTTGCCTGTTGGCCTTCAGTTGATAGGGAACTACTTTGACGAAGCTCGCCTATTGAACGTAGCTCACCAATACCAACAAAATACAGAGTGGCACACCCTGTCACCGGTTACGGCATAAGGAGATCGATATGGAATGGGAAACAGTTATCGGTCTAGAGATCCACGTTCAGCTCGCGACCAATACGAAAATATTTTCAGGTGCTAGCACTGCCTTCGGTGCCGAACCCAATACACAAGCGTGCGCCGTTGATCTGGCATTGCCGGGCACACTGCCGGTATTCAACGATGGCGCACAGAAAATGGCCATCATGTTTGGCTTAGCGATTAATGCCGAAATCGGTAAACGTGCCGTTTTTGAGCGCAAAAATTACTTCTATCCAGATCTTCCCAAGGGTTACCAGACAACCCAACTAGAAGCACCTATTGTTGGCGAAGGTTACGTCGATATTGAAACGGAAGATGGCGAACGTCGTGTTCGTATTCATCACGCTCACCTAGAGGAAGATGCCGGAAAATCCTTACACGAAGATTTTCACGGCCAATCCGGTATCGACCTTAACCGAGCCGGTACACCTCTAGTCGAAATTGTCTCTGAACCCGATATGCGCACCTCTAAAGAGGCCGCTGCTTACGCTCGCAAGATCCATGCGATTGTAACCACTCTTGGCATCTGTGACGGTAACATGGCCGAGGGCTCAATGCGTTGTGACTGTAACGTCTCCATTCGCCCAAAAGGCAGTGACACCCTAGGTACTCGCACCGAGCTCAAGAACATCAACTCGTTCCGCTTCATTGAGCGCGCAATCGACACCGAGGTAGAGCGTCAAATCGACTTAATCGAAGATGGCGGCACAGTAGTACAAGAGACTCGTCTTTACGATCCAGACAAAAACGAGACTCGAAGCATTCGCTCGAAAGAGGATGCTAACGACTACCGTTACTTCCCTTGCCCAGATCTACTTCCTGTCGTGGTCGATGATGCCTATGTAGAAGCCATTCGTCTAACGCTTCCAGAACTGCCGGACGCACGAAAAGAGCGTTTCATCAGTGAACTGGCTCTGTCTGAATACGACGCAGGTGTTCTGTCAGCTTATCGCAACCAAGCGGACTACTTTGAGTCAGTGGTTGAGTGTTGTGGCGATGCCAAATTGGCTGCTAACTGGGTGATGGGAGAGTTGGCCAAAAACTTAAACGCAGCCGATCTAAGCATTGATAACAGCCCTGTTAGCGCAGAGCAGTTAGGCGGTCTTCTGGTTCGCATCAAGGACAACACCATCTCTGGCAACATTGCTAAGAAAGTCTTTGAAATCCAATGGAACGAAGGCGGTACCGCCGACGAAGTGATTGAAGCCAAAGGGTTGAAGCAAGTTACTGACACCGGTGCGATAGAGACAATGATCGACGAGGTCATTGCCAATGCGACAGCACAGGTTGAGCAATACAAAGCCGCTGAACCAGAGAAACGCGGCAAAATGTTAGGTTTCTTTATGGGCCAGGTCATGAAAGCATCCGGTGGCAAAGCCAACCCTGGTGCGGTCACCGGCATACTTAAATCTAAACTGGATGCTCTTTGCGACTAACAGGTAAACACTATGTCTGAACTACTGAATGCAATCCACGCCATTGTAGGTGATAAAGGTCTCATCACCGACGAGCGTGTTGCTCAACGACCTAATGAGAGTTGGAGTAAAGGCAGCTGTCCGGCGAAAGCGGTGATTCGACCCGCGTCGACGGAAGAGGTCTCAAAAGTGCTCGCCCTGTGTCACGAGGCAAATCAGACCATCATTCCACAAGCCGGCATGACCGGCTTAGCGGACGCGACCAAAGCGACTGAAGGGGATTTTGTTCTAAGCCTTGAGCGCATGCGTTCCATTGAGCAGTTAGATACCCAAGGTGCCACTGTGCTCGTTCAAGCCGGTGTGGTTGTTGAGGATCTTCAAAATGCAGCAGCCGAGCACGACCTCCTTTTTGCAGTAGATTGGGGTGCTCGGGGTTCAGCACAGGTTGCAGGAATGCTTGCAGCCAACGCCGGTGGCAATAAGGTTATTCGCTACGGTATGGCACGTGATCAAGTTCTCGGTCTAGAGGTGGTGCTAGCCGATGGCACCGTCCTAACCAATCTTAAAGAGACACTGAAAGATAATACCGGATACGACCTAAAACAGCTGTTTGTCGGCTCAGAAGGAACTCTAGGTATTATCACACGCGCCGTTTTGAGACTTTGGCCTTCAGCGCCAGCACGTCAAACCGCACTGGTCGGCGTCGAGAGTTTTGATAACGCACTCTTACTGCTTAACACGCTGAAACAGAAACTCGAAGGTAAGCTCTCGGCATTTGAAGCGATGTGGAACAGTTTCTATAGCTTTATGGTTAACGAAACCGGTAATCATCAAAAGTTTATTGATGACTCCCTACCCTACTACATCCTAGTAGAGTCAGAGTGTGTCGATGACACTCGCGGAAAAGAGCAGTTCATTGAGGTGCTTGGCGAACTTCTAGAACAAGAGGTCATTGTCGATGCTGTGATTGCCGAAAGTCAGCAGCAGTCAGCGGCACTCTGGGCAGTTCGAGATGACATTGAGGCGATGGTTCAAGCCTTCAGTCCTCTGATTCCTTACGATATCAGCCTACCGTTGCGTCATATGGAAGCCTACACAAACGAAGTCAAAGAGGCACTGTCAGAACAGTTCCCTGAATCGACCTGCCTGACCTTTGGGCACCTTGGCGATGGCAACATTCACTTCTGTGTAGGTCCGGTCAGCGATAAAAAAGCGATCGACACGGTAGTCTATAAGATCCTAGAGAAATACAAAGGCTCTGTTTCGGCAGAACACGGCATTGGACTGAGTAAAAAGCCCTATATCCAGCTAAGCCGAAGTGAAGCTGAACTCGCCGTCATGCGCAGTATTAAAGCCGCTCTGGATCCTAAAGGGATTCTAAACCCTGGGAAGATTATTGGCTGATGAGCTCGATAGACTCTCTTCAGGAACCGATTCCACCAGGGGATTACGACTGCTGCGAAAGTGGTTGTGAACCCTGCGTTTGGGATATCTACTATGCAGATAGAGCCGCATGGCAAAAGCAGCAGGCAGCACAAAAATCAGCAGAGACTAAGGAAGATCAATCAACTGAAGGCGATTGATCTTCTCTCCTTCTCGTTGCTCAAATGAGTACAGAAGGTTATTTAATTCAGGAATTAAGCCGACCTTTTCAATTTTATCACCATCGACCCTTTGCCAAGTTTCCAGAACCAAATCCTTATCACGGCTCTTAATTAAAGAGTCCTCACCTTTAACAAAAACAACCTCCGAAACCCCTTTCGACTTCACAAGAGGTATCTTCAGCGTTTCAATAGATTCACCGCAACTAGTCGCTGCTTGAAGCTGAAGGATGAAGGTCAAAGGATCCTGAAAACCCTGCGGAAGCTCCAACTGAGACGTCTTACCTTTTCTATTCACTTCAGCCGTTGCGCCATTGAACTGAATGGTCGTTTTACGCGCCCCAAGCCCTTGCTGTTCAAAGAGGTAATTAATCGGAACGATGCCTTGCTCATCAACAATAAAATGGCTCTCCTCCTCTAGCGAAGCCAGTAGAACAGAGACAGACTGAAGCAATGTGAACTGACCTGAATCTGATTGAGAGATCGCTCGAGCCCCTTTCGCCCGAATACCATCAATTTCAACACGATACTCAAGAGTCTCGCCGACTCTGGATGCAAAATAATTCTGCATACATTGAGTGTCTGCCGACGCCAAAGAGCTGAGGAACAAAAAAAGTAGAGGATAGATTTTCATAAGATTTATTCTAACCCACTTAACTGAGTAGAAAATGAATACGCATACCATTCTGGGCATTCACAGCTCCTTTCCATCCGTGGAATCGCTGCATACCGTCCGTCCTGGACATTCACAGCTCATTTCCATCCATGGAATCGCTGTATACCGTCCGTCCTGGACATAAAAAAGGGTAGCTTGAGCTACCCTTGTGTTAGACGTCTTATTCATCACTCACGGATGATTGAAACATCCTCAGCTTGAAGACCTTTATCGCTGTCGTGCACATTAAAACGAACACGTTGGCCTTCGTTTAATGAACGGTGTCCACGGCCACGAATGTTACGGAAATGAACGAAAACATCATCTCCATTGGCACGAGTAATAAAACCGAAACCTTTAGAAACATTGAACCACTTAACAGTACCGACTTCACGACCATCATCGATGTCATCCTCTTCATCCGCACCGTTTACACGACGTGAAGATTGAGATGCTGATGCGGAGCCAGAGCTAGCCACAAGAGTACTGATGAAAACAGCCACAAACGAAACGGCAAGCACTGGTAAGTAGTGCGATTCCGCTTTAAAGAAGTGACCAGCAGCTGCGATAACACAGGCTGCAATTACGCTGATAATGATATTTTTAATCACTGATTAACCACCCATTGGAAATATTTCTTTGTATTTTTTGGAACAAACAAATTACTCTGTACGACATTAAAAAACCCGCACAGAAAGTGAGATATAACGTATTAGTTATATTTTTTCAACAACTTAGGGGTTTACGGCGGATAAATTAACCCAAAGAGTAAGAAGAACACGAAATTATGAGTGAATCGAACAGTCGTTTAGATGATCTGGAGAGTCGAATAGCGTTTCAAGAGGAAGCGATCGATCAACTGAGTGAAATCACCATTCGCCAAGCGAAAGAGCTGGATGAACTGCGACGCATGATTATGATTCTGAACGACCGTGTTAAGAACGCTGATAATAGTGGCTTTTCACCAGCGGCGGATGTGCCACCACCACACTATTAATCGACTCATTTAGCGGTTAACAAACTAACTGCCTAACTTGCGTCTCGCATAGATATCAAAACGCCCAGACTTACCCTCTAATGCATAGCTAGGCTTCGGTCCTTCAATAATAGGCGCCTTTCTTGGTCGCTTCACAACAACCCTTGCTGGGTCATGTTGCAAAGCGGCGTCTAGCAACTCTGCACTGTCCTGATCGGCACCCACAAGCGAGCGAAAGGCTAGCATCTCTTTTTTCACCTGAGCCGACTTATCCGTGTGAGGGAACATCGGATCGAGATAGATCACGTCGTACTGATTAGAGGTCGTTTGAAGGAACTCAACCGCTTGGAGGTGACTTAATGAGAGTCTGGCCAGAATCTCCTGCAACTCTGGATCGGATGAGAACTGAGCTCTGTGCAACCCATCTCTCAACAACGCATGAACTACTGGCACCCGCTCCACCATATCCACACGACAACCTAAGGTCGCCAGCACAAAACTATCACGACCCAGCCCAGCGGTCAGATCGGCTATGTAAGGGGTAAATGCAGAGGATACGCCACAAGCCTTAGCAATCTGTTGCCCTTTACCGCCACCAAAACGACGACGATGAGCCACCGCACCCGATTCAAAGTCTACTCGAATAGGACCGGGCGCTTTAGGGCCAAGCTGGACCAGCGACAGACCATCAAATCCCACCTGAAGTAGATAGTCGAACTCAGAACCTGATTGACCACTTTTTACCAAGGGAAGATTTAAGCCATTGCTAAGCTTTTCGGCTTCCGGAAGCAGTTCATGAGACTCAACGGAAAGACCAATCATCAGCGAGTCAAAGCCCAAACTGCGATCAAAGTAACACCTAGAATCAAACGATAGATTACAAAAGGACGCATGCCGATTTGATCAAGCAGCTTCAGAAACAGATGAATACACGCCCAAGCGCTGAGGGCCGCTACGAGTGCACCAACACCAATCATCTGCCAATGCGCGTCTGCGCCGATATCGATAAGCTCTTTACCCTTCAATAACCCTGCCCCCAGAATAACTGGGATTGAGAGCAAGAATGAGAAACGGGCGGCACTTTGACGATCAAATCCCAACATAAGCGCTGCTGTAATGGTGATACCCGATCGAGAGGTTCCAGGAATGAGAGCGATGGCCTGAGCTACACCAATCACAATAGCATCCTTAAAGCCGAGCTCTTTCATAATACGCGTCGCCTTATTGGTAGCGTCTGCCCAACCGAGTGCAAGGCCAAATAGAATGGTGGTGCCAGCAATAACCAAAATGGATCGACCATAGGTATCAATCCAGTCGCCCAACAGCAGGCCTGCTATGACAGCTGGGATCGTCGCAAATGCTACAAACCAACCAAGTTTCCCATCATCCGAGGTTCTACCAGCCAGAGTTAATGTTGACGCTGCCACAATCGACACCACTTCGCGCCGAAAATAGATGATGACAGCCGTCAGCGTGCCAACATGAACACCAACATCAAATGCTAATCCCTGATCACTCCAACCAAACAGCTGGGAGGGTAGAATCAAATGTGCAGAACTTGAGATCGGTAGGAATTCAGTTAACCCCTGTATCAGGGCCAATATCAGAGTATGTATCCAATCACTGAGCGTCACTGCTCACTCCTTTTTTTCCAAGTGCCCTCTCGAACATAAACGGGTAAAGCCTCTTCAGGCGGCACTTGATCACCCCTTTCTAGAGCTGACACTGCCATATTGAGCATACTCTCAGCCTGAGGGTACTGATCAGACAACACCCTACCCAAACCGTTTTGAACTAATGAATTCAACTGATCCAAGTAGTTAAGGCCTGGGCCAATTGCTACGCATTGAGAAACCTTTTCAGGCAGAACAACGGCTGAGGGTGCCGTCACCTGCTCCTCAGTCAAAGCAAAGATTGTGCCATTTTCCACCTTATAGACTGCCCAATAGACCTCATCCATTCGGGCATCCAAAGTCGATAGAATAAAGCCAGCCTCTGGGCATAATGCAAGCGCCTGATAAGCCAAGGTCTCAAGGGTCGATAGAGGGATCACAGGAGTATCAAAGGCGACTGCTAGCCCCTGTGTTGCTCCTGTTGCTATACGAATGCCGGCAAATGACCCTGGCCCGCGCCCAAAAGCGATCGCATCAAGCTCTTTTACCGATAGCTTGGCCTCTTCAAGAACACTTTCAACCATCGGCAACAGCAGTTGGGTATGCCCTCTGGGTACCACTTCAAACCGACAAATGCGCTGTTCGCCGTTTAGTAAGGCGACTGAACAGGCATCAGTTGAAGTATCTAGTGCTAGAACCTTCGTCATAATATTACTCTTAAATTAAATCTGAGCCCCAGGATGGCATGATCGATTGATCATAACCGAGCTGACTCAACACCCTTGCGACCACAAAATCGATCATATCTTCGACCGTGGTGGGTTTATGATAGAAACCTGGTGACGCCGGCAGTATGACCGCCCCCATGCGGGTCAACTTCAACATATTCTCAAGATGTATCTCAGAATAGGGAGCCTCTCGCGGCACCAAAATAAGTGATCGACGCTCTTTTAGGGCAACATCCGCAGCACGCTCAATCAGATTATTACTGGCCCCAGTCGCAATGGCTGACAGTGTTCCTGTTGAACAGGGACAGACCACCATCTGACTGGGAGCGCCTGAGCCTGAAGCGACAGGAGCAAACCACTGCTCTTTACCAAAGACTTTAATCTGCTCCGCTTTAGCACCCGTGAAATCAGTAAAAAACTGCTGCTGAGCATCAGGAGTCCCTGGCAAGCTGTGCTCTGTTTCAGCCGCGACAACAACTTGAGCCGCTTTGGAGACCATCACAAAGAGTTGAACGTTCTGCTGAACCAAGCAGTGCATCAAACGCAGTGCGTACTGAACCCCCGAAGCTCCGGTTATGGCTAGGGTTACTCTTGAGTCAAAATCTGCCACGGTTCACCTCAATGTGTCGTCGAAATAAGGAGTTGTTTAATTCGCTCGTGAATGCCTTCGAATCCACCGTTCGACATCACTACGATATGACTGTTGTGTTGTAGCTCTGATTCGAGAGACTCAAGCAGAAGATCAATGCTATTAAATACAGCCTGCCCGTCAAAGCCAGCAATCTGATTCTCTAAAGACCACCCCTGAGAATCCGGTTGATACCAAAAAACAGTATCAGCTTGCGCGGCGGATTCAGCTAACTGGCTCTTAAATACGCCTTGTTTCATGGTATTAGACCTTGGCTCGATGATGGCAATCAACTTCTCATCGTGCACTTTCGCTCTCATACCTTGCAAGGTCGTCGCAATAGCCGTCGGATGGTGAGCAAAATCATCATACAGAGAGACCCCTGAGAACTGACCTAACAGCTCCATGCGGCGCTTCACGCTTTTGAATTGGCTTAATGCCTCCGCACTCACTTCGGGGGTAATGCCAACGTGTCTTGCTGCCAACAGAGCATGCAGTGCATTGCGTTGATTGTGCTCACCGGTCAATTCCCAATCAACCCAGACAGGGGCCGTCTCTTTGACGCAAATTTGAAAACGCTGACCACCAGACTCTTGCTCACCGATTGCAGCACCAGAGTGACCAGGATTCATTGAAGTTGACTCTAACTCACTCCAACACCCCTGCTCTATCACCTGCTCGACTGCCGGAATATCCGAGGGGTAGATCACTCGCCCAGTAGCAGGCACCAAACGCATGAGGTGATGAAACTGCCTCTGAATCGCTGCAAGATCATCAAAGATATCTGCATGATCAAACTCTAAGTTATTAATCACCAGTGTTCTTGGGTTGTAGTGGACAAATTTAGATCGCTTATCAAAAAAAGCGGTATCGTACTCATCTGCCTCGATAACAAAAAAGTCGGTCTCTCCCAAACGAGCTGAGCAGTCAAAATCGAGCGGAACGCCACCAATCAAAAAACCAGGCTTCAACCCAGCGTACTCCAGAATCCATGCCAACATGGTCGCTGTGGTGGTTTTACCGTGAGTACCTGAAACAGCCAATACCCAACGATCCTTGAGCAAGTGATCATGTAACCACTGTGGTCCCGATGTGTGGTGAATCCCTCTCTCAAGCACCGCCTCAACACAAGGATTGCCGCGCGACATCGCGTTACCGACTATCACTAGATCGGGATTGGAGTCCAATTGAGTGGGATCGTAGCCTTGAATAATCTCAATGCCTAAGGTTTCAAGTTGCGTACTCATTGGCGGATAGACGTTCTGATCCGAACCGCTGACACGATAACCTAGCTCTTTGGCCAAAATCGCTAAAGAGCCCATAAAGGTGCCACAAATACCAAGAAAATGAAGATGCAAACCGGTGGTATCCCACAAAAAATTATAAAGATGGGCTTTAATTAACCGAAAAACCCATTTCGCACATGCAATAGCGTACCAACTTGCCTATAATTTTCATCATATTTCACACGACTAAGAGATTCTCTAATGCAGTTACTGAGCTCCTTCCTAAAGCACAACAAAACCGATGCAGACCTTGTAGAGGTGATCGAAGTCTTAATGATCGCCTGTAAAGAGGTTGCATTGCAGCTTCGCGAAGGCGCTCTGGCCGGCGTTTTGGGCACCAGCACTCTGACTAACGTACAGGGCGAGACCCAAAAGAAACTCGATATCGTTTCTAACGACATCATTAAAAAAGTCCTTCTGGATAATCGACTTGTTCGTGGCGTTGCCTCAGAAGAGGAAGAGGAGCCAGTTTGGGGATCTCGTGATGGTCGCTACCTTGTAACTTTTGACCCGCTGGATGGCTCATCAAACATCGACATCAACGTCTCGGTTGGCACGATCTTCTCAATCATCGAAGCCCCAAAACCTTGGGCTAAACAGGACACCAATGAGTTCCTCCAGCCAGGACGTAAGCAAGTGGCGGCAGGATACGTGCTTTATGGGCCTTCTGCAGTATTAGCCCTAACCACTGGTAGCGGCGTTAACATGTTCACGCTGGCTCATACCGGTGACTTTATCCTGACAGAGGAGTCGGTCAAAATTCCTGAAGAGACCAGCGAATTTTCGATCAACATGTCGAATAAGCGTCACTGGGAACCTCAGATGCAAGAGTACATCGACGATCTACTGCTTGGCGAAGAGGGTCCTCGCGAGAAGAACTACAACATGCGCTGGGTGGCCTCTATGGTGGCCGAAGTGCATCGCCTACTGACCCGTGGGGGCATCTTCACCTACCCATGGGACTCACGCGATCCGGGCAAACCGGGCAAACTACGCCTGATGTACGAAGGCAACCCAATGAGTTTCCTTATCGAGCAGGCTGGTGGCGTCGCTTCGACCTGTTACGAAGAGATTATGGATCTTAGCCCAGAGCACATTCACCAACGTGTATCCGTCGCGCTAGGTTCAAAACAGGAGGTAGAGATGTTGAAAGCCTACCACCGTAAGAAAAGTGAAAAATAGCGCTTAGTAGCATTTAGTTATATTACCAAGGTGCCTATAATGCGCCGCAGAAATTAATGAAACGTTCATAGGGAAACAACATGAGCTTTGAAAAAGTACCAGCGGGTAAAGACCTGCCAAACGACATCTACGTTATCATCGAGATCCCAGCTGAGAGCTCGCCTGTAAAATACGAGATCGATAAAGACTCTGACTCTATCTTTGTTGACCGCTTCATGGCTGCGCCAATGTTCTACCCAGCGAACTACGGCTACGTAAACAACACACTAGCTGACGATGGTGACCCTCTAGATGTACTTGTACTGACTCCACATCCAGTCATGACAGGTTCTGTTATTCGCTGTCGTCCAGTCGGCATTCTAAACATGACCGACGAAGCGGGTGAAGATGCGAAACTGGTTGCTGTTCCTCACGAGAAACTAAGCCAGGCTTACAACGACATCCATGACGTTGATGACCTGTCGCCACTTTTGAAAGATCAAATCTCTCACTTCTTCGAGAACTACAAGAAGCTTGAAAAAGGCAAGTGGGTTAAAGTTGAAGGTTGGTCTGACGCTGCTGCAGCTCGCGACGCGATCATCAAATCAGCTGAAGCTTACGAAGCAGCTAAGTAATTAGATAATTAAAAAGCCCGATCCGCTCTGCGGGTCGGGCTTTTTTGTATGTAACAGGTTAAACTTGTCGATTCAGTCAAGTTTAACCGCTCTGGAGCTAACATGAGCCGCCCCGATATTAACGAAATCAAGCAAGTTTACATTGAATCAGACTTGCTCTTTTCAAACTCTGAAGTCAACCAAGCGATCGACAAGATTGCTGATGAGATCACCGGCGAATATGCTGATCGCGATCCTGTCATCTTCACGATAATGAACGGCGGTCTTGTTATCTGCGGTCAGCTACTGACTCGCTTAGAGTTCCCTCTCGAAGCGGGCTACCTACATGCGACTCGCTACCGCAACACGACCTCTGGCCACGAACTAGAGTGGAAGGTTCCACCGATGATCGATTATCAGGGACGCGATGTGTTAGTGGTCGACGACATCCTAGATGAGGGACACACACTTCACGAAGTGATGAATCACCTCAAAGAGGGTGGAGCTAAAAGCGTGGCATCGGTCGTACTGATCGACAAAATACACGATCGCAAAGCCGTGCCTGGGATGAAAGCAGACTTCACCGGTCTAACCATACCGGATCGCTACATTTTTGGCTTTGGACTTGATTACAAAGGCTACTGGCGCAACGCACCCGGTATCTTTGCAGTCAAAGGTCTTTAGTAACCTACTGATTGATCTCATCAAACAGTAGGTTAAATGCCTCAGTCAATTTATGTTTGGCTGCCATGTGAACCAGTGGTTTAGCCAGCATATGACTCTCTTTCATTTTCACTGACGCAGGTAGCTTGGCGTTTAGCACCGGCAGATCTTGCTCCACGAGCGATTCAATGATCTGCCTAGGCAGCGACGCTCGTGGCTGAAACTGATTCACCACAATCCCTTCCAACACCAACTGCTCATTATGATCTTCACGCGTTTCGTTGATGTTATGCAGTAGGCTGTAAAGAGCTTGGCGTGCAAACTCATCACAATCAAAGGGGATCAAACAACGCTCAGCGGCGCAAAGTGCGGAGAGCGAAAAGAAGTTAAACGCTGGCGGCGTATCAATGTAGATCGCATCGTAATGGTCATCCAGAGCGTCACACAGATCTCTAAGCTTATAGATCTTATGTTTCGACTCTAACTTCGACTGCAAATCACCTAAATTCGGGTTACAGGGAATAATATCGAGATGATCGAATGGGGTCGCAAAACAGTAATCTTGTTCGGCCACTTTGTTCAGCTGAAAGCTCAATACCGACTCAAAGAAACTCTGTACATCGAGCTCTGGCGCATCGGAGTCATCACCCAACAGGTAGTGTGTTGAGTTACATTGCGGATCCAAATCGATCACTAGCGTTTTAAGTCCGCGAGCTGCACTGATAGCCGCCAAATTGACCGCGATACTCGACTTACCAACGCCACCTTTCTGGTTGAAAATAACTCGACGCATAAATTACCCCTGGGAGAGAAGATCTCTCAAATCAATAATGGCTGCATTAGCACGGGAAATGTATGAAGCCATCACCAAAGAGTGGTTGGCTAAAAATCCAAATTCGGTGCCGTTAAGAATAATGGGACTCCAGATGGTGCCCTGTGTGGCCTCTAGTTCACGAACAATCTGCTTCAACGAGGTGACCGCACTCTTCTTCTCAAGACTCTGTGCAAAATCCAACTCGATAGCACGTAAAATATGAATCAGAGCCCAGGCAGTTCCACGCGCTTCATAGAAGACGTCATCAATCTCACTCCAAGGCGTTTGTATCTCTAACTCTGAGGGCTGAGCCGTTGCTTGGGCGCCCCCCTGACTGCCGGCGAGATCGGTATTAATACGGCGCTGCCCAACGCTGGCACTTAAGCGCTGTGAAATACTACCCAGGCGAGTTGAAACGTCGCCCAACCAATCTTGAAGGTTATCGGCACGAGCATAGAACTGCGCCTGTGATTCATCCTGACTAGAGAGTTTGCCTTGATAGGCTCTTAATGAAACCAACGCATCTCGATACTCACTTTCACTTGAGGGTATCAACCAAGAGTTATTATCAAAGTGTAATTTGGGTTCCGCAGAGGCTAGATCCTTCTGTTCAGTCGACTGCGACTGAGAACGACTGAAGGTTTTGCGCATTGCTCGACTCAGGTCACGAATCTGCACAAGCACACCAAATTCCCAATTAGGCAGGTTATCCATAAGAACACCCGGCGGAAAACGATCATTGGAGAGGTAGCCACCTGGCTTGTTAAGAAGCGACTCTGTCAGTTCGATCAGTGTAGCGGTTGTGTAACTGCCGACCACCACCGTCTCATTTCGCTCGGCAGCGCTAGCTTCAGTCAACTGCTTCACATCAAATTGAGCTGGAGTCCAGCTCCAGAGAAAGCCCAATACAACCACCACCAGTGAGTAGGCTGCCAGAGGCGCCAGTAACAGATAAAAGCGCTTTACTCCGAACCTTTCCCGAAGACGATCTAGGAGATCCAACAGAGTTCTAAATAGACCTTTCATACACTACCTTTTGCGTAAATAAGCATCACAAAAATACAAATGCTGCACTGCACTATGACCTGTACAGCCCCTTGGGTCAATCCATCGATAAGTTGCTTTAAACAACCTCGTTTTAATATCAAAAGCCATTTTGCACAAATAATAGACAATTAACGTGTAGATAGCGTTAAATTTGCCGAAATTCACACCATTTTCGCAACTTTCAGCTGGACAACCCCCTTTAGTCTCATGCAAACTTAACCTTATAGGGCTCTGTTAATAGATATCTGCCTATTCGATGCAATTAACAGCCATATCCCAACAATTTATTACTTAACTGCGCTACAGGAGCACATCATGGATATTCGTAAAGTTAAAAAACTGATCGAACTTCTCGAAGAGTCAAACATCAACGAAATCGAGATCAAAGAGGGCGAAGAGTCTGTTCGTATTAGCCGTGGTGGTTCTATCGTTGCGGCTCCAGTAGCAGCACCTGCACCTGTCGTTGCTGCAGCACCTGCTTCCGCTGCTGCTCCAGTAGCTGCACCTGCTGCAGCAGAAGCTGCACCAGCTGCGCCAGCGGGTCATACAGTTAACTCACCAATGGTGGGTACTTTCTACCGTTCACCAGCGCCTAGTGCTCCAGCATTCATCGAAGTGGGCAAAACGGTTAAAGCGGGTGACGTCATCTGTATCGTTGAAGCGATGAAGATGATGAACCAGATCGAAGCAGACAAGAGTGGCGTGATTGAAGCCATCCTTGTTGAAGATGGTCAGCCGGTTGAATTTGATCAACCACTCGTTGTCATTGCCTAAACTCTAATCAACAGAGGAATATTCCATCATGTTGGATAAAGTTCTGATCGCAAACCGTGGCGAAATTGCGCTACGTATCATGCGAGCTTGTAAAGAGTTAGGCATTAAAACCGTCGCTGTTCATTCACAGGCTGATCGTGATTTGATGCACGTCCGTCTTGCTGATGAAGCGGTCTGTATCGGCCCAGCTCAATCTGCTCAAAGTTACCTAAACATCCCTTCCCTAATTGCAGCGGCAGAAGTCACTGATTCAGTGGCTATCCACCCTGGCTATGGCTTCCTCGCTGAAAACGCAGGCTTTGCTGAGCAGGTAGAGCAGTCAGGTTTTACATTTATCGGCCCTAAAGCTGAAACCATACGATTAATGGGTGACAAGGTGTCAGCCATTGAAGCGATGAAGAAAGCGGGTGTTCCAACAGTACCTGGTTCAGACGGACCACTGCCAGAGAACGACAACGATACGCTTTATAAAATTGCAAAACGTATTGGCTACCCTGTAATCATCAAAGCCGCTGCCGGTGGTGGTGGTCGTGGTATGCGTGTTGTTCATACAGAAGCTCACCTAGTCAACGCTGTGCAAGTGACTAAGTCTGAAGCAAAGGCTGCCTTTGGTGATGATACTGTCTACATGGAGAAGTTCCTTGAGAACCCACGCCACGTAGAGATCCAAGTATTAGCCGACGGACAAGGGAATGCGATTCACCTTTACGATCGCGACTGTTCATTACAGCGCCGCCATCAGAAGGTTGTTGAGGAGGCACCAGCACCTCACCTAGACCCAGAATCACGCGCAAAAGTACTGCAGTCATGTGTCGATGCTTGTATTGAGATCGGCTATCGCGGTGCAGGCACCTTTGAATTTCTGTACGAAGATGGTGGCTTCTACTTCATCGAAATGAACACTCGTGTTCAGGTTGAACACCCTGTGACAGAGATGGTTACCGGTGTCGACATTGTAAAAGAGCAGCTGCGTATCGCTTCTGGTGAAAAACTATCGATCAAACAGGAAGATGTCGTGTTACGTGGCCACTCTTTCGAATGCCGTATCAACGCAGAGGATCCAAAAACCTTTATGCCATCACCGGGTAAAGTTAATGGTTTCCATGCGCCAGGCGGCAACGGCATCCGTGTTGATTCGCACCTCTATGCGGGCTACACAGTACCACCTCACTACGACTCATTGATCGCTAAGTTGATCACTTATGGTGAAGATCGCGAAGTGGCAATGCAGCGCATGCGCAATGCTCTGGATGAGATGGTCATTGATGGTATTCGTACCAACATTCCACTTCACCACGAAATCATGCGTGATACCCATTTCGAAGTGGGTGGTGTTAACATTCACTACTTAGAAAAGAAATTAGGCCTGTAAGTTAACTTACGTCCTAATCAAAGCCCGCACTGTTGCGGGCTTTGTTGTCTTTAAATTACGAGCTCAAAAGAATGCCTTGGCTACAGATAAAAGTTGTTACAAATCCTGATATTGCAGAGTTTTACGAAGATCTACTTCTTGAAGCGGGCTGTGCTGCCGTGACCTTTGAGGACGCAAAAGATCAACCTATTTTCGAACCTGAATTAGGGACTACTCCGCTCTGGGGCACAACCGTAATAACCGGTCTGTTTGCAGCAGAGCATGATTTAGAGTCGACACTTACCTTTCTAAACGAGCAAAAACTCTCCGTTAAGGGTGGCGATACAATACAGTTCAAGGCAGAAATTCTTGAGGACAAAGATTGGGAACGAGAGTGGATGACTCACTATCACCCGATGCAGTTCGGTAGCCATTTTTGGGTCTGCCCAAGCTGGATTGAAGTACCTGATGCGAATGCAGTCAATCTGATGCTCGATCCTGGACTAGCCTTTGGCACAGGTACCCACCCAACCACTGCACTCTGTCTAGAGTGGCTCGCCAGTGAGCCACTACAGAACAGATCGGTTATCGATTATGGCTGCGGTAGTGGTATTTTGGGCATTGCCGCCATTCTTTTGGGTGCAAGCGCAGTGTCAGGCGTCGATATTGATCCGCAAGCGTTAACCGCCACTCAAGACAATCTTGTCAGAAACGGTCTAGATAAAGAACGTTTACCGGTATTCTTCCCAGAGAGCTTTGAATCAGAAGCGGTCGATTTAGTCATTGCCAACATACTCGCCGGACCACTGAAAGAGCTTGCTCCCACCCTGGCCGAATTGGTTAAATCAGGTGGTCAGTTAATTCTATCGGGGCTTCTGATAGAACAAGCGGATGAATTGATTGGCACCTACTCCGAGTGGTTTGATATGGAACCCCCATCAACCAAAGAGGAGTGGGTTCGTTTAACGGGTCGCAAACGTTAAGGTTGAGAAGGGATAGATGTTTGTAACAGAGTGTCCAGAGTGCCAAGCCAAGTTCAGAGTGACTGATGGTCAACTGCGCCTGGCTAATGGTCGCGTTCGCTGCGGCAACTGCCTCTCTATTTTTGATGCCGAAAATGGGCGTGCTGATCGAACACCCGCTACAGCAACTGAACAGCCTCAACAGACATCCACCGGAGCACAATTCGCTCAGCTAGATGCTGAGCCAATCGTACTTGAGCGATTTAATTCTCAACCAGAGTCGCCTTTCAAAACGGCATCAATGATTCTAATTCTTCTTTTATGCACAGTACTCGGCGCCTTACAGTACCTCTGGTTTGAACGAGCTAGGCTAAATGCACACCCCAGCTTACGACCCTTCTACATTATTGCGTGCAGTCAGATAAATTGTGATTTAAGTGCTAAAGAGGGGCTGGCTCTACTGGCGATTGAACAGACCCTAGTGAGGGAACACCCTCGTTACTCCAATGCACTTGAAGTGACACTGAGAATCAACAACCAATCTACCCTCTACCAGCCCTATCCGGCGGTTGAACTCTCTCTAAAAGATCTACAAGGCAAATTGATCAGCCGCCGCACATTTGATCCAAATGAGTATTTAGAACTTGGCATCAACGCTGAGCGCTTAAGCCCAAAACTCCCCATTCAAATTCAACTGACCATAACCAAACCGGATGAAGCGATCGCCTCTTTTGAAGCGAACCTTTCTGAAGCCCGTTTCAACCAACGCTAGGGAACCTACGAATAAGTCCATGACATCTCAGGCTTACAGTCAAATTTGTCATCCAGGCGTGTTTTTGAAGGCCTAGCGGGCTAAGTCGAGAAAACAGAACGCAGAGGATGGATTTGACTGTAAGCCCCGTAGGGCGCGACCTGAAACATCCATCTACAGCGTTGGATCGCTGACTAAAGGCGATGGCCATTAGTTGCACAATCCGCCTTGTATCTGAATGTTTCAGATCACGCTGAGAAATTATGGACTTGTTCGCAGGTTCCCTAGTTAGCCTGTCAACCCCAAAATTGATCATTTTTTATTCAAAAACGTCTTGGACCCTCGGTCCGTGAAGAGTATTATATGCGCCCTTCATAACCAACGACGGACATTCCAATTCATTGGAGTTACACCCTCGTTGTGGCAGGTTTTTGATGTTACAGATTGGTCCATACAGCCTTGACACTCAAGTTGCTCTAGCCCCAATGGCTGGTGTGACTGATCGCCCGTTTCGACAACTCTGTCGCGAACTGGGTGCAGGCCTTGTTGTGTCAGAGATGGTGACGTCAGATCCAAATCTTTGGCACACACGCAAGTCCTCATTTCGCCTAAACCATCAAGGCGAAGCGGAGCCTCGCTCCGTACAGATTGCGGGTGGCGATCCAGAGATGATGGCATTAGCTGCTCAGTTAAATGCAGAGCGTGGCGCACAAATCATCGACATCAATATGGGCTGCCCGGCTAAAAAAGTCTGTAATAAAGCAGCTGGCTCAGCACTGCTGAAAGATGAACCTCTGGTCGAATCTATATTGGAAGCCGTGGTCAATGCAGTCGATATACCAGTGACCCTAAAAATTCGGACTGGTTGGTCTCCAGACAATCGCAACGCACTCACCATCGCCAAAATGGCTGAACAA
Source organism: Marinobacterium sp. xm-d-564 (assembly GCF_013283345.1). Lineage (NCBI taxonomy): Bacteria > Pseudomonadati > Pseudomonadota > Gammaproteobacteria > Oceanospirillales > Oceanospirillaceae > Marinobacterium > Marinobacterium sp. xm-d-564. Next base: position 180,494 of record NZ_WBYO01000001.1, on the reverse strand, counting down.
GCTGGTATAGCCGCGCTGACCGTTCATGGAAGAACCCGGTCAGATAAGTACCTTGGTGACGCTGAGTACGAGACCATTAAATCCGTTAAAGAGAACATCAGCATCCCTGTCATTGCTAATGGCGATATCACCACCCCAGAAAAAGCGCGTTTTGTTTTGGATTACACCGGTGCTGATGCAGTCATGATCGGTCGTGCAGCGCAAGGCACCCCGTGGATTTTGCGAGAGATTGATCATTATCTGCGTCATGGTGAAAAAATAGCGCCACCCACTCTTTCAGAAATACACTCTATTTTTAATCGCCACCTGAAAGCTCTGCACGAGTTTTATGGAGAGTTAATGGGCGTTCGTATCGCCCGAAAACACCTTAATTGGTATCTGCAATCAGTTAGCGATGTGACTGGCTTTAGAAAAGAATTTAATCAGTTGGAAACAGCTGAAGAGCAGCTTAACGCCCTCGATCAATATTTTGATCGTGCCCAAGCTGCTTAATATTTAGGTAACCGTAGTAGTGAGTAGTAACGATACAATGCAACATCTCGATATCTCTGAAATAACAACAGAAACCCAGACACCAACACTGCGTGAGAGTGTTCAATCTTCACTTGAGACCTACTTCAAGACGTTAGATGGACAGCCCGCAAGTGATGTTTATCAAATGGTGTTGACTGAAGTAGAAGCACCGCTGTTTGAAGCTGTTATGCGCTACACCAAAGATAACCAAACCCGTGCTTCAGAGCTTCTTGGCCTGAACCGCGGCACGCTTCGCAAAAAGTTGAAGCAGTATGATCTTCTTTAAATCTCTGAAAAATGGAAAGCCTCATGTCTAACGACTCATACACTCCTATTCGTCGCGCTCTGATCAGCGTGTCAGACAAAACTGGCATCGTAGATTTTGCCCGTGAACTGACTGCTCAAGGCGTTGAAATCCTATCAACTGGCGGCACTTACAAACTGCTTTGTGATGAAGGCATCGCAGCCGTTGAAGTCTCAGACTACACGGGTTTTCCAGAGATGATGGCAGGCCGCGTTAAAACCCTTCACCCTAAAGTGCACGGCGGGATCTTGGGTCGTCGCGGTACTGATGATGCGGTGATGACTGAGCATGGCATCAACCCAATCGACATGGTGGTTGTCAACCTATACCCCTTTGCAGAGACCGTCGCACGTCCAGATTGTGATCTTCCGATGGCCATTGAAAACATCGATATCGGTGGCCCAACCATGGTTCGATCTGCTGCCAAAAACCATAAAGATGTCGCAATTGTCGTTAACGCTTCTGACTACGATTCAATCATCGCTGACCTTAAAGCCAACAAGGGTCTTAACTACAACACCCGTTTTGACCTTGCTGTTAAAGCGTTTGAACACACTGCTGCTTACGACGGCATGATTGCAAACTATCTTGGTGCTCGAGTGGGTGTGGAAGAGCCAGAGACCTTCCCACGCACTTTCAATACTCAGTTCGTCAAAGTTCAAGACATGCGTTACGGTGAAAACCCACACCAACGTGCAGCCTTCTACGTTGAAGAGAACGCAACTGAAGCCAGCGTTTCAACCGCTCGTCAACTTCAGGGTAAAGAGCTCTCGTTTAACAACGTAGCCGATACTGATGCGGCACTTGAGTGCGTTAAGCCTTTCAAAGAGCCTGCCTGTGTCATCGTTAAACATGCTAACCCTTGTGGTGTCGCCATTGGCGGCAACATTCTGGAAGCATACAACCGCGCTTTCCAGACAGATCCTACCTCAGCATTTGGTGGCATCATCGCATTCAACCGCGAACTTGATGCAGAAACAGCAAAAGCGATCGTTGATCGTCAATTTGTCGAGGTGATCATTGCTCCAAAAGTGAGCGCTCAGGCATCCGAAATCGTTGCCGCTAAACCCAATGTTCGTCTACTTGAGTGTGGTGAATTTGCGGCACAGCCTGGTGCAGCTTTCGATTACAAACGTGTCAACGGTGGCCTACTGGTGCAAGATTGTGATCTAGGCATGGTGAACGCATCTGAGCTTCAAATTGTCACTAAGCGTCAACCATCTGAACAGGAGATCCGCGATCTACTGTTCTGCTGGGAAGTGGCTAAATTCGTTAAATCGAATGCCATTGTCTACGCTCGTGATGGCCAGACTATCGGTATCGGTGCAGGCCAGATGAGTCGTGTCTACTCAGCTAAAATTGCGGGTATCAAAGCGGCGGATGAAGGCCTACAAGTTGCTGGTTCGGTGATGGCATCTGATGCTTTCTTCCCATTCCGTGATGGCATTGACTCTGCAGCAGAAGCGGGTATCAAAGCGGTTATCCAGCCAGGTGGCTCAATGCGTGACCAAGAGGTTATCGATGCTGCTGATGAGCATGGCATGGCGATGGTATTCACCGGCATGCGCCACTTCCGCCACTAAGCGTTAAAGGGATTGAACGATATGAATATTCTAGTAATTGGCTCAGGTGGCCGTGAACACGCGCTAGCTTGGAGCGCCGCTAAAGATGCACGTGTAAATACTGTCTTTGTTGCTCCAGGTAATGCAGGTACAGCGATTGAAGCTGGTATTGAAAACGTCGCGATCGATGTCATGGACAAAGTTGCTCTTGCCAACTTCGCTAAAGAGAACGGCGTTGCCTTGACCATCGTAGGTCCTGAAGCACCGCTAGTCGATGGTGTCGTGGATTACTTCCAGTCAGAAGGCCTAGCAATTTTCGGTCCATCAGCAGGCGCTGCACAGCTTGAGGGCTCTAAAGCGTTTACTAAAGACTTCCTAGCACGCCAAGAGATCCCAACGGCAGAGTACCAAAACTTCACAGAGATCGAACCAGCACTTGCTTACCTTCGTGAGAAAGGCGCGCCAATCGTTGTGAAAGCGGATGGCCTAGCAGCGGGTAAAGGCGTTATCGTCGCGATGACACTTGAAGAGGCTGAAGATGCTGTCAAAGATATGCTTGCCGGAAATGCCTTTGGCGATGCCGGTAGCCGTGTTGTTATTGAAGAGTTCCTAGATGGCGAGGAAGCCTCTTTCATCGTCATGGTCGATGGCGAAAACGTTCTGCCAATGGCAACCAGCCAAGACCACAAACGTGTTGGTGATGGTGATACTGGCCTTAACACTGGCGGCATGGGTGCTTACTCTCCGGCTCCAGTGGTTACACCAGAGATCGACCAGCGCATCATGGACGAAGTGATCTACCCAACCGTTCGCGGTATGGCTGCAGAGGGTAACCGATACACTGGATTCCTATATGCAGGCCTAATGATTGCAGCCGATGGCACACCTAAAGTAATCGAGTACAACTGCCGCTTTGGTGACCCAGAGACACAACCAATCATGATGCGTCTACAGTCGAGCATTGTCGAACTTTGTGAAGCTGCGCTTAAGGGCGAACTCGACAAAACAACCGCTCAATGGGATCCTCGTCCATCCATTGGCGTTGTTATGGCTGCCGGTGGATACCCTGGTGATTACAACAAAGGCGATGTGATTTCACTTCCTGCATCACTTCCAGCTGACAGCAAAATCTTCCACGCAGGCACAGCCCTAAATGGTGATGATGTCGTGACAGCCGGCGGTCGTGTTCTTTGTGTCACTGCACTTGGCGACACAGTAACCGACGCACAAGCACGCGCTTACGAACTTCTAAAGCAAGTTAGCTGGAAAGACGCCTACTTCCGCACCGACATCGCTTACAGAGCGATCGCCCGCGAAAACGGTTGATATTCAACTTAACCTATCAAAGACCCTTCGGGGTCTTTTTTATTGCCTAAAATCATCATTGATGTCAGTCAACAGATCCAACCAAACTACTCGCACTTCAGTATTGATCAAGGCAAAATAATGATATTACCCTTTTATAAGAGACGACTATGCCTGAGTTTTTAGAGGCCTACTCCAGCGGAGAGGTTGCCGTTCTTTTAGGTTTGATCACCGGATTGGTGTTTGGTGTCTTTGCGCAGCAAAGTCGGTTCTGTCTTCGCGCGGCCTGTATTGAGTTCTGGCGCAACAAGCCTGGTCCTAAATTCGCCATTTGGCTCTTTACCTTCTCGACAGCGCTTATCCTGACTCAACTTCTAATGCTTAACGGTGATCTCGAGAAAAGCAGTATTCGGCAGCTGGTAACGACAGGCTCTATGTCTGGGGCCATCATTGGTGGATCCATGTTTGGTATTGGCATGGTCATGGCTAGAGGCTGCGCAAGCCGCCTTCTAGTCCTATCTGCGACCGGTAATCTACGAGCACTCATTGCAGGACTGGTGGTCACCGTTGTCTCGCAAGCCGCACTAAGAGGTATTCTATCTCCCGCCAGAAATGAGATCTCATCTTGGTGGCTAATCGATGGATCATCACGTGATCTGTCACTTTGGCTCCCAGAATTTGGGGCTTTAGGATTCGGTATTATTCTATTTGTCGCCGCTTTCTATTTGGCAAAAAGAACCTCACCCAGAATATACTGGCAGTTTGGTGCCGTCATGGTCGGGTTAAGTGTTGCTTTGGGCTGGGCACTAACCTCTTGGCATGCCAGTAACTCTTTTGACATTATCGCGGTGAAAAGCGTTAGTTTTACTGGACCATCAGCCGATACCTTAATGGCACTGATCAACGAGCCAGAGGTGCCTCTGTCGTTCGATATCGGCATTGTTGTCGGCGTATTTGCGGGCTCATTCTTGGCTTCTTGGATAACAAAAGAGTTCAAAATTCAAACCTTTACCGAAGAGACTGGCCTTTCACGCTATTTGGTTGGAGCCGGTCTTATGGGCTTTGGCGGCATGCTTGCGGGCGGGTGTGCAGTTGGTGCTGGTGTTACTGGTGGTGCAGTAATGGCCCTCACCGCTTGGGTTGCACTCTTCTTCATGTGGCTAAGTGCTGGCATCACTGACAGGGTACTCGACTACCGTCGCGAGACAGCCTAAATTAACAGCTCTAACGACTGAGCAAATTCTATGTCCTTTGAACTCTGGCTTGCCCTGTTAGGCGCAGCCATCATGATCTCGCTATCCCCTGGCGCAGGCTTTGCTACCGCTGTGAGTTTTGGGCTCTCAAATGGTTTACGAGGTGCAGCACCAGCTGTGTTTGGCCTTATTTGTGGCTATGGCACCCAGATGCTGGTGGTATCACTTGGCTTAGGGGCACTCATTGCAACCTCACCTATTCTATTCACAGTCATTAAATACATAGGCGCCGCCTACCTTATCTGGCTGGGCTTTCAGATTATCCGTTCGCAGGCTGAGCTCGAGCTTCATAACGCTGAGCCTCTTAAGAAGCGAGAGCGCTTTATTCGCGCCTATTTAGTTAATATCACCAACCCTAAGGGCATGGTGTTTCTACTAGCACTAGTACCACAATTCTTGAACCCTAACGAGCCACAAGCAGTTCAGTTGTGGATTATTGGCCTGACACTGGTATTGGTCGACTGGATTGTAATGACAGGTTATTCAGGCATCGCTGCGCGCCTAAGAAAATTTGTTCAAGACCCTAAGGGCAGAGCTTGGCTCAATCGCGCATCTGGGAGTGCACTGATACTAGCGGGTCTGGTATTGTCTACCGCAACACTTTAAAAATTGGAGTAATGATGGACTGTCTATTTTGTAAAATTGTCGCTGGCGATATTCCTGCTGAAAAGCTATTTGAGAATGATCATGTGATCGCTTTCCGTGACATCAACCCACAGGCTCCGTTTCACGCTTTAGTGATTCCTAAAAAACATATCTCAACTTTAGATGATGCCACTGCAGAGGATATTGAGGCCCTCGGTCACCTCCAATTAGCCGCAGCTGAGATTGCTCGTGACCAAGGATTTTCATCAGATGGTTATCGTACTGTCATGAACTGTCGCGAACATGGAGGGCAAACGGTCTACCACATTCACCTTCACCTGTTAGGTGGCAAGGCGATGGGATGGCCACCTTATACCGATACACTTAAGCAACCACTTTAAGGCTGTGTGATGACTGTCATAAAAGATCTACCCTCCAATAATCAACTCGAGTACTTCATTGAACAGGCACGACAGACGACAGCCATTACCACAGCCGTCGTCCACCCTGTGGAGGGTAATGGCTTAGCCGGCGCTCTTGAAGCGGCTAAACAGGGGTTAATCAATCCTATTTTAATTGGCCCCGAGCATAAGATTCGTCAGGCTAGTGAGGAGATTAACGCCGATCTTGGTGGCATTCAGATCATCAACACTGAACACAGTCATGAAGCGGCTGAGGTCGCCTGTAACATCGTTAGACAGGGCGACGCTCAAGCGTTAATGAAAGGCTCTCTAGGTACTTCAGAGCTGCTAGGAGCCGTTCTACACAAAGAGAGTGGCATCAGAACAGAGCGACGTTTGAGTCATCTGTTTGTGTTTGACGTACCGAACTATCACAAACCATTGATCATCACTGATGCGGCGATCAATGTTGTTCCTGATCTCTATACCAAAAAGGATATCGTCCAGAATGCGATAGACTTTGCGCATGCGTTAGGGAATGAACACCCCAAAGTAGCCATTCTAGCGGCTGTCGAGAAGGTGAAAGCGAACATGCAGAGCACCATTGATGCTGCTGCCCTCTGTAAAATGGCCGATCGCAACCAGATCACTGGTGGGATTTTGGATGGTCCTCTCGCCTTTGATAACGCCATATCAAAACAGGCTGCGATCGATAAACATATAAACTCACCAGTGTCCGGTGAAGCCGATATTCTTCTAGCACCTGATCTTGAAGCCGGCAATATGATTGCTAAACAGTTGATCTATTTAGCTGGAGCTCAGTCAGCCGGTGTCGCAGTAGGCGCTAGAGTACCGATCATTCTGACAAGCCGAGCGGATGGTGTTCTCGCACGGCTCGCAAGCTGCGCTCTGGCCTCCTACATGGTGCACCACGGCCGCAAGATATAGTCATGAACATACTGACGCTAAATGCTGGCTCTTCGAGCCTTAAAGCTGCTCTCTACACTCGACACAACGAGCTTTTATCCAAGATTGGAGAAGCTTCCTTATCCGGCGTAGGTTCAGACCATTTAGCTCTAAACATTGATGGCAAGGCTATCGAGATCACCGACCTCGACAAAACTGATCCAGCCAGCATCCATGCTGCCGTTGTCGATAGACTCTTTGAGCAGTTCAACTTAGTAGAGAATGAACTGATAGTCTCTCACCGTGTGGTTCATGGAGGCGGCCTTTTCTCGGCACCAGCCCTTGTCGATGACGTCCTGATGGCACAGTTAACATCTTTCAACTCACTGGCCCCGCTGCATCAGCCATTCAATCTACGTCTAATCGAACAAGTGCGAGCCGCACATCCAGGCTCAACTAATGTGGTCGCTTTCGATACGATGTTTCATGCTCATCAACCGGAGCTAGAAACTTGTTATGCACTGCCTAAATCGATTCGTGACATGGGTATCCGCCGTTACGGTTTTCATGGGCTGTCGTACGCCTATATAGCAGACTCCCAACAACTCTGTGAAAACCCAGAAGAGCGAACTGTCGTTCTCCACCTGGGAGCAGGCTCATCGGCTTGCGGTATGTTGGGCGGCGAGTCGAAAGCATCCAGCATGGGCTTCTCAGCAGTTGATGGTTTACCGATGGGGTCACGAACAGGCAATTTAGATCCTGGCGTGATGATTCATTTGATGCGTGAAGGGATGGATGCAAATCAGCTCGAAACACTTCTCTACAAACAGAGTGGCTGGCTGGGTCTTTCAGGTCTATGCAGTGATATGCGAACACTGCTCGAATCAGATTTAGAGGAAGCGAAGTTCACCGTCGATTACTACTGCTATCACATTACCCAAGAGATTGGTCGGTTAACCGCAATATTGGGTGGATTAGACAGAGTCATTTTCACTGCTGGCGTTGGCCAACATGCCCCACTCATTCGAGAAAAAGTGTGCAGTCAACTGGCTTGGCTAGGCCTAGAGATCGATAACAAGCTAAATCAGAGCAACCAAGTTGAGATTGCTACTAAATCATCCAAAGTCAGAGTGCAGGTCGTCCCTACGGATGAGGAGTGGATGCTAGCCAAATACGCGACGCAGTTAGTTTGATCGCTGTCTGACGATCTCAAACAGGGTAACACCGGTTGCTACTGAGACATTCAAACTGGAGACTTCGCCCGCCATTGGGATTTTAATCAACAGATCACACTGCTCTCGTGTTAAGCGGCGCATCCCCTTGCCTTCAGCGCCCATCACAAGCGCTAATGGGCCGGTTAGATCTGTTTGGTAAATGGAACCTTTCGCTTCACCCGCCGTTCCGACAATCCACACTCCACGCTCTTGAAGCTGATTAAGCGTTCTCGAGAGATTGGTTACCTGAAAATAGGGCACTGCATCCGCTGCACCACAAGCAACTTTAATCGCTGTCGCATTTAATGGCGCCGATTTATCACGAGGGGCGATGACAGCTGCGACACCGGCCGCATCAGCGGTACGCAGACATGCACCTAGGTTGTGAGGGTCAGTAACCCCATCAAGCACTAGCAGAAGAGGTGTTTGGTCAACCTCATCCATCAGCTTAAACAACTCTTTATCACCCAGAATGGGTAGAGGTTTAGCTTCGGCCAACACCCCTTGATGAACACCATCGACACGCTCATCCAAACGATGTTTGCTGATAGTCTCAACATGAACACCGGCCTGGGCAGCTAGGGCTAGAATTTTCTCTACTTTCGGATCAACGCGTCCCTGAACAATAAAGAGGCGTTTTACCCTCTCAGGGTCACGGTTTAACAGCGTTGTGACAGCATGAATGCCAAATACCTGATCCAATTTCATTCTCTTTTACCTTAGCGTTAAAGGCGCACCGACGTGCAACTGAAAAAAATAGCCGCTAAAGAGCGGCTATCTCACTGAAGTCGACTTAATTGATGACGATTTCAGCGTTTGATTTTAGTGTTTCAAACTGCGTTCTAAATGCCTGACTACCCTCACCGGCAGCCAACATTGTTGAAATTTGTGTCTGAAGCTCTTCAGCAATCTGCTCTTGCGAGGTTCCAACAGCATCAACAGTGATCAATGCCGCTGTACCATCAGAGAGCTGGACAACCTTATAGTCTGCACTACCTTCTGGACGAGCCATAGCAAAAGCTGCTTCTACAATCTGAGGTTCAAGATCAACGGCTGCACCACGTGCAATCGATTTGACTGAAGCCCACTCCAAGTCAACTTTACCCTCTTGTGCAGCAGAGAGTGCACTTTGAGCCTGTTCAAAGGCCAGTTTAGCCGCTTGGGAAGACTTAAGCCTGCTGACTAAATCATCACGCACTTCAGCAAGTTCAAGCTGACGTGCGGGTCGTAATTCATTCATATTAAGAACAAAGGTACGACCACTGCTCACCTCAATAGGGTCAGAGTTTAGACGCTCTTTGGTCACAACATCAGAGAAGGCTGCACGAACCAGTTTCTGGTCAGAAAAATCGCCAGTCCCACCATTACGAGTCAAAGGCTCTGAGGTTTGTATCTCGAGTGACAGCTCCTCAGCAAGCACGGCAAGGTCGCCTGAAGAGAAGGCCAAATCCGTTAAACGTTCTAGTGCGCTGACATAAACCTCTTCTGCATTCGCTTCAGCAACATCATAGATGAGATCCTCGCGCACTTCGCTCAGTGCTGGCACCTCTTTAGCACGTACATCGTTTAACTTGATGATGTGCACACCAAACTCGGTCTCGACAGGTTCAGAGTACTCGCCGGCATTTAATGAGAACAGAGCATCATCAAAGGGACCTTCAAAAAGGCCTGGCGTCAGGTAACCTAGATCACCGCCTGAATTAGCTGAACCAATATCTTGTGAGTACTCAGCAGCTAGTGAGGCGAAGCTTTCGCCGGCCGCCAACTTCGTACGAATCTCTTCAGCCTTTGCCAGCGCTGCATCCAGAGGCTGGGCATCGCTTATCTCAAGGAGTATGTGACTAGCAGAACGCTCTTCACCACCTTCAAAACCGACTTTTAACTGATCATAGGCAGAGTTAATTTCGGCTTCGGTCACACTGTCTGGGTCAACAAAATCCGCTTGGTCCAGTACAACATAGTCAACAACGACCTGCTCTTGGGTCATTAGCTGATCGCCCATACTGTCATAAGCAGCTTGCACATCCGCATCATTCACTGTCTGTGAATCAGCGTCAACAGAGAAACGCGCCACTCGGATATCACGCGTCTGTGTATTCAAAGCAAGAAGATGATCAAGTTCCGAAGCGGTTAGAAAGGCTGATTGCTCGTAAGCACCGCGCACCTGATTCATCAGCGCTTCACTCTTAAGAAGCTCACGGTACGTCAAAGGAGTAAAACCAGCTCCTCGTAGAGCGGATTCAAACTGGTTGCGATCGAATCGACCGTCAACCTGAAACTCCCGCGTTGCAACGATCATCTGGTCCAGCATTTGATCAGACACAAAAAGCCCTAGCTCTTCTGCTGCACTGATCTGTACGTTGCGATCTATGAGATTGTCCAAAACCACTTTGCGTAGAACAACATCGTCTAACATGGCTGGATCAGCATTGTCGCCCATTTGAGTTAGAACTTGTCGACGTTGCAGATCGATACCACGATAGAGCTCATTCTTAGTAATGGCTTTACCATTGACTTCAGCGGGAGGTGGTTCGGCTGTAGCTAGGCCGACCAGTGAGTCAACGCCCCACAGAGCGAAAACGACAATGATCAAACCAACCAGAACTTTAGCAATAATCCCTTGTGAATTATCACGCATTGATTGCAACATGACTGAGTGTCCTATGAATTAAAAAAAGCGCAACCTGAGGTATGCGCTTTTTTAGTGGGGAGAGTCTGAAACTCTTACGCGCTAAAGCGCACCCCTGGAATAACCGATATTACTTGTTTACAGCGTCTTTTAATAAGTTCAAAGAGAAATGTTTCATTTCATGTGAATGCTTAGCAGCCACGTAAACAAACGCTTTGAGAGCATATCTTCAGTAAAGTAAACAGCCATTGTTTCAAACTACTATATAATCTTACTTACAAGCGCATATTAGCTCGATTGTCTGGGCAAGAATGAAACGATTGCACGGATGATAACATCTCTTATGCCATAAGCAAGAAAGAATTTTTTGAAACAAAACAAAAAGCCAAAAGGCTTCAAAATGAGCATACTTATGAAGATTTTAAACCGACTTATGAGGAGGTCTTCTTAGAGTCCAAAAGAAGAAATTCCTGTCCAAATCATGGTGGCTGTTTACGTATAATAACCTGCTGGAACCTACAAACAATGTTTGGCAAATGCACTGTTAATTAACTTCCGATAGAACAGCCGTAAATTGCCGACAAAAAGCATATGCTCAAGGATCTACGAATAGCTCAAACCGCCAGGAACCCCTTTTACCACCATGGCAACAGCATCGTGCGCATGTAAGCTCTCAAAGTGTTCCACTTTGATTTTGAAGTCCGTGTAGACTGGATCCAGACTTAACTCGCGTTTAATTCTCCGCGCGGCGTCCTCGCAGAACATCAAGTTTTGCCCATTCCTTTTCGCAAACTCTTGTTCATCCTCTCGTTTAACCGCAGTTTGTACCGGAGTTTTCAAGGTTTTTTCTACCTTATTTATCAGCTCAAAAATTGGGAAATGCTCGAAGCTTTTACCCAGTCTCACGGTTACAGTTGCCCTACTTCTCTGGCTATGCGGTGTCGCATGTGAACCGTTGGCACTCAATTACCATCCCTCAACTTCAGAAACTGACACTGTTTCCCTGGTAGTAAAATCTGCAGAGAATTTTTCCTGCAAAAGCTGTCTTGCCAATGAAGCAGAACAGGGGCAAGTTGATGAATAATCAACTCCTACCGATAGATCAAAAGTGAAACTAGAACTACTTACTTCTGCCTGAATGCTTATGTCATAACTTTTCCAGCCACTGTTATCACTGAGTAATGCTTTACGCTTTATAGGCAACTCAAAATCTAGTTTTAAAAGTGCTTTATCACTTAATCCTACATGGCCGGACTGTAGTGGCATAGTGAATTTGGCCACCTGATTAGAGGTGATATGATCGCCTCCTGACTACACAGGTGACACTATGACAAAACCAAAACGACCTAACTTTAGCCCCGAATTTCGTCTAGAATCAGCGCAACTTGTTGTCGATCAAGGATACAAGGTACGAGAGGCTGCTGAAGCAATGGGCGTGGGTAAATCCACCATGGATAAGTGGGTTCGACAGCTGCGAGCAGAGCGTAAAGGAGAATCCCCCAAAGCCACGCCGATGACAGAAGAGCAACGTCGTATTCGAGAGCTGGAGAAGCAGGTAAAGCAGCTTGAGATGGAAAAAGAGATATTAAAAAAGGCTTCAGCTCTCTTGATGTCCGACGAGCTGAAAGGTTTGCGGTAATACGTCGACTTCAAGGGAGCTACTCTGCAACACGACTATGCCATCTATTCGGCGTACACCGTAGCAGTTACAAATACTGGCGGAATTATGCCAAAGGGGAAAACCCTGCTCGCATCCTTTTGAAAGAGAAAGTCAGAGAGGCCTTCAGCATTAGCGAGGGTTCAGCAGGTGCACGAAGTGTAGCAGCTATGGTGACGCTCTCAGGCACACCGCTCAGTCGTTATGTTGCGGGCAAACTGATGTCAGAGTTACAACTGTTTAGTTGCCAGCAACCCAAGCACCGTTATTAGGAAAGCAACACAAGAGCATCCCGTTGCCCCCAATCTGTTGGCAAGTCAATTTAAGTCTGCGGCTCCAAACCAGGTATGGTGTGGCGATATTACTTATATCTGGACGGGGCGGCGTTGGGCCTATCTGGCAGTCGTACTGGACTTATATGCTCGCAAACCTGTTGGTTGGGCTTTTTCTCTTAATCCAGATAGTGACCTGACAAGTAAAGCCCTAACGATGGCTTTTGAATTAAGGGGTAGACCTGAAGGCCTACTGTTCCACTCCGATCAGGGCTGCCAGTACACCAGTGTGAAGTATCGTAGGCTACTGTGGCGGCACAAGATAAAACAGAGCATGAGTCGACGCGGCAACTGCTGGGATAATGCTCCAATGGAGCGTTTCTTCCGCAGCTTGAAAGCCGAATGGGTTCCAGAGATAGGTTACGCCTCAATAACAGAGGCTAGGAACTCAATTACTGACTACATCGTTGGATATTACAGCCAGCAAAGGCCGCATCAGCATAACGGGATGTTGCCACCGAATTTGGCAGAAGAAATATACTGGAATGACTACAAAGTGGTGGCCAGTTTTACTTGACCACTACACATCCTCACATGTTCGGATAGTTCGGTCCGCCCATACCCTCTGGCGTTACCCAGCGTATATTCTGAGCCGGATCTTTGATATCGCAGGTTTTGCAATGCAGGCAGTTCTGGGCGTTAATCTGGAAGTGCTGTCCGGCATCATCTTCAACCACTTCGTACACCCCCGCAGGGCAATAACGCTGAGCAGGTTCTGCAAACTTCGGCAGGTTTTGTTGCAACGGCACTGAGCTGTCTTTAAGCTGCAAATGACAAGGCTGATCTTCTTCATGGTTAGTATTCGACAGGAACACTGAACCCAGCTTATCAAAGCTCAACTCACCATCCGGTTTTGGATAGTCAATCGGTGTGCATTCACTGGCCGGCCGTATCTGTGCATAGTCTTCTTTATCATCGTGTAGGGTGACCGGGATCTTGCCGCTAAACAGGTTCTGATCGATAAAGTTAAAGGCACCACCCATAATCGGACCAAACTTATGCAATGCAGGGCCAAAGTTTCGGGAGCGGAACAGCTCATCATAGAGCCATGAACTTTCAAATTTATCGGTGAAGCTGTTAAGTTCTTTACCGCCTTCACATCCCTCAATCAGAGCTTCAAAGATCGTTTCTGCGGCCAGCATGCCGGATTTCATTGCCGTATGCGTGCCTTTAATCTTGGAGAAATTGAGCGTACCGGCATTACAGCCAGCAACAATACCACCCGGGAAGGTCATCTTCGGCAGAGCATTGAAACCACCTTTGGTGATTGCTCGAGCGCCATAAGAAACGCGCTTTCCACCTTCCAGGTACTGTTTCAGTACTGGATGGTGCTTCATGCGCTGGAACTCATCAAATGGACTCAGGTAGGGGTTGCTGTAGTTCAGATCAATGATCAGACCCACTACCACCTGATTACCTTCGGTGTGATAGAGGAAGAAACCGCCACTGGCGCCATCGCTTAAAGGCCAACCTGAACCGTGCAGAACCAGACCTGGCTTGTGATTCTCCGGGTTAATATCCCAAAGTTCTTTAATACCGATGCCGTAATGCTGCGCATCCGCTTCTGAGTCCAGTTCAAACTTCTCGATCAGCTCTTTACCCAGATGACCACGACAGCCTTCTGAGAAGATAGTGTATTTCGCATGCAGTTCCATACCCGGCATATAGCTGTCTTTTTGCTCGCCGGATTCACTGATGCCCATATCACCGGTGGCAATGCCTTTAACACTGCCATCATCGTTGTACAGCACTTCAGCAGCGGCAAAACCCGGGAAGATTTCTACGCCAAGTTGTTCCGCTTGCTCCGCCAACCAGCGGCAAACATTACCCAGGCTGACAATATAGTTACCATGGTTATGCATGGTTTTGGGTACAAACGCATTCGGTACCTGAACGGACTTTTCTTCGTTTTTCAGTAGGAAAATCTGATCTTCTGTGACGAGAGTATTGAGCGGTGCGCCCAGCTCTTTCCAGTCCGGGAACAGCTCATCCAGAGCACGGCTTTCAATCACCGCGCCAGAGAGAATATGGGCGCCCACTTCAGACCCTTTTTCTACTACACAGACAGTCAGTTCCTGCTCTGCTTCGTTTGCCTGTTGCATCAGTCGGCAGGCGGCGGATAAACCCGCCGGGCCTGCACCTACAATAACAACATCAAACTCCATGGATTCGCGCGTTATCTCACTCATCGTAAACCTCACTTATGCTGTTATTGCTTAAAACTGATCTTCAGAAAGCGCCATTACCGCTTCACCACCGCTCTGCATCGCCTTAAGAAGAGCGCCGGTTCTTGGTAATAACTGTTCAGCATAAAAACGCGCACAGACGATTTTACTCTCGAGGAAATCTTTATCTGCATCAGGTGCCCCTAGCTTGCCTTCTGCAATAGCCGCGGACTTCGCCATCAACCAGCCACCGCATAGGTAACCCAGTAACATCATGAAGTTCACGCTGGCAGCGCCTGCTGCAGCGGGGTCTTTAGCTCCTTTATCAAGTACCCACTTACGCGCAACATCAGCATCATCGAGAGCTGAATCTACCGCTTTTACAATAGCGCTCATGGCTTCGGAGTTGATGCCATCCAGATCAGCTTTAATCTCTTCCAGCAATGCAGATAGCGCCGCACCTTTATCTATGAGGGTCTTACGGCCAATCAGATCAAGAGCCTGAATGCCTGTTGTGCCTTCGTAAATGGTCAGGATACGTGCATCACGGTAATGCTGCGCAACCCCGGTTTCCTCAATAAAACCCATACCGCCATGAACCTGCACAGCCAGATAGGTGAGCTCCTGAGACAACTCAGTCATCCAACCCTTTACAATTGGGGTGTAGAGTTCGGTACGTGCATGGTGAATCGCTTTTGTCTCTTCATCCTGCGCATTTTTAGCGCGATCAGCTTCTGCTCGCGCCACATATGCAAGGGCCCGCATTGCCTGAGTACCCGATTTCATCTGCAGTAACATACGACGTACATCCGGGTGTTTAATGATGCTGATGCGAGAACCATCCCGAAGGGTTCCCTGGATACGGTCTTTGGCATACGCCAGCGCATGCTGGTATGCGCGCTCAGATATTGCCAACCCCTGTAATCCTACTGCCTGACGAGCATCGTTCATCATGGTAAACATGCATGCGAGACCATTGTTCTCAGCACCCACCAGATAACCCACTGCACCGCCGTTATCACCAAAACTCATGACACAGGTCGGGCTGCCATGAATACCCAGCTTATGCTCCAGAGCAACAGGGGCCACATCGTTTCTTTGGTCAGTGATATTACCCTCTGCATCCAGCATGAACTTAGGCACAACAAACAGAGAGATACCCTTCACGCCTGCTGGCGCATCCGGTAACCGGGCTAATACCAGATGAGCGATATTGTCTGTCATCTGATGATCACCCCAGGTGATAAAGATTTTTTGTCCGGTGATACGGTAATGATCACCTTCAGGGACGGCTCTGGTTTTCAGAGCGGCCAGATCGGTGCCGGCATCGGGTTCAGTCAGGTTCATGGTACCTGTCCACTCACCGCTGATCAGTTTAGGCAGGTAGGTATTCTGCAACTCTTCGCTACCATGGGTTTCAATCGCTTCAATTGCCCCCTGAGTCAGCAACGGGCAAAGCGCCCAACCAAGGTTTGCAGACTGCCAGATTTCATTCACAGCAACAGACAGTGATAAAGGCAACCCCTGCCCTTCAAATTCCGGGTTGCCCGCCAGAGATGGCCAGCCACCCTCACAAAACTGCTGGTAAGCCTCAGAAAAACCCTCGGTTTGCTGAACATTACCATCAGCAAGGGTTGCACCCTTCAGATCGCCTACCCGGTTAAGTGGGGCCAGTTGCTCTTCGCCCAGCTTAGCCGCTTCATCAAGCACAGCTTCACCAAGGCCTTCAGCGAATTCATCAAGCCCTGCCTGATGACAAATCTGTTCAAGACCCACCAAGTCATTTAATACAAACAATGCATCCTGATAAGGAAAACGATACTCACTCATCGCTCATGTTGCTCCGTTCCTCGCAAGCCTGAATACATTCCGGCCTGCTTTTATTATTCTTCGAAAGCGTTTTTACATTTGGGAAATGCTTAATTCATGATCTTCTCAGAGCACGCCCCAAACAATAACAATTCAAGCCTTATCTACTGACAAAAAAATTCATACGCTATAAAAACTCAGCAATTATAGGCCTCAGCGCGGTTTATGTTTGCTCTAATTGCTGGCAATAGGTGTCACTGCGGCGATATTCACCCGGTGTCATCCCGGTCCATTTTTTGAAGGATCGGAAAAATGCCGATGGCTCCTCAAAGCCCATCAAGCCGGCCACATCATTAATCGAAAGCTGCGGTGAATTCATATAATTCAAAGCTGCCATTTTGCGGCATTCATCCTTAATTTTTTGATAGGAAGTATCTTCCTCAAGTAATCTCCGTCTCAAGGTGGAAAATGACATGTGCAGCCTGTAGGCAATGTCTTCTGCACTCGGCAACTCCTGGCTGAAATCCTTACCAATCAGAGCAACTACCTGAGCCTTCAGACTGGCATCGTCATCTACCATCACAATCAACTGATAAGGGGCCGTTTTCAGAAAGCTTCGCAACGTATCCGGGGTCTGGACGATGGGGTAATCGAGGAATCTTGCTGGGAAAACAATTGCGTTATCGTGCTGATCGAATTTAACTTCAGACTGGAAAACGGTTTTGTATAAGGAGATATCTTCAGGTTCCGGAAATGACAGATAGGCCGCTTTCAAGTCCAGTCGGGCGCCCAGCAACCAACATAAGAAGTGATGCCACATCGACAAAGAGGTCCGAATTTTTTCCGGTGTAGAATCCTTCAACAGTTCCTCCAGATCCATTCCAGAGGCATCAGTAGTGGTGAAAGAAACCTTGGCGTATCGGCCTTTTCTCACCAGAAAAGGTTTGACCTGTGTGCCACGACAAATTTCATGGAAATCACTGGCACGATAGATGGCGTGTTCAAGAGTTTTACAGTGAATCAGGCAATGGCACATCATCCGGAAGGTACCATTAGGCACCTTTCCTCCACTCAACATGCCAAAATATTCATCCTGCGCAATGTAATAGATTCGCTGATACAACAGTCCAAACTTATCCGCCGGAAACTCTGTTTGGGTATCAATCATGCTTGAATCGATACCAACATAGTTCAGCAGTTCATCAACACTATAACCCTGCTCTTCAACCAGTTTCAGTAACTGCCGCACGTAGCCAGCAGGAACCGTTATCTTACGTTCCATTGCTTCTCTAACCTGTTTTTTGTTAACCAGAAACGCACTTCCCATTTTTATTTTTGGCACTTAAGGTCATTTTTTTCAACCCTAAAGAACAAATTTGTTACTAAGCTTGGCGGCAATTGTCATTGAGAACTGTTTTAAGACCGACAATGATTACTAACATCCAAAAACCTGCATATAGAGCTTTAACCCTCTATTTATTCAGTATTTTTGGATGTTTTGACTAAAATCTATAAATATATAGTCAGAACCTTTTAGAAAAATAAGAAGTCAGGTGAACGAAATGGCAATAAAAAACAGGCTTTTGCAGCGCAGCAAAAACCATTCCCCGGTGTTTACACGCCGTCTTCTGCCTCTGCTGGTGGGCACTGCAATCAGCATTAATCAGGCTCAGGCCGTCGAATTTAACCTCGGTGAAATTGAAGGTCGTTTCGATTCACAGATTTCCGTTGGTGCTAGCTGGAGAATGGATGATCCATCTTCAAGCTTAATCTCACCAGTCAATGGTGGCACAAGCAAAGGTGCAGGTAGTTATGACGATGCTACTCAAAACTTTAAGAAAGGCGAGACATTCTCCCAAATAGTTAAGGGCATACATGATTTAGAACTTAACTACGAAAACATGGGTGTATTTACACGTGCGAAGTATTGGTACGATGCGGAACTGGAGTCAGGTTCGCGCCCGCACGGCCACACTGCTAATAGCTACACACCCGATACCGAACTCGATGATTCAGGGTTCAATGATTATGCGAAATTCTCTGGCTTCGAAATACTCGATGCCTATTGGTATGGCGCATTTGACTTAGGCGAAAAGCCTCTCGATGTACGCATCGGTCGTCAAGTTGTTAACTGGGGTGAAAGCACCTTTATCCAAGGTGGTCTAAACGCAATCAACCCCGTGGATGTAAACGCATTCCGTCGAGCGGGTGCCGAAGTCAAAGAAGGTTTACTGCCAGTAAATATGGCTTTTGCCTCTCTCGGTTTAACCGATAACTTGAGTGTAGAAGGTTTCTATCAAATCGAATGGGAACCCACTGCTATAGATGGCTGTGGTACTTTCTTCTCAACGGCAGATTTTGTCGCTGAAGGTTGTGATGGCATCCGTATCAATACAGCAATCAATGATCAGACGTATTTCGCTCATCCAGCAGATCTCGTGGTCGAAAGAACAGCTGATGGCATCCGAGAAGCAGATGATGATGGCCAGTTCGGCTTTGCGCTAAGGTACTTTGCAGAAGAGTTGAATAACACCGAATTTGGATTTTATGCAGCTCGATATCATAACCGCCTACCTATCGCGAGCGGGGTTAAGAATATTAATCTAGCCCATCGATCAGAAATCCCAACGCTTGCTTCACAATATTACACTGTCTATCCAGAAGATATCATCATGGGTGGGGTTAGCTTTAACACTAACATCGGAGATGTGGCATGGTCTGGTGAAATCAGCCATAAAAAAGATGTTCCCATGCAAATAAATGGTACATCTCTCATAGCCGGTATTCTTACAAACGGAACCACAGGCAACCCCGCGCTTGATGCTCATGTTGCTGGAGGCAGCGGCACAGATATCGATGGTTTTGAGCGATTCGATATCACCCAACTTCAAACCAGTCTTATCAGCTTTCATGATCAAGTTCTTGGAGCCAGCAGGCTTACATTGGTAGGCGAGCTTGGTTGGACCCATGTCCACGGCCTTGATGAAAGTGCAAACGCGCTTAAATTCGGCCGACACGGCTCATTTGGTTACGCTGCCGGCGACAATGATGGCTTTGTCACTCAGGATTCTTACGGTTATGTACTACGTGCAAATCTGAACTACCCAAATGCCTTCGCTGGTGTAAATTTAACTCCACAAATCAGTTTTAAGCATGGCATAGAGGGTTATGGCCCTGCGCCTGGAGCGGCTTTCCGTGAAGGTGAAAAAACTCTAGGCCTAAGTCTTACTGCAGACTACCTTAACAAGTACTCATTCCAGCTTGGCTACACTGATTACTTCGGTGGTGACTATAACGAGCTTGAAGATCGTGACTTTATTTCACTTAGTGCATCTGTATCGTTCTAAGATCAGCAGTTAATGGAGAAAAGATATATGTTTAACACAAAGAAATTACTGCTGAGCACTGCCCTAATGGTTGCATCGTCAACACTGTACGCAGCAACCACGGCGGAACAAGCAGCAAAGCTCGGCGATACACTCACTCCGATAGGTGCGGAAAAGGCCGGTAATGCTGCGGGTACTATTCCGGCATGGACAGGCGGATTAGAAAGCTCAGCGGATCGTTATACAAATCCATTTGCAAGCGAACAACCGCTGTTCACTATTACGGCAGCAAACATGGATCAGCACAAAGCCAACCTGACCCCTGGGCAGATTGCGATGCTGAAGAAGTACTCGGATAGCTATTCAATTCCCGTGTACCCATCTCATCGTACGGCCGCGTTACCTGCAGATGTTTATGCTGCAGCCAAAGAGAATGCGACTAAAGCTAACCTTACTGATGGGGGTAACGGCTTAAGCGGTTTTACTACCGCTGTTCCATTCCCAATTCCTGATAATGGTCTGGAGGTTATCTGGAACCATATGACCCGTTATCGAGGCGGCGCACTGGAACGTACATTTGTGCAGGTTCCTGTTCAGGCAAATGGTAGCTTTACGGCGGTTAAGATTAACGAAAAGATGTCCTGGCCTACGTCTCTGAAAGGCGGTGCAGATCCGAAGAAAGATGAAAACATTCTTTTCTACTTTGTCCAGCAGGTTAAGGCACCGTCACGTCTGACCGGTAACGTATTGCTTGTGCATGAAACCATGAACCAGGTGACCCAACCTCGCCAGGCGTGGACTTATAACGCGGGTCAGCGTCGAGTGCGTCGCGCACCGCAGATCGCTTATGACGCACCAGGCACAGCGAGTGACGGCCAGCGTACTACCGACAACCTGGACCTGTTCAATGGTGCACCGGACCGTTATAACTGGAATCTGGTAGGCAAGCAGGAACTGTATATCCCGTATAACAGTTTCAAACTGGCAGATCGCGGTCTG
The DNA here is from genome assembly GCF_013283345.1 of Marinobacterium sp. xm-d-564. Classification (NCBI taxonomy): domain Bacteria; kingdom Pseudomonadati; phylum Pseudomonadota; class Gammaproteobacteria; order Oceanospirillales; family Oceanospirillaceae; genus Marinobacterium; species Marinobacterium sp. xm-d-564. Next base: position 159,534 of record NZ_WBYO01000001.1, on the reverse strand, counting down.
ACTTATGATGACATCCTGAAGCCAGGCCATATGAATCCTGAACTAACACGTTACGAGTTGCATCGTGTCTGGAAAGTGGAAGCTACGCTCAAAGAGGGTGAACGCCATATTTATGCCAAACGTACCTTCTACATAGATGAAGATACTTGGCAGATCGCCGTAGTGGACCATTACGATGGCCGTGGCGAGCTATGGCGCGTAGGTGAAGCTCATCAGTTCCAGTATCGTGATGCCAACGTACCCTGGTTAACTGCGGAAGCGTTATATGATCTGCAGTCTGGTCGATATCTGGTAGGTAGTTTAACCAACGAAGAGGGGGAAGGCTTCGACTTCACCCAGCGCTTTGAACATAAAGATTTTACTCCACAGGCGATCCGTCGACTGGGTAAATAACAAGTTATCTCCAGCAAGGTAGCAACAAAAAGCCCTCTCATATGGAGGGCTTTCCATTTGAATTCTGAAGTGTATTAGCTGTAACAGCAGTCTTTGCTGACTTCTTTGCTCACTTGGGTTAAAACTCAATCCTGTTCCAGTGGTTTTTACCATATCCTCTTTCAGGGCTTGTATACATTCCTTGCATTGAGGCATTTCACGACCATAACGTTCCCAGTCGAGTTCTTTTTTTGCCATCGCATCTTGCATGACTTCCTCTAAACACTGGTTACATTCAACCGGGATATCCACACTCGCTTTCATCAACCCACTCCTACTGACGTGATCTAATAATAGTAGACGCTGTGTCAGAAATTTCTTTAGGAGTTTTTCCTAATTAGAACCACTCTCTACCAAAGTCCAAATGGCTGATAGCTGATGACTGATAAACAGGTGACTGGAGAATCGAGGGCAGGCTTATTTTGAAAGCGCTGAATTAATAAGTTCAGCTGTGATTTCCGGGGATTCAAGAGGGAAAAGGTGACCACTATCCACAGCAACCAGATTCATTTCAGGAAAGTTGCGTTGCCACCAGCGTTTATCATGACGGTTAAACAAATGACTCTTACGACCGTAGATGACAGTACCGCGTACACGCTTAAGGCACCGGGGTACATCCAGTAAGACATTGCGAAAAACATCCGCTTCGATATCTGCTGAGATGCTCAGCTCAACACCCTGCTCGTTTTCGGTTAAACCGTGTTTGATATAGTCAGCAAAACATGCAGGATGAAAATCTTTGAACAGGCTTTTACCTGCAAAATAAGCTTCCGCTTCTTCACGACTGGCAAACTGAGCCCGCCTTTTAGCGGCTCTTCCGGCAGGAGTAATCCGATCCATAAGGCCCAGGGCCTTACACAGTTTCAAGGCATAACGTTTGCGTTTACTGAATACCACCGGATCGAGCAGGATAACCTGTCTAAAAAGTTCAGGTTTTAACGCAGCGGCTATCAGGGTGACAACAGCTCCGGCTGAATGACCAACCCCAATTACGGGCTTATTATGCTGCTGTTCGATCTCAGCAATCAGTTCCTCCGCGTAATTACGCAGACTGCCATTCAGTGGGTAATCCCCGTGCCCCATCTTTTCAACGCAGCTGACTTCATGCTCAGGTATTAAGCTGAACAAGTAGTCATAGCAACTACCGGGGAATCCGTTAGCATGGCTGAACTGAATCACTGCTATACCTCCGACGGAGCATGCTGCTTAATCAATAACTGCACCGATGTACGGGCAATATCCTGAAGGTCTTCACGGTTGACATAAATACCGTCATTAAATAACCGACACAAACCATGAATAGAAGCCCATGCAGACTGAGTTATTCTCAATGCGGGTAAAGACGGTTCAAAAACACCTTGTGCTTGTAACTCTTTAATCCAGTTCAGTAGGACACGAAAACTGTTATGGGATACTTCCTGTAATGTTTGTGTTGGGATGCCGGTTTTCCAGATATCGCGGCCATACATCAGATCGTATGTTTCACGCTGTTCATCAGCAAAGCGGATGTAGGTAATCACGTAGCGCTCAAACTGCTCAACAGGACTCAGCTCTTTTGCGTTTTCGTTCAAGGCTTCAACCAATTGATCCTGCAGATGAAATCCCTGCTCAGCTATTGCACAAAGCAGTTCATTTTTGTCTTTGAAGTGATGATAAGGCGCCGTACGAGACACGCCTGCCTTGTCCGCAAGTTTGCGAATTGAGAGGCTTTCAACGCCCCCTTCAGCAATCAAATCCGTCGCTGCCTGCAACAAGGTAATCCTGAGATCACCGTGGTGATATGGTTTTTTTCTACTGTTCATGGGCGCAATCTATCAACCAATCTTGACAGTGTCAAAATAGATCACTATCTTGACACTGTCTAGTTTAATAATAAAAACCTAAACAGGATTGTTTTCAGATGAGCTATAGCTGTTTTGACCTCAACGTTGAGAAACACATTGCCCGGCTAGAATTTAAACGCCCCGAAGCCTGCAACTCCATGAACAGGGACTTCTGGATAGAGTTTCCGGAAGCCATCAGAGCGCTGGATATTGAAGGAGACACCCGGGTACTGGTCATCAGCTCTCAGGGAAAACATTTCTGTTCCGGAATGGATCTGGAGGTTTTTTCTCAGCCGGACCAAAACCTGTTCAATGGTGAAGCCGGTCGCAGAGCAGAATCTGTGCGCCGTCTGGTTATGCAACTGCAAGAATGTTTTATGGTGTTGGAAACCGCACGCTTTCCGGTTATCTCCGCGATTCAGGGTGGCTGCATAGGCGGCGCTCTGGATCTGGTGTGTGCCACTGATATGCGTTACTGCACTGAGGATGCCTATTTCACCGTAAAAGAGACGGCGCTGGGCATGACTGCAGACCTGGGGACCCTGCAACGTTTACCAGGCCTTATACCGTCTGGGCTCGCCCGAGAACTCGCGTATACCGCACGTAAAATGCATGCTCAGGAAGCTCAAACATCCGGACTGGTAAATCAGACCTTCCCGGATCAGGCATCGATGCTGGATGCAGTAATGGGCATTGCCCAACAGATTGCTGCCCACTCCCCTCTGGCAATCACTGGCACCAAGCAGATGATCAACTATGCTCGGGATCACAGCCTGCATGACAGCCTCAGTTACATGGCTACCTGGCAGTCCGGCATGTTTCAACCTAATGACATGATGCAAAGCTTCAGCGCGAAGGTTTCTGGAAAAGCCGCTGTATTTGAACCATTACGCAAAATAACCCAGCCACTTCAAGCTGCCGACTAAAACAATAACGATAAAGAGATACTAAGAATGACGACAACAGCCTACCCTAATCTTTTACAGCCCCTGGATCTGGGTTTCACCACTCTGAAAAACCGTGTCCTGATGGGTTCTATGCATCTGGGTCTTGAAGAAGCCCCTAATGGATTTGAACGTATGGCTGAGTTTTACGCAGAACGTGCTCGTGGCGGTGTGGCACTGATTGTTACCGGTGGCATAGGCCCAAACAAAGAAGGTGCGGTGCATGGTCATGCTGCACAGATGTCCACACCAGAAGATGTAAAAAACCACCGCATCGTGACGGATCGGGTACATCAGGAAGGTGGCAAGATCTGTATGCAGATACTGCATACGGGTCGCTATGCCTACAATCCTCAGCCGGTTGCGCCATCTGCAATTCAGGCACCGATCAACCCATTCCCACCCAAAGAGCTTTCGGAAGACGATATTGAGCAACAGATCAGAGATTTTGTGAACTGTGCATCCCTTGCAAAAGAAGCAGGATATGACGGTGTCGAAATCATGGGGTCAGAGGGCTATCTGATTAACCAGTTTATTGCCGCACGCACCAACCAGCGCGATGATGGCTGGGGGGGTGAATATGACCAGCGTATCCGCTTTGCTCTGGAAACCGTTCGAAGGGTGCGTGAAGCCGTCGGTACTGACTTTATCATTATCTACCGCCTTTCCATGCTGGATCTGGTTGAAGGCGGTAGCAGCTACGAAGAGATCGTTCAACTTGGACTGGCGATTGAACAAGCCGGTGCCACCATCATCAATACCGGCATCGGCTGGCATGAAGCCCGCATCCCTACTATTGCCACAAAGGTTCCTCGCGCTGCGTTCACCTGGGTGACAGCCAAGGTGCGTAAGGCACTTAATGTTCCGGTCATCACCTCAAACCGAATCAATATGCCCGATGTAGCCGAAGAGGTCCTGGCCCGTGGTGATGCGGATATGGTCTCTATGGCCCGTCCTTTTCTGGCAGACCCGGAATTCGTGAAAAAAGCGGCCGAAAACAGAGCCGATGAGATCAACACCTGCATCGGTTGCAATCAGGCTTGTCTGGATCATGTGTTCGTGGGCAAGCTGACGAGCTGCCTGGTTAACCCCCGTGCCTGTCATGAAACAGAACTGGTCATTACCCCAGCCACCGATATTAAGAACATTGCTGTAGTCGGTGCAGGACCAGCCGGTTTAGCATTTTCCACCACCGCCGCTCAACGCGGCCACAATGTCACTCTGTTTGATGCAGCATCCGAGATCGGTGGCCAGTTCAATATTGCCAAGCGCATACCGGGTAAAGAAGAGTTCTATGAAACCCTGCGTTATTTCGGCAAGCAAATTGAGCTCACGGGAGTAAACCTTCAGCTAAACACTAAAGTAACTGCAGAAACACTTCAGGAAGGCAGATTCGATCAGGTTGTACTTGCCACAGGCATCAGCCCTCGAACCCCGGATATTGAGGGTGTTAACCACCCGAAAGTGCTCAGCTATCTGGATGTTATGAAGGGTGCTGAAGTTGGTCAGAAAGTCGCGATCATCGGCGCAGGCGGTATTGGTTTTGATATCTCAGAAGTGTTAATCCATCAGGGTGAATCCACCAGCCAGAACATCTCCGCCTTTATGCAGGAATGGGGTGTGGACATGAGCATGAACGCCCGTGGTGGTGTTGAGAACATGAAACCCGCCTTTGAACCGGCTGCGCGTGAGGTATTCCTGCTGCAACGTAAGAAAAGCAAGGTAGGCAGCGGTCTGGGTAAAACCACTGGCTGGATACACCGTACCGATCTTGCCAAGAAAGGTGTGACAATGCTTAACAAATGTGAGTACCAGAAGATCGATGATCAGGGCTTACACCTGCTGGTCGATGGCGAACCGCAGTTACTGGAAGTTGATAATGTCATTATCTGTGCTGGTCAGGAGCCGAAACGTGATCTGGCTGACCAGATTAAAGATGTGCCGGTCCATCTGATCGGCGGTGCTGATGTGGCGGCGGAGCTGGATGCCAAACGTGCGATTCATCAGGGCACGCAGTTGGCTGCAACAATTTAAACACCCACTCCACCTATAAAGGGCAGCGGTTTTGAACAACCCTGCCCTTTTTTATGACCGTAAACGCCACCTTTTTCCCTATCAATTTTCACAGTAATTCAAGCACCTAAGCAGGGTTTGAAAAATAATGTCATAAAAACTGGTGACTTTTGTTATTGGCGATTCTATACCTAATAAAGCATGATGCAGGTAACCTTTCAGAATCATCAGGAAGGGCCACCAAATATAAAAATAATTACTGGTTATCAGATGCTCAAAAGAATTACTGGCAGTTCGTTACTGATACTCTGCTCACTATTTACACCTCTATCTCCATCTTCGGCCTCAGAACAACTGACGTCAGACCGTCTGTCTACTTCAGCCCTCACCCGCGAAGGTGCTGAAAAGTCACTGCTGTTATCCGTCGCTAATACAGGTAAAAGACTGGTTGCTGCCGGAGAGCAAGGCGTCATCGTTTACTCGGATGATCAGGGCAAGAAGTGGCATCAGGCATCAGTACCTGCCAGCGCACTGCTGACCAGTATTAAATTCACGGATACTCAGACTGGCTGGGCGATTGGTCACGATGGTCTAGTGCTTAAAACCACCGATAGTGGCTCCAGTTGGAAATCCGTTCTTAGCGGTAACGACATTAACCAGTTACGAATCACGGCTCTTGAAAATCTGCTCGGTTCCATGACAACCGATGACTTCACACCCGAACAGATTGAAGATACCGAATATGCCTTGGATGATGCTGTCATCGCACAGGAAGAAGGACCAACTTCACCCCTGCTGGATATGCTGTTTCTGAATTCCAGCCAGGGTTTCCTGATCGGTGCCTACGGTACGATGCTCGAAACCAGAGATGCGGGACAAAGCTGGCAGTTTATAGGGCATGAGCTACCAAACCCGGAAGGTTTCCACCTTAACCGCATCTATCAGCTTAAATCAGGCCGTCTGCTCATTCTCGGTGAAGCCGGACTTCTGCTCGCCAGTGATGATAATGGTGAAAGTTGGCTCAACCTTGATTCTCCTTACGATGGTTCCTTCTTCTCAGCAGCAGAATCGGATTCTTTGTACATCATGGGTTTACGTGGGAACACTTTCCGTTTTGATGATCAAAACCAGAACTGGCAAAGTGTTGAGCTGCCGGTCGCAGCCACCATCAACGATGCCATTGTGGTGGATGACCAGATTATTATGGTCGGTCAGGGCGGCACGCTGTTGCGCCAGAAAGGCACTGGATTTGAGCCTCTGGGTAAACGTCAGCTGCGAACATTTACGTCCCTGACACAGGTGGCTGATTCACTGGTGATTACCGGTGAAACCGGCATTGTGCACCTATCGCTTATTGGTAAGGAGGCTGCACAATGAACAAGCTATCCGCTCTGCTTTTGTGGCCTATCCAGACCAGTGAACGCCTGGCCGAATACTTTCTCTATACACATCGCAAACTGGTACTGGGCCTGTTCCTGATTGCTACTGTGATTCTGGGCTGGCAAGCAAGCCAGATCCGCCCGGATGCCAGCTTTATCAAGATGATCCCATCCTCGCATCCCTATGTTGAGAACTATATCAACTACCGCGATGACCTTGCCGGATTAGGCAACAGTATCCGTGTGGTGGTGGCTGCAAAAGATGGGGATATCTTCACAGCAGAATTTCAGGAAACGTTGAAAAACGTTACCGATGATCTGTTTTTCATTCCCGGTGTCGACCGCTCCGCCCTGAAATCTATCTGGACCCCTAACGTCCGCTGGACCGAGGTTACCGAAGAAGGTTTTGTCGGCGGCCCGGTTATTCCCGCCAAATACGACGGTTCCGAGCAAAGTCTGGAACAGGTACGGACTAACATTCTGCGTTCCGGTCAGGTAGGTATTCTGGTTGCTAACGATTTCCGCTCTGCGATGGTTCAGGTGCCGCTGTTTGATAAGCACCCGGATACCGGTGAACGCCTTAACTACCAGAGCTTTTCGGAACAGGTTGAAGAGCTGATTCGTGATAAATACAGCTCAGACGCCGTCGATATTCACATCACCGGGTTTGCCAAAATCGTCGGTGATCTGATTGATGGTGCGACTGAAGTGGCTCTGTTCTTTGCCGTGGCTATTCTGATTACCCTGGCCCTGCTCTATCTCTACTCCGGCAGTGTTATGGGTACGATTGTGCCACTAATCTGTTCCCTTGCTGCGGTTATCTGGCAGCTGGGGCTGCTCAAAATGCTCGGCTATGGCATCGACCCCTACTCCATGCTTGTGCCGTTTCTGGTCTTTGCCATTGCAGTCAGCCACGGTGTGCAGATTGTAAATACAATCACTCTGGAATCCGCAACCAATGGCGCCGATAAGATTCAGGCATCGCGCCATGCATTTAAAACCATCTATATTCCCGGACTCACAGCCCTGATCTCAGACGGTATTGGGTTTATTACACTGATGGTGATTCAGATTCAGGTGATTCAGGATCTGGCAGTCGCAGCATCGGTTGGTGTTGCAGTAATCGTACTGACCAATCTGATGCTACTGCCACTGCTGATGAGCTATGTAGGTGTGGGTAAAAATGCGATCGCCCGGGCAAAATGCAATATTGCAAAAGAGAACTCTCACTGGCGCATGTTCTCTGTATTCGCCACACCTAAAGGTGCCACCATGGCGATTACCGTTGCCCTGTTTATGCTGGTTGGCGGTTTATACTTCAGTCAAGATCTGAAGATCGGTGATCTGGATAAAGGCGCACCAGAACTACGGCTGGACTCCCGTTACAATCTGGATAACGCCTTTATCACCGACAACTACTCCACTTCCAGCGATGTCTTTGTGGTGATGGTCGCAACTGAAGAGGAACAGTGCAGCAGTTTCCAGACCCTGTCACTGGTTGACCGCTTCCAGTTCTACCTGCAAGGCATTGAAGGGGTGCAATCCAGCATATCCTTAACTGATGTCTCTGAGCGGGTAACTGCGGGCCTTAACGAATGGAACCTGAAATGGCGCTCTGTCAGCCGCAACCAGTTCGTAATCAACGCCTCTCTGGCTTACGTTCCGGCAGGTCTGATGAACAGTAGCTGCTCTCTACTGCCAGTCATCGTTTTCCTGGATGATCACAAAGCCGAGACCCTGAAAACCATCACCGCTGCCGTAGAAGACTTTACCAACAACCATCAGGTTGAAGGTATCGAGTTCCTGATGGCCGCGGGTAAAGCGGGTTTCGAAGCCGCAACTAATGAAGTGATTGAAGACGCCCAGTACGAAATGCTGATCTGGGTATATTCCGTCGTCAGTATTCTCTGCCTGCTGACCTTCCGATCCATCAGCACAGTGATCTGCATCATCGCGCCGCTGGCACTGACATCCGTTCTTTGTCAGGCATTGATGGCCCAACTGGGTATTGGCGTTAAAGTCGCTACCCTGCCTGTAATTGCTCTGGGTGTAGGTATTGGGGTCGACTACGGTATCTATATCTATTCGAAGATGAAAACCTATCTGGAACAAGGCCATAGCCTCGCTGCAGCTTATCTGGAAACCCTGCAGAGCACCGGTAAATCAGTTGCCTTCACCGGCCTAACGTTAGGTATTGGTGTGGTCCTATGGGTACTATCACCCATCAAATTCCAAGCGGATATGGGTATCCTGCTGACCTTTATGTTTATTTGGAACATGCTGGGTGCGCTGATTCTGTTACCGGCGATTGCCTGCCTGCTTAATCCTTACGGTAAGACGAGCAACAAAGTAGAGCCCTAGAATATTTAGAGTTTAAAGGTGTGCAGGCTGGTGAAAAGAGCAAAATCAAACACGATAGAGTTTGGATAGAAAACCAAACTCCAAATGATTTTGCTCTCCCCTTTATATAAATTTGAATCGCCACTAGTTCTTTAGACACTCAGCAGCCGTTTTTCATATCGGTTTTCATACTCTTTCGGTGATAGCTGATCATTAAAACCATGACATCGTTTGCTGTTGTAAAACAGCTCTATGTATTCAAAGATATCACTGCGTGGATCTTCTCTGGTTGCATAAACCTTGCCGCGGATTCTTTCTGATTCAGTAGTTGGAAAAAGCTCTCAGCAACGGCATTGTCGTGGCAGTTATCTCGTCGGCTCATACTGCCTTTTAGGCCATGTATCTCTAAAAAGGATTGCCAATCATAGCTTGTGTACTGACTTCCCTGACCAGAATGAACGACTACCTCTGACTGAGGATTACGTCGCCATACAGCCATGAGCAACGCATCTAGCACCAGTTGCTTTGTGATACAGGATTGCATTGACCATCCAATCACCCTTCTTGAGAGCAGGTCAACGACAACACCCAAATACAGCCACCTCTCATGGGTTTTGATATAGGTGATATCTGTTACCCAAGCTTTATTAGGGGCAGCGACACTGAATTGCTGCTGTAGTCGGTTCGGAGTAACAATATGAACCTTCAACCCAGCTAACCGCATGAGCCGATAAACTCTATTGGGGCCACAGGTTTCACCATACTCGCGCAGATCACTATGGATCTTCCGATAGCCATACAAACCACCTGACTCCAGCCAGTACTGCTTGATCAATCCAGTGAGCCGTTGATCTGCTGCATAGCGCCTGGAAGAAGGCTGCTTACGCCATGCGTAATACCCACTAGGATGCACATCCAGTAATGAATAGAGCTGGCGTACGGGCCAATCCTTATGATGATCACGGATAAAGGTTTACCTCAATCGGACTGGTTGGCGAAGTACACCGCTTTTTTTAATATATCTCGCTCTTCAGTGACTCGCTTCAGTTCTTTCTTGAGGCGGCGTATCTCTAACTGCTCATCTGACTTCGCTTTATACTCGGCTGAATCGGGGCCGTACTTCTTGACCCAGGCATAAAGGCTGTGGGTTGTAACATCGAGCCGATTAGCCACATCTGCAATGCTGTAGCCTCGGTCAGTGACCTGTTTAACCGCTTCGATTTTGAACTCTTCGGGATAACGTTTGTTGCTCATAAGCACCTCTTTAAAAGCCATTTTCTATGGCTGAGAGGTGTCTAGCAAACTAGTGGCGATGAACTGGGATAATGTAGAGCGCCATTAGCCTTCCTCTTGGATACTGTGGGTAATCCTTACATGAGTGTGAGTTGGTTAAAATTGCTTTCTGATTCTATCGCCTGATTTTAGGCAATATTAAATGAAAAGCCCCGCAAATGCGGGGCAAATAGCGAAAAGCGAGTGTTGCAAGAAAGAGTTAGGGCTGGGTTAAACACGCTCTATGATGGTGGAAATACCCTGGCCCATACCAATACACATGGTCGCCAGACCTAATGTGCCATCGTTCTGTTCCAGTACGTTCATCAGCGTGTTGGTGATACGGGAACCGGAGCAGCCCAGAGGGTGACCCAGTGCAATTGCACCACCTTTGAGGTTTACTTTGTCTTCCATCTTATCGAGCAATTTCAGACCTTTTAGGACAGAGAGGCCTTGTGCTGCAAACGCTTCGTTGAGCTCGACATAGTCGATATCGTCGATGGAGAGACCTGCACGTTTCAGTGCTTTCTGAGTGGCCGGTACCGGGCCGTAACCCATAATGGATGGATCACACCCTGCGACTGCCATGCTCACAATGCGGGCACGTGGCGTCAGGCCCAGCTCTTCTGCTTTGGCTGCTGACATCACCAGCAGTGCTGATGCGCCATCGGAGAAAGCAGAGGATGTACCAGCAGTAACGGTTCCCACTTTAGGCACGAACACTGGCTTGAGGGCACTCAGAGTTTCTACTGTGGTTTCCGGACGGATTACTTCGTCCGCTTCCAGCAGGGATTTAAAGCCGTTTTCATCATGACCTTCTACCGGGATGATTTCGCTGTCCCACAGGCCTTTAAGATGAGCTTCGTGCGCCAGACGATGGGAACGTGCCCCGAACTCATCCTGCATCTCACGGCTGATCCCGTTCATCTTGCCCAGCATTTCTGCGGTTACGCCCATCATCATGGCCGCTTTTGCCACCTGCTTAGACATTTCCGGGTTGATATCCACACCGTGCATGATGGATACGTGACCCATATGCTCCACACCACCGGCGATAAAGATGTCTCCGTTGCCAGTCATGATCGCCTGTGCTGCTGCATGCAACGCTGCCATGGAAGAACCACACAATCGGTTGATGGTCTGCGCTGCTACCGTGTGAGGAATGCCTGCCAGAACAGCAGCGTTACGGCCAATGTTGAAGCCCTGTTCTTTAGTCTGGTTTACACAACCCCACATGATATCTTCGATATCACCGCCTTTAACTGCTGGATTACGATCCAGCAGACCTTTCATTACTGCGGCTGACAGTGCTTCGGCACGAACATTTCGGAACGAACCGTTTTTCGATTTACCCATTGGGGTACGAACACCATCAACGATTACTACGTCATTTGGTTTCAAGTTCATCTGTCTTTACCCCTTAATCCTGTGCACTTTCAGAAAAGTATTTTTCGCCAGCAGCTGCCATCTGCTTCATTTTCTCTGTTGGCTGGTACAGCGGACCCAGAGATTCATATTTAGCAGCCATTGCAACGAAGTTATCCAGACCGATCTGATCCAGATAGTGCAGAGCACCACCACGGAATGGAGGGAAGCCGATACCGTAGATCAGACCCATATCGGCTTCAGCGGGGCTGGCAACGATACCATCTTCAAGACAACGAACCGTTTCGATACACAGTGGAATCATCATGCGTTCGATAATCTCTTCATCGCTGAATTCGCGTGTATCTGCAGCAATACCTTCCAGCAGTGCAGGCACTTCTTCATCAACGATCTTCTTAGGCTTACCTTTACGATCCAGCTCGTACTGGTAGAAACCTTTGTTGTTCTTCTGGCCGAAACGCTCCAGTTTGAACATACGGTCGATCACATTTTCGCCTTCGTGGCTCATGCGATCCGGATAACCTACCGCCATCACCGCATCGGCGTGGTGTGCGGTATCGATGCCAACAACGTCGAGCAAATACGCTGGGCCCATTGGCCAGCCGTACCCTTCCATCACTTTGTCGATCTGCCTGAAGTCTGCGCCATCTTCCATCAGGGCCGTAAAGCCACCGAAATACGGGAACAGAATTCGGTTAACCAGGAAGCCTGGGCAGTCATTCACAACAATTGGGGTTTTACCCATCGCTTTTGCATAAGCGACGGTACGCGCAACGGCTGCTTCCGAAGATTTCTCACCGCGGATAACCTCAACCAGCGGCATCTGATGCACGGGGTTAAAGAAGTGCATACCGCAGAAGTTTTCAGGTTTTTTCAGAGCCGTAGCCAGCTCTGTAATCGAGATCGTTGATGTGTTGGAGGTCAGGATCGCGCCTTCCTGTAGCTGTTCTTCAACTTCTGCGAGAACCGCTTTTTTAACCTTAGGATGTTCAACTACCGCTTCAACCACCAGATCAACGTTACCGAAATCACCGTAGTTCAGTGTTGGGGTGATCTTGTTCAGTACGCCTGCCATTTTCATGGCATCCATACGACCGCGGGATACACGTTTGTTCAGCAGTTTAGTGGCTTCATCCAGACCCAGTTGCAGGGCACCCTCGTTAATATCCTTCATCAGGATTGGCGTGCCTTTAACCGCGGATTGATACGCAACACCGCCGCCCATAATACCGGCACCCAGTACGGCAGCCTTGGCAACAGGTTCTGCTTGTTTCTCAAAGCTTTTGCTGACTTTTTTCACATACTGATCTTTAAGGAACAGGCCCACCAGTGATGCGCAGACATCTGTTTTAGCCACTTTGACGAAATTTTTCGCTTCCACTTCGTTGGCTTTTTCACGTGGCAGGTTGGCATGCTTCTGAACCGTTTTCAGAGCTGCCATAGGTGCTGGATAGTGAGGACCCGCCTTACCACCGATGACACCTTTAGCGGATTCAAACGCCATCATCTGCTCAACCTGATTCAGTTTGATCGGGCTCTTCTTCTCATCACGACGGGCCTGATAATCAAACTTGCCGGAAATACAGCCTTTCAACAGATCCAGCGCGGCTTCACGTACCTGTGCTGTGGTCACTACCGCATCAACCGCGCCATCTTTAAGCGCTGCATCGGCACGTTTTTCAACACCTGCGCAGATCCACTCATTCGCGTTATCAACACCGATCAGACGAGGCAGACGAATGGTGCCGCCCCAACCGGGGAAGATACCCAGTTTTACTTCAGGCAGGCCCACTTTGGCCTGATCACCCAGTACTCTGTAATCTGTCGCCAGGGCGACCTCAAACCCACCACCGAGGCAAAGTCCGTTAATTGCTGTAACGGTGGGGGCTTTTAGGTCTTCGATCTGATTTAACAGACCGTGGGTCTCCATTAAACCGGCAATCAGTACATCGTCTTCCTGTGTGAAGAAGCCCATGAACTCGGTGATGTCGGCACCGACAATAAAACTCTCTTTAGCGCTGGTAAAAATAACGCCCTGCAGGTCATCAATCGCCTGCACGACAGCTACGGCTTCATGCAGTTCTGCAGTGGTGGCACGGTCGAGTTTGTTAACAGCATCATCTTTGCGGTCAAAAACCACTTCGTAGATTCCGTTTTCGACCGGCTGAACCTGAATCGATTTTCCTTCGAAAAGCATCTAAGTTGCTCCGTCTAATTTTTATTTTTGGCCCCGTTTTCACGAGGCACTTTGGAATTCATTGAGGGCTTACAACTTGCCCTCTAACTCGGGTACTGCCTCAAAGAGGTCTGCCACCAGACCATAATCTGCCACCTGGAAGATTGGGGCTTCTTCATCTTTGTTGATCGCAACAATGATTTTGGAGTCCTTCATGCCTGCCAGATGCTGAATGGCACCGGATATACCCACCGCGATGTACAGATCCGGTGCAACCATCTTGCCGGTCTGGCCTACCTGCATATCGTTAGGGACAAAACCTGCATCAACTGCGGCTCGGGATGCACCCACTGCAGCGCCGAGTTTGTCTGCCACTTTGTAAAGCAGGTCAAAGTTCTCGCCGTTGCCCATACCGCGACCACCGGATACCACTACGGATGCTGCAGTCAGTTCCGGACGGTCACTTTCCGCCAGTTCTTCACCGACAAAGCTGGAAATAGCCGCATCACAGGATTAGCCTACAGTGGAGATTTCAGCTGAGCCGCCGCTGTTTTCAATCGCATCAAAAGCGGTACCGCGCACGGTAATGACTTTGACAGCATCAGCCGACTGCACAGTGGCAATTGCGTTACCTGCATAGATTGGACGTTTGAACGTATCATCCGCCTCTACAGAGATGATGTCTGAGATCTGGTTTACATCCAGCAGCGCAGCAACCCGTGGCAGGAAGTTCTTACCGGTTGTGGTCGCAGACGCGAGAATGTGGCTGTAATCCGCAGCAATGCTCAGAACCAGTTTGCTGACATTTTCTGCCAGCTGATGTTCATATGCCGGGCTATCCGCAGTGAGTACTTTCCTTACTGCTGGGATCTGCGCCGCAGCCTCAGCCACACTACCGCAACCGCTACCCGCCACCAGCAGGTGAACATCCCCACCAATCGCCTGAGCAGCCGCCAGTGTGTTTAAGGTAACCGGTTTAAGTTCTTTGTTATCGTGTTCAGCTATTACCAACGTAGTCATCACTCAACCTCCTTAAATCACTTTGGCTTCGTTGCGCAGTTTCTCTACCAGCTCATCCACCGAGCCGACCTTAATACCTGCCTGACGTTCTGCAGGTGGCTCTACGCGAAGTAGAGTGAGATTACTGCCGACACTGACACCCAGATCATCCGGGCTCAATACTTCCAGAGGTTTACGTTTCGCTTTCATAATATTTGGCAGGGCTGCATAACGAGGCTCGTTAAGGCGCAGATCTGTAGTCACAATGGCTGGCATAGCCAGTTCAACCGTTTGCAGGCCGCCATCGACTTCACGGGTTACCTGAACACTGTCACCCGATACGTTAACTTCAGAGGCGAACGTACCTTGTGGACGATCCAGAAGCGCAGCCAGCATCTGACCGGTCTGGTTATTGTCTGAATCGATCGCCTGTTTACCCAGAATCACCAGACCTGGTGCTTCTTTCTCAACGACTTTTTCCAAGAGCTTGGCAACGGAAAGTGAATCCGGTGCATCTTCAGTCTCGATACGAATACCGCGGTCAGCACCCAGTGCCAGTGCAGTTCGAATCTGCTCTTCACAGCTTTTGCTACCAATAGAAACCACAACAACTTCATCCGCAGTGCCCGCCTCTTTAAGACGTACTGCTTCTTCCACTGCGATTTCACAGAAAGGGTTCAGGGCCATTTTTACATTGGCCAGATCAACATCACTGCTATCTGCTTTAACGCGCACTTTGACGTTGTAATCTATGACACGCTTTACAGCGACCAGTACTTTCATAACTGCCTCTTCTATTTCTTTCCGGCTGTTGTTTTTAGTTATGTTTAAATACTAGTTGCGGACCAAAATTCAACAATGACAAAAAGCAGCTACATAACTGACAAAAAATGGCATTAAGCAACAAAGCCTCGTAAATAGTGGCTTACAGAGGCGTTTACAAACAAACAAAAACAATCAAAAAACACCAAAAAAGGCAGAAAGGTCTGCACAGCAACATCTGCTGCTGGCAGATAAAGTATGAAAAGTCAGAAAAACGAGGGCTGTTGGTTGCTATCTTTATCGCTATAGCTGGCAATAGCGTAGCGGTTTCGGCCGTTATCCTTAGCGACATAAAGCGCCTTATAAACGGAAATATTCACTGAAAAATAAATAAGTTAGGGGAACAGAAAAGGGGCTGTTGCCCCTTTATGATTTCTGTAAAAAAGCCATAAACGCCTGACGCGCTTCGTCCGAAAACAGTCTCTCGTAAAATACCTCAAGCTCTTCATCAATCACAGCAAGCAGGTTTTCCTGATACTGCTTTTTCATCAGACGCTTGGATTCCAGAATCGCCTCTTTGGGTAAACGAGCCAGCGCTTGCGCTCTTTCTCTGGCAACGTCGAGATAGGTTTCAACTTCGGCTATCGCATTTACTAAACCGCTCTGTTGTGCTTTTTGCGCACCAAATGGGCGGCCTTCAATCAGGAGTTCAAAGGCCTGCCTCTGGCCTAACATCGAGGGGATGATCAAAGTTGCCCCGGCTTCCGGAACCAAACCCAGATGTACAAAAGGCATCTGGCATTTAAGATCCTCAGAGGCGATCACCAGATCACAGTGCATCATCATGGTGGTTCCAATGCCAACCGCATTGCCCTGTACGGCCGCCATGAGAGGTTTTTTATAGGTGGCTATCTGATGCAGAAAACTGACCACGCTTTTCAGATTTTCGCGGGAGCCCATACCTGAAACGAAATCCTGAATATCGTTTCCGGCGCAGAAGCTTTGCCCCTCACCGCGGAACAGTACCACTCTGACATTTTCATCCGAAGCCGCCTGATCCAGATAGGATACGGCCTGTTCGTACATATTCAGGGTAATCGCGTTTTTCTTATCGGGTCGATTCAGCGCAATCTCAGCGACACCATCGTTCACCTTGTATAGAACCAAATCTGTCATCCGTTCACTTCACTTTCCGGTTGGTAAAATTGCGGCGCGTAGGTCTTTACCATCTCACTGCTCTGCCCCCAGGTATGGCAACTATTGAGCATTAGCTTAGCTCCGGTTTCCAGAACATCCTCTTTGCTCACAGGCCATAGAGTCTGTACGGCGGTGGTCGCTACCACTGGCAACAGCTCATTCATATGGGTACAGCCTAAAACGCCACCCAACTTCTCTTTTGCCTGTCTTAGCCACCCAGGACCAATACGGGTACCTTCTAACTTACGAAAGGCATCCGCAATTCTGGGGCACATGCGAAAGGGGCTGCTGTCGATACAGGCTTCCACTTCATGAATTAAGAACCGGCGATCCATGGTCACCCGGATACTCATATCATGGTAGTTTTCACCTGCAGAGACATAACCATCTCGCTCAAGGTTATCGATATCATAGGCTTTGATATCGGTCATTCTTGCTTCAATATCCCATAGCTGATCATCACGTTCGAAGCCATTACACATCACATTACGATTATGATGCTTTTTACGACGAACGGGTTTTGAGAGCGGCATAAGCAATGTTCTCGCTATTCAGGCAGCATCGGATTTAGTTTCAGGTGTTCTCAGCATGCGACGCAGAACTTTACCTACATTGGATTTAGGCAGTTCCTGTGCAAACTCAACCTGTTTAGGGACCTTGTAGCGGGTCAGCTTATCCTTACACCATCCGCGCACTTCTTCTGCGGTAAGAGATGGATTACTGGATACAACAAAGACTTTCACTACTTCTCCTGAGATATCATCTGGTACACCAATAGCGGCACACTCAACAATATCCGGGTGCAGGGTCAGAGTATCTTCAACTTCGTTTGGATAAACATTGAAGCCGGAAACCAGAATCATATCTTTGGCACGATCCACAATGCGGATATAGCCTTCATCATCCCGGGTCGCGATATCACCAGTAATGAAGTAACCATCATCTGTAAATGCGGAGCTGGTTTCGCGTTCACGTTGCCAGTAACCTCGCATTACCTGCGGCCCTTTCACGCAAAGTTCACCCGCTTCACCATTTGGCACATCCTCGCCATCTGTGCCGATCAGACGCAGATCGGTATGTACCATAGGTTTACCAATAGTGCCCAGGTGAGCCTGGTTTGGATCGTTGAAACAAACGGCTGGAGAAGTTTCGGTCAGACCGTAGCCTTCAATGATTTCGCAGCCGGTTTTTTCTTTCCACAAAGCTGCGGTTGATGGATTCAGCGCCATGCCACCAGATGCGGTGAATTTAAGGCTGCTGAAATCCAGATTTGGAAAATCCTCGTTATTACAGAGTGCAACAAACAGAGTGTTCAGGCCCACAAAGGTACTCATATTCCACTTGCCCATCTCCTTAACAAAACCCGGAATATCACGCGGATTTGGAATAAGCACGCTGTGACCACCCAACAGGGAGACCACCTGGGCAACCGTAAAGGCATAGATATGATAAAGAGGCAGCGGTGAAATAACGGTTTCAGCCCAGTTCACACCCGGCATCACCAATCGCTCTTCAGCTTGCAGCATATTGGAAATCAGGTTTGCATGAGTAAGCACCGCACCCTTGGACACGCCAGTTGTCCCCCCGGTGTACTGCAACACGGCAACATCCGCCGTTTTTACCTCAACTGCTTCGGGTGATTCACCCACATACTGCATTAAAGCCTTACGCAGTGGCACGGCTTGCGGAAGGTTGTAATCCGGCTCCATTTTCTTGAGATATTTAACGGCTGCATTAAGCAGATTACGCTTAATGAAATCATGCAGGTCTCCCACCTGCGTCACGATCAGATGTTCAATGGCGGTGTTCTGCAATATTTTTTCTGCTTTGTGCGCCATGCTTTTGTGAATGATCAGCGCCTTGGCACCGGAATCACAAAACTGATGTTCCATCTCATTGGAGGTATAAAGCGGGTTGGTATTCACAACCACCAGCCCCGCTTTGAGAATGCCAAACAGCACAATAGGGTATTGAATCAGGTTGGGTAGCTGGATAGCGACGCGGTCACCGGGCTGAAGACTGGTTTCTTTTTGTAGATAGACTGCAAACGCATCCGATAACTCATCCAGCTCCTGGTAATCGATGGTACGTCCAAAGCTGGTGAATGCAGGGCGCGCTGCATATTTTTCGACACTGTACCGCAGGACATCGGGTACGGTCTGAAAGCCATATGAATTTATATCAGCCGGAATAGTATCCGCCGCAGGTAGCTGCTGCACCATCGTGGGCTCCTCAATAGTTATTCTTATAGAGAACCTGAAGGTTCAAATTTATTTGTTGTAATAAATTTTAGGCTACAGGGAAAATCGCAGCCAGTTTAGTTGCCAGCATAATATCGCCATCTGCCTGGATACGGCCACTCATAAACGCCTGCATGCCGTCAGTTTCTCCTGACATCACCTCTTCAAGTGTTTCAGTGTCCATTCGCAGGGTAACGGTCGCATCATCATTACTACCTTCTGTCACTTCGCAACTGCCGTCCTGTACAGTTACAAACCATTCACCACCGTCACTGATTTCATACTGGAACACTGCATCTGTGCCCGCTGCAGCATCTGCATTAAAGCGACTTTTCATTTCGGTAAAGATTGAATTCATATCAGCCATTTGTGTACTCCCGGAACTGTTTTTATTTTTAAGTTGATAACGTTTGGCGTTCAGTTTGAGCAGGCCGCGCAACATTGTGCGGCCTACTGGGTTGTTCAGAACTCTTTTCATACTGCCGCCCTAAAACGCAAACTTCTCTTGATCCAGTGCCATCAGGTTATCTGAGCCTGACTGCATAGTTACCACCAGAGAACGTGTGCGCGGCAGGATGCGTTCGAAGTAGAATTTAGCGGTTGCCAGTTTGGCTTCGTAGAACGCCTGATCACCCTCGCCTGCAGCCAGTTTTTCCTGAGCCACTTTTACCATTCGAGCCCAGAAATAACCCAGTACCACATAGCCGGAGTACATAAGGTAATCCACCGAAGCAGCTCCCACTTCATCTCGGTTCTGCATTGCTTTCATACCGATCTGCATAGTGAGTTCACCCCACTCTTTGTTCAGTTCAACCAGAGGTTTGATGAACGCCTGCAGTTCAGTGTTATCTGATTCAGCCTGACAGAACTTGTGTACGATTTTGGTAAAGCCTTTCAGAGACTCACCCTGAGACATCAGCACTTTGCGACCCAACAGGTCCAGCGCCTGAATCTGTGTGGTGCCCTCATACAACATTGATATGCGGCTATCACGTACGTTTTGCTCCATACCCCATTCGGAGATAAAGCCGTGACCACCAAAGACCTGCAAACCGTGGTTAGCGGATTCGAAACCCACTTCAGTCAGGAAGGCTTTGGCAATTGGTGTCAGGAATGCGAGCAGCGCATCTGCTTTCTCTTTTTCCTCACCTTCTGTCAGCTTCACCTGGTCTACGAGCTGTGCACAGTAATAGATTAATGCCCGACCACCCTCTGCAAAGGCTTTCTGGGTCAGCAACATCTTACGCACTTCAGGGTGAACAATGATTGGATCGGCAGGTTTATCCGGGCTTGCAGGACCATTCAATGAACGCATCTGCAAACGGTCTTTTGCGTAGACCAGAGAGTTCTGGAAACCCCATTCGGCATGAGCCAGGCCCTGCAATGCGGTACCCAGACGTGCAGTATTCATAAAGGTGAACATACAGTTCAGACCTTTGTTTGGCGGACCAATCAGATAACCTGTTGCATCATCAAAGTTCATGACACAGGTTGCGTTACCGTGAATGCCCATCTTGTGTTCAAGCGAACCGCAGGACACACCGTTGTTCTCACCCAGAGACTGTGGAAGATGTTTAGGCACAATAAACAGGGATATACCTTTAGTGCCTTCAGGTGCATCCGGAAGACGTGCCAGTACGATATGCACAATGTTGTCTGCCATATCGTGATCACCGGCCGAGATGAAGATTTTGGTGCCGCTTAGTTTGTAGCTGCCATCTTCCTGAGGCTCTGCTTTAGTTCGTAGCATACCCAGATCGGTACCACAGTGAGGCTCAGTCAGGCACATCGTGCCGGTCCACTCACCAGACACCAGTTTGGTCAGATAAGTTTCTTTCTGCTCATCGGTGCCGTGAGCATCCAGCGTATTCATCGCACCATGACTCAGACCCGGATACATACTCCAGGACCAGTTGGCTGTACCCACCATTTCGTTGATGATGATACCGATGGATTCAGGCAAGCCCTGACCACCCCACTCCTCTTCATGAGCCAGCGATGGCCAACCAGCTTCAACAAACTGCTGATAGGCATCTTTAAATCCTTCTGGAGTCGTTACTGCACCATCACTCCACTGGCAGCCCTGCTGGTCACCAATCTGATTCAATGGTGAAAGAACACGCTCCGCGAATTTAGCACCCTCTTCCATGATCGCAGACACCATATCCGGAGTCGCATCTTCGCACCCAGGCAGGCTCTGATAGTGCTGCTCTGCATTCAATACTTCGTTCAGCACAAAATCCATGTCACGAAGTGGCGCTTTATATTCTGGCATTACATCATCCTCATCATTCTTGTTATGACTACCAGTTCTTAGAGGGTAATACTGATAGTCTCGCTGAACCTTTTTACTGGTCCAACTAAGCTTTATTGGTTTTATTAAGCTTGGTTCAAAGGGCATGATCCGCCAATGACAAAACCCACCAGTTTTACTGACAAAAGATTTCAGAAACCATTAAAGCCAAGAATTACGAGGGATTGAGGGGGTGTTTACTTACATAAACAGCCAAAGAAAATGACAATTTCAATCAGAAGATGTTTTTACCCGGGAGGAGCTATTCGCCAGTCCTATGACAAACTGCCCAACAAGTGACGGCATAGGAGCAAATCGATAAGAGCAAAAAAAAACAACCAACGGCAGAAGCGTCTGGTTATATAACTGCTCGATCAGGGAACCAAAAACAACCGATAACAGCATAGAAACCACACCAACAAAGCTGGAAGCAAAATGAAAAAGCTCCACCAGCTTAGGGAAATGGGATGGACTCCCCCAATCCCGGCATCTTGTGCCACATTGAAGGTGAGATAATCAATCGAATAGCAGGAGTCCACCATGAAAAGTATACGTATCGGTTTCGATTTGGCCAAAAACGTCTTTGAAGTTTTTGCTGTCGATCACCAAGAAAAGCCTGTTGTACGGAAAACGATCAAGCGCGCCAAGGTATTAGAGTTTTTCGCTCAACAGGAGCCCTGTATTGTGGGCATGGAAAGTTGCGGAGGGGCACACTACTGGGCCAGAGAGCTTCAGAAGCTCGGACATGAAGTTCGCATGATGGCACCCCAGTTTGTAGCGCCGTATCGTAAAAGTGATAAGAACGATCGCAATGATGCTGAGGCGATCTGTGAAGCGGCTAGCAGACCCAATATGCGATTTGTGCCGATTAAGAGCGAGGAGCAGCAGGCTGTATTAACGATGCACCGCGCTCGCAAATTGCTCGTTGAAGAACGCGTTGCATTGGTAAATCAGATAACCGTCATATTGGCTACTCCTCTTCACTATTTCCGCCGCACTGGAATAAACAATCTTTAGGGTTGGACCCATCTAAACGAAAAGGCATGATCTCTTTAATCTTTTTGGCCTGTTCTTCTGTCAATATGATTTCAGCCTGCTCTAGTATTGAAGTTGCATTGCGGTATATCGACATATGATGTTCTATATGCTGTTCAACGGCTTCCACAGGGATGTTTGGATCATTGAGGCGTTCGAAGAGCCGTTCCAGCTCTACTACGGCTTTATCTCGTTCTGCCTCAATCTGTTTTCGATGAAGAGGATCTTCCGTATCATAACCGAATTTACACTGCATGATGAAGAATATTCTTCAATTTCTCCTGCCGTTAACGGCTTAAGCTTCCTAAGTTCCTCTTTAAAATTCAATGAACGCTCATCATAGAAGCGATAGAGGTGTTGAATCGCTCGCTGATCCGTTCTAACAGTATTAACCCGCTTTCCTGATTGGAACCTCTGCAAAGTATAAGAAGCCGCTAGCGGATCAACAAGACCGCCTACCATCACAATTGGTAAGGTGATACCACCTAGTTTTTCAAATCTAACATCCTCAATTTTGATCTCTGCCATCTAATGAAACACCCTGTTTATTAAACGATTCGATTAAGACAGCTTAGTATAAAATTAAGAAATTATTTGAAACGATCGGTTTATGAACGAATATTTTTACTTCGATTGAAGAATGAAACACTTCAATTTAGAACAAGAAAGGCAAGAAACAAAAAAGGCTCCTATGAACAGGAGCCTTTGGAAATCTATCAACAGCTATTGAAACAGTTTCTTATTTATTCACGGCATCTTTCAGAGCCTTACCTGGCTTGAAAGATGGAAGAGTTGCTGCAGAGATCTGGATTGGCTGACCAGTCTGTGGGTTACGACCCGTACGAGCAGCACGCTCTTTAACACCGAAAGTACCAAAACCAACTAGTGCAACTGAGTCGCCTTTAGCTAGTGCGCCAGTGATTGCTTCTAGAGCGGCGTCTAGAGCGCGGCCAGCAGCTGCTTTTGGAAGATCTGCAGATGCAGCAATAGAATCGATAAGTTCTGATTTGTTCACGTTGTGCCCCTTAATAGAGAGTATGTTTTGTTTGTTTTGTGTTATGAAATAACCGTAAACACTTTATACCAACTGTTTAAAACCAGTGTCAACATTAAAAACCCAGAAAATACGGTGTTTTCAGCGAGTTTCATAAAATTGACACTTAAGTCTAGTGTGCCGTTCTTGACCCCGTAGTTAATTTTTTACCTTTAGTCTCATTGGTTAGCTCTTCAATTTCGGCATCATCCAATGGAACAGGCTGCTCTACTAATGCAACTTCCAACACCTGATCAATCCATTTAACCGGCTTAATCTCTAAATCTGCCTTAATATTATCTGGAATCTCTTTCAGATCTCGGCGATTCTCTTCTGGAATCAGCACTGTTTTAATACCACCGCGGTGCGCAGCAAGTAGCTTCTCTTTGAGACCACCGATAGGAAGAACCTGACCTCGTAGAGTAATCTCACCCGTCATGGCCACATCTGAGCGAACAGGAATCCCTGTCAACGCTGAAACAAGAGTCGTACACATACCGATACCGGCACTTGGACCATCTTTTGGTGTTGCGCCTTCAGGAACGTGGATATGAATATCCTGTTTTTCATGGAAGTTGGGTGCGATGCCTAGAGACTGAGCGCGATTCCGAACGACCGTCAAAGCGGCTTGGATCGACTCTTTCATGACATCGCCTAATGAGCCTGTCAAAACCTGACGGCCTTTACCTGGAACTACTGCACTCTCAATGGTCAGAATATCACCACCGACTTGCGTCCAAGCCAACCCTGTTACTTGACCCACCTGATGCTCATCTTCTGCACGGCCAAAGTTAAACTTCTGAACCCCAAGGTAGTGCTCAAGGTTATCACTGTTCACAAGAACGGATTTAGCGGTTGATTCACCGAGCGCAATCTCTTTAACGACTTTACGAGCGACTTTAGCCACTTCTCGTTCAAGGCCACGCACACCCGCTTCACGGGTGTAGTATCGAATCATATCGATGATCGCTGAATCATCAATCTCCAACTCTTTCACCTTAAGGCCATTCTGTTTGATCTGTTTAGGGATCAAATAGCGACGTGCGATGTTCAGCTTTTCATCCTCTGTGTAACCCGGGATGCGAATAATCTCCATACGATCCAACAATGGACCCGGAATGTTCATCGAGTTAGAGGTACAGACAAACAACACTTCAGAGAGATCATAATCCACCTCTAGGTAGTGATCATTGAAGGTGCTGTTCTGCTCAGGGTCCAGCACTTCTAGTAGAGCAGATGCAGGGTCGCCACGCTGATCCATACCCATCTTATCGATCTCATCAAGAAGGAATAGCGGGTTTTTAACACCGACTTTGGCCATCTTCTGAACTAGCTTACCTGGCATAGAGCCAATGTAGGTTCGACGGTGACCACGAATCTCGGCTTCATCTCGCACACCACCCAGCGCCATACGGATGTATTCACGATTGGTCGCTCGGGCGATAGAACGCCCTAAAGAGGTTTTACCGACGCCAGGAGGTCCGACTAAACAGAGAATTGGACCACGCAGCTGACGTACACGCTTCTGTACCGCTAGGTACTCAAGAATACGCTCTTTGACCTCATCCAAGCCAAAGTGATCTTTATCCAATACTGCTGAAGCACGCTTCATATCCAGACGAACTTTAGAGCGTTTGCTCCAAGGAATCTGTAGCATCCAATCGATGTAGCCACGAACAACGGTCGCCTCAGCGCTCATTGGTGACATCATTTTTAGCTTATTGAACTCAGCTTTAGTTTTATCCAACGCTTCTTGCGGCATACCCGCTTCATCAATGCGTTTTTCTAGCTCGTCGAGCTCTCCACCGCCATTCTCATCCAGATCACCCAGCTCCTTCTGAATCGCTTTCATCTGCTCATTCAGATAGTACTCGCGCTGACTCTTCTCCATCTGTTTCTTCACACGACCGCGAATGCGCTTTTCAACCTCGACTAGATCAATTTCAGACTCCATTAGTGACATCAAATGCTCTAAGCGAGCTTTCGCATCCAGCATTTCGAGAATGGACTGTTTTTGATCAAGCTTAAGCGACATATGAGCCGCGATCGTATCGGCCAAACGACTTGGCTCATCGATGTTATTCAACGAGGTCATGACCTCATTGGGGATCTTTTTGTTAACTTGGATGTACTTCTCGAACTGTTCCAGCGTCGAACGCTTGTAGAGCTCAGCCTCAGACTGGGCAACCTCCTCCTCTTCAAGCACTTGAAGGTGAGCCGCATAGTGCTCCGCCTCTTCAAAGAAGTCACTAATAGAAGCTCGATACTCACCTTCAACTAACACTTTTACAGTGCCGTCGGGAAGCTTAAGCATTTGCAGTATGGTCGCGACCGTGCCTGTATGAAAAAGATGATCCATCTTAGGCTCATCTTCAGAGGCACTGCGTTGTGCAACTAACAGAATCTGTTTGTCACGCTGCATCGCCTCTTCCAAAGCTTGGATCGACTTTTCGCGCCCAACAAACAGAGGGATGACCATGTGAGGGTATACAACTACGTCTCGAAGCGGGAGAACCGGTAGTTCAATTTGAACACTGCTCTGATTATTTTCCATGATGCATACCTCTGTAGTGAATCTTTTACCGATCTTTAAACTGACTATAAGTCATTTATGGGGATCCGTTACGAAAATGCAAGCGAGGGACCCTACGAACAAGTCCATAATTTCTCAGCGCGATCTGAAACATTCAGATACAAGGCGGATTGCGCAATTAATGGCCGTCGTCCTTAATAAGCGATCCAACGCTGTAGATGGATGTTTCACGTCGCGCCCTACGGGGCTTACAAATTGAAAAACGCCTCTAATGAGGCGCTGTGTCTTGTAACTGATCAAGTTTATTTGTAGTAAGCCTGTTCACGCTGACTATGGTCTGTGACATCTCGAACGCCGACCAGACCAGGTACTTTTTCAATTAGCGTCGCCTCAACACCGTCTTTTAAGGTCATATCAACGGCACTACAACCCTGACAACCACCACCGAAACGAAGGATAGCGACAAGTCCAGCCTCCTCTTCAGAGACCTCTTCAAGCTTAACTTCACCACCATGTGAAGCTAAACCAGGGTTAACCTCTGAGTAGAGAATGTAGTTAATCTGCTCTTCTATTGGGCTGTCGGCAGACACCTTAGGCACTTTGGCATTCGGCGCTTTAATCGTTAACTGACCGCCCATACGATCAGTAGCATAGTCAATAAACGCTTCATCAAGGTAGGGAATGCTGTTCTTCTCAATGTAGAAGCGAACCTGTTCAAGCTGCATCACCTCGTCCTCATCATTGACCTCATCAGGACGGCAGTAAGCTAGACAAGTTTCCGCATAGGTTGTGCCCGGTTGTGTCACAAACAGACGGACCGCAATGCCTTCAACGTTCTGCTTCTCTAGAAGCTCGGCAAGGTAACCTTGTGCACCTTCTGTCACTTCAATATTTAACATCAAAACTCTCCAGTAGTCGTACCGATAATGCGCTATAGGATAGCGAGTTATTAATTCCGAGTAAAACACTCAATTATTTAAACGTAACGATTTTCTCTCTCACTTGTTACAATTTGCTCATCCACCGGAGAGCACTCATGCTAGAGCACAGTCTGTTTACATCTTTCTTTCTTATTTTTACCGGCGCAGCGGTGCTAGCATCTGTAGCACTGTTTACACGCCAGCCCTTGCTTGTTGCTTATATTGTGCTTGGGGCACTGCTCGGACCTTACGGTCTTGAACTGGTCTCCGATACTAATCTACTCAGCGATATCGCTCATATCGGCATTATCTTTCTGCTGTTCTTACTGGGTTTGGATATGCAGCCTGCCCATCTGATCCATATGCTCAAGAAGGCAACACTGGTGGCGATTGCCAGTTCGGCACTGTTCTTAGGCTTAGGTTTTAGCGTGGGTAGCCTGTTTGGATTCAGTCAGGCTGAGTCAGTTATCATCGGTGCTGCAGTGATGTTCTCCAGCACGATCATAGGGATTAAGCTGCTACCCACGACCGTCCTACACCACAAACACACCGGAGAACTGGTCGTCGGTCTTCTACTGTTGCAGGACGTGATCGCCATTATTGTCCTGTTGATACTCAACTCGGGAGGTGACAGCGATCCGATGAGCAGTTTCGTCAAATCGGCCATCGCACTACCGGCATTGGGTATTTTTGCATGGGCAGGCGTTCGCTATGTCATTTTGCCCTTACTGATGAAGTTTGACCGTTTTCATGAATACATTTTCTTAGTGGCGATTGGCTGGTGTCTTGGCATGGCTGAGGCGGCAAAACTGGGTGGCCTTTCGGCCGAAATGGGTGCCTTTATCGCGGGCATTGCTCTGGCAACCAGCCCAATTTCGCAATACATCGCAACCAATCTAAAACCGTTGCGCGATTTTTTCCTAATTCTATTTTTCTTCTCAGTCGGCGCCAGCTTCAATTTAAATTTAATTGGATTAATCATAGTACCTGCGCTGATCTTAACCATCGCCGTTCTGCTATTAAAACCGGTTATTTTCCGACTGCTTTTAGGTCGAATCAGTGAATCACCTTCAATAGGCTGGGAGATAGGCTTTCGTTTGGGACAAATCTCTGAGTTTTCGTTACTGATTGCCTATCTCGCTTTTGCAGGTGGTTTAATTGGCACTGAAGCATCCCACGTTATTCAGGCCACCGCTATTTTAAGCTTTCTGTTATCGACCTACATCGTCATCTTTAACTACCCTTCACCAATCGCGGTTAAAGATTCGCTTAGAAAAGATTAACTGGCCTAAAAGCCGACATTTAAGAGTATTAAGTTCCCATGCGCAGACGCACCGTTAGATATGGCGGCCCTAAAAAGGCCCCTGCAAAAGCCACTCACTCCCTGCCAGAGAGTATTCAGATTGAATCTCTCTCTTTGGAAGGTCGGGGAGTCGCAAGAGTCGACGGCAAGGCACTGTTTATCCAGGGAGCACTACCAGGTGAAACGGTCAGTGCTACTTTGACTAAAGCAGGTAAGCGCTTTGATGAGGCGGTTGTTAATGAGATTCAAACGGGTTCAGATGCCCGTATCCAACCTAGCTGTGATTATGCTGGTGAGTGCGGTGGCTGTGATCTTCAGCATTTAGACCCTGAGCGTGCAGTAGAATTGAAGCGTGACCAGATACTCAGCACACTTAAGCGTCAATCCAATCTTGAGCCACAGATCACTGAGCCCCCTATCGTCTCGGAACAAAAACTCAACTACCGCCGCTCCGCTCGTGTCGGTATTAATCAACGTGAAAGTGGTGATTTAATCATCGGTTTTAGACGTTCTGAATCTAATAAGCTTATTGATATACCTAGCTGTCCCGTCCTGACCGATCGGTGTAACCGTTTTTTAGGCGCACTGCGCGAACGCCTGGATGGACTGGATAAACTTAAGACATTAACGCATCTCTCTTTGAGCGATGGCGACAACTTACTGGCGGTTGAGATACGTGCTAAAAAGCGCCCATCAGACGAGATTATGGGTGCCCTAACCTCACTAGCCGTCAATGAGGGCATCAACTTACGAGTGAGTTTTAATGATCAAACCCTGACTCTGAATAGCATTGAAGAGCCGGAGTTCATCAATAGACAGCGTGATATCCGTTATCAGTTTGATACCAATGACTTTATACAGGTGAATGCTTCTGTCAACGAAGCTCTCATTGAGTGCGCAATTGAGTGGCTAAAGCCTAAGCAAGAGGATCGTCTTCTCGATCTTTTCTCAGGGCTCGGTAACTTTAGCCTACCTTTAGCAAAACTGACCAAAGAGGTGGTGGCAGTTGAGGGCGTTTCAGCTATGGTCGAACGCTCACAAGCCAATGCAGCACTCAATGTGATCGACAACTTAACATCCATCAAATCAGATCTTAGCAACGTCAATACAGAGACAGCTTGGTTGAATAGCCCGTACGATCTTATTCTTCTTGATCCGCCAAGAAGTGGTGCGGCTGACCTGATTCCTCACCTGCAAAATCTTGGAGCAAGAGCCATCCTCTACATCGCATGTGACCCAATGTCGCTGGTGCGCGACAGTAAAACACTGTCTGATATTGGCTTTTCAATGACGCGATTCACAGTCGCTGATATGTTCCCGCAGACTCATCACGTCGAATCAATTGCACTGTTTGAGCCGACACCATGATCCAGTGTCACTATGAAGATCAGGATATGCTGATCTTAGAAAAACCGGCTGAAATGCTCTCTGTCCCCGGACGAGGAGAGGATAAGCAAGACTGCTTATGGAGTCGTGCCGTTGAACAGTGGCCTGATGCGTTGATCGTGCATCGTCTCGACTGTTCAACGTCAGGGCTGATGGTGCTTGCTCGCTCAAAAATGACTCATCGCGAGCTCAGCATACAGTTTCAAAATCGTATCCCATTCAAACGATACGCCGCCCTAGTCAGCGGCGAAATGAGTCAAGCTGATGGCTGGGTTGAACAACCCCTTCGTTGTGACTGGGATCGCCGTCCCCTTCAGATCATTGATCACGAACAGGGAAAGCATGCGCTCACCTTCTACCGTAACCGAGGCCTGGAGCTAATCAATGGGCACACAGCCACTCGATTATCACTCTACCCGATTACTGGGCGTTCCCATCAGCTTAGAGTCCACTGCCAATACCTGGGTCAGCCAATATTAGGCGACAACCTATATGCTGAAGGGGAAGCGTTGACCTGTTCAGATAGACTGATGCTCCACGCTGACCTACTTGAGCTTCACCACCCTATTTCTGGAGAACGCCTGAGCTTTTCATCCCCCGCTCCCTTCTAAAGACAAAAAAGCCGGCATATTAAGCCGGCTTCTTGATGCGTTTTGATTGGAATTAAAAAGTAATTCCAAGACGGCGACCCACCTCTTCATAGGCTTCGATGACACCACCCAGCCCCTGACGGAAGCGGTCTTTATCCATCTTTTCACGGGTCTCTTTATCCCACAGACGACAGCCATCTGGAGAGAACTCATCACCTAATAACACTTCACCATTGAAGACGCCAAACTCAAGTTTGTAATCCACCAGTAACATACCAGCATCATCAAACATCTTCTTCAACACATCGTTAACTTTGAAGGTCAGTTCTTTTGCTGTGGCTAGATGAGCAGGCTCAGCCCAACCAAAGGTCTCAACAAGAGACTCATTGACCATCGGGTCACCCAACGCGTCGTTCTTAAGAAATAGTTCAAAGGTCGGCGGATTCAGCTCCAGCCCCTCTTCGACGCCGATACGGCGACAAAGCGAACCCGCTGAGATATTACGAACAACACACTCAACAGGCATCATGTCGAGTCGTTTTACCACAGATTCGTTATCAGACTGCAGCTCAACGAAATGAGTAGGTATACCCGCATTCGCAAGAGCCGTCATAATAAAAGCGTTGAACTTATTATTGACCATACCTTTACGATCAAGCTGTTCCATCTTTTTGCCATCAAACGCCGAGGTATCGTCTCTGAACTCCATGATCATTAGATCTGGGTTATCAGTCGTAAATACCGATTTCGCTTTACCGGCATATAGCTCTTCACGCTTTTCCATTCAAAACTCCAAAGCAGCTGCATCTATTGCAACTTATAATCAAAGAGGCAGATTATCCTTAATCAACCATAGAAGCTGTTCAGCACCACCCGCGTCAGCAGGCTTACCTTTATCATCATTGACCGTCAACAAAACACCAGTACGAGCACGATTGAAGCTCAACTGAAAACGTTTAATCAACTCAAGTTCACCAGTCGCATCGTTTAGGCGCTTCTGGTTATCTTGCCCAAAGACATAAACGACTCGACCGCCCATCCAAACTTTAAAGCCTTCCATTGCCTGAAGCTCTTCCTGAGTTGCTTGCGCACCAGCGACAATCGCATTGGGGTCTGAACTATAAACCACATCAGAGGGCTGCTCATCAGTTGCTTTGCCTGACAGCAGTTCGGTGTCCAGAGTGATAGGGCCCATCTCGTTGGAACGGAGCCACTCCAAGAAACCTTTAGGTTTCTCTTCTGCTACAGTCTGTTTAAAGGTTAGATAGATGATACCCTCGTCTCGATCGCGAGTACCTACGTCGACGCCGGCACTATCAAGAGCTTTATTCACAAGTTCCCAAGCCTGATCACCACTGGTTTTAACATTCAACAAGGGACGGTTACGTGAGTCACGCCCCATAGTCGCCGTTAAACGGTCGGCAGTTTGGAACTGAGATAGAGTAGGCGCGGTAGAAGCAACATCCCCCTTACCCAGGTAGTTCAACATAGCAAACATGATCTCATTAGAGTACGCCAACTCAGTCGCATCACTGCTCCAATCAAGTTCACTCTTATCAGCACTCAATGCAATCTGAGCATGCTCCATGCTGATGGCTGTTCTCTCGGTGTTATCAGGGTCAGGACGCAAACGCACTCGCAGTTTGTTGAGTGAGGGCTCATTTGCTTCAGAGTTAAACTTAACGGTATTCAATAGACGCTGAAAGTAGTTAAGATCCTCGCCTGCAACCTCTATCCACTCAGATTCCATCACGCCCGTTTTTGGGTCTGCAATGGCCAGGTTGATGTTGGCATCCTGCCAGAATGGCTTTAGTTCAACCCACACCTGGTCAATCGGCTCATCGACCAGAATGACACGCTCACCTTCAAGTGGTCGAATCGATGCACGATCATTGCCATCAACGGCAAAAAAGAACTCTGGGCGAGGCGCTTCTGGAACCAGTTCGTTTGATACGACTTCTGATTCATTTATCTCAGGAACCTGAAGTAGATCTTCAGTGCTCTTGGCATTGATACCCTCAGGGATGACAAGACGTTTACCCGGCTGTGCAAGAGCGTACTCTTGACCGCGATCACGGATAACACCCTTCTCGCCGTATATCGGGTTCGACTTGATTGCATCCTGCATCGTACAACCCGATACAACCAACGTTCCACACAGCATCCAAAAGCGAGCGTTCATAGTAGGGACCTTAAATCAAACCTGTCTGTTTCAGCGCAGCAACAACCGTTGGGCGATTCTCTTCAGATAGCGGCGTCAAAGGCAGACGAATCCCCTGACCAATCAAACCCATCTCATACATGGCCCATTTCACTGGAATAGGGTTGGATTCAACAAATAGATCTTTATGCAGCGGCATCAGCTTCTGCTGTAGTGCTCGAGCTTCGTCGAACTTTTTATCCAAGCCGAGCTGGCATAACTCGGCCATCGCCTTAGGCGCTGCGTTAGCGGTAACAGAGATATTCCCGTGACCGCCAGCAAGAATGAGCTCGATCGCGGTGGCATCATCGCCTGAGTAGATTGCGAAGTCGGCTGGTGCGTTATCGATCAGGTATTGAGCACGCTCGATATCACCGGTCGCCTCTTTGATTCCGACGATATTTTTCACCTCAGCCAGACGAAGCGTTGTCTCTGGCAACATATCACAGGCCGTACGACCGGGAACATTGTAGAGAATCTGAGGGATATCAACGGCTTCAGCAACCGCTTTGTAGTGTTGGTAGAGACCTTCTTGAGTCGGTTTGTTGTAGTAAGGGGTCACCAAAAGACAGGCATCAGCACCCGCATCTTTGGCACCGCGAGTCATCTCAATCGCTTCACGAGTAGAGTTAGCGCCTGTACCGGCAATGACCGGCATTTTGCCTTTACAACGCTCAACAACGCGAGCCACCACCTCTAGGTGCTCATCATAATCCAGTGTCGCAGACTCTCCAGAGGTACCCACAGCAACAATTGAGGCTGTACCCTGTTCGATGTGCATATCGACAATGCGATCTAAAGCCTGCCAATCAATATCACCGTTATCGTGCATCGGCGTTACCAGCGCAACGAGGCTGCCAAGAATCATATATTTCACCTTATTATGGCTCGGTTGCTGATCTCTAAGGCGTTATCCTTTTAATGATCAGCAAGAATACTATTTAGCCAACCATTTTAAACGATTTCCGGGTAACATTCGTAGAGGCACAGTAACTTTTTATTGCATTACTAGGAGATAAAGATGGTTGAAGTCGGTCAAACAGCTCCGGACTTTGAAGCAAAGGACCAGAATGGAGAGACAATCACGCTAAGTCAGTACAAGGGTAAAAAGGTTGTTCTCTACTTCTACCCTCGTGACAACACGCCTGGCTGTACCGCTCAAGCTTGCGACCTGCGAGATAATATTGAGCGATTGGCGGACAATGGCTATCAAGTGATCGGTGTGAGCACAGATTCAGAGGCCAAGCATCGTAACTTCATCGAAAAGTATGATCTTCCCTTTCCACTTATTGCCGATACTGACAATGCCGTTCATGAACTCTACGGAACCTGGCAGCTGAAAAAGAATTACGGCAAAGAGTACATGGGTACGGTCAGAACCACCTTCATCATCGATGAGCAGGGCAAGGTTTCTGATGTAATTGCCAAAGTCAAAACCAAAGAGCACACCGCTCAGATATTGGGCGACTGATCGATACGATAAGGGGTGCCTCAGCACCCCTTCTTTTTAAAATTGACGATCCAACTTACCCTGCATCAGATGGGGGCAGTTCATCCGCTGTAGGCCAAGCTGAAACGATCGACTTAACCAGAGTCGCCAACGGGATAGCAAAGAACACACCCCAGAACCCCCATAGCGTTCCAAACACCAATACAGCGACAATGATAGAGACCGGGTGCAAATTAACCGCTTCGGAAAAGAGCAAGGGTACAATCACGTTACCATCGATCGCCTGAATGATCGTATAGGCAAGCATTAGGTAGAGAAACTGATCGCTCCAGCCCCATTGAAAGAAGGCAATCAGCGCCACTGGGACAGTCACCACCGCAGCACCGATATAAGGAATCAACACCGACAGACCAACCAACAAACCAAGTAGCGCAGCATAGTTGATACCCAGCAGTGCAAAAGAGATAAAGGTAGCGACACCAACGATTAAAATTTCAATCGCCTTACCGCGGATATAGTTAGCCAACTGAGAGTCCATCTCGTTCCAGACCTGATCCATCATCTCCCGCTTCTTAGGCAGAAATGCAGTCCAACCAGCGATCAAACGATCACCGTCCAACAGGAAGAAGAGCACCAGAATAGGCACCAAAACGAAGTAGATCAGCGCGGTTAACACACCCGTTAGAGAGCTTAACGAGAAGCTAAGTAGCCACTGCCCTAACTGACTCAGCTCAGCGGCAGCGGTGCCGATAAGGTTGCGAATCTGTTCAGCAGAGACCAATTCAGGGTAGTTCTGAGGGAGCAGCATCAATACCTGCTGCAGCTTGGTCACCATGCCGGGCAGCTCATTGAACAGGTTCACCAACTGCGTCCAAACAGCAGGGAGAATGAACAGGAACATTGCTACAACAAAACCGGTAAAGGCGATAAACATCGTTGCAACGGCACTTTTGTGACCCAAGCCAATGCTTTTCAATCGATTGACACCGCCCTGCATCATGAAAGCAAGAATGAGCCCTGCAAAGACCGGAATCAGCGCACCACCTAAGTGCCAAATCACCAAACCAGAGACAAACAGCAGTAAAAAAAGCAACAGTGCCTCCTCATTTGAGAAGTAACGTTGTACCCATTTACTAAAAATCTTTTGCATCGCTCAATTAACCTCTGCGAAGAAGGTGAATATAGGTTTGGTTGTTCTCTGTCGTAGAGATCAACTCATGATTCGACAGATCAGCATAAGCTTTAAAGTCACGTACAGAACCCGCATCCGTCGCAATCAACTCAAGGACCTGCCCCACTTCAAGGCTGTTCAGCGCCTGCTTGGCTTTCAATAACGGCAGCGGACAAGCTAAACCGGTCGCGTCGACTCTTTTATCAATGTGAATCTCTGTCATACTAAAGTCAGTGTAAAAAGCGAATCTATCGGCGCAATGTAACTGATATACAGAACAAAGGCTATGCTACCTCTGATGCGAACCCCTTTAATCATTCTACTATCCAGCCTTATCTGCTTTAACGTGCAAGGCTCAGAGAACCTGCCCTCCCTAGCAGGCAGCACCAACTCGAGCTATCAGCTTGAGCAAGAACGAGCACTTGGCCAAGCCTGGATGCGCATGATGAAAGCCCAAGCCCAGCTTCTGGACGATCCGATTGTCGAGAGCTATCTCAAGGATCGACTGTGGTACCTATCACCCTTTTCTGAGCTACAAGATAAGCGGTTAGATCTCCTGGTCATCGACCAACAGGAGGTTAATGCCTTTGCCGCACCGGGTGGCATCATTGGTATCAATGCGGGACTGCTATTAGCAACAGAGACAGAAGATCAATTAATGTCGGTGATCGCTCACGAGTTTGCCCACTTAAGTCAGCGTCACTTTGCACAACAACAGGCGGCCAGCGAGCAGCGACAACCACTGGTATTAGCAGGCATCGTCGGCAGTATTTTACTCTCCAGCATCAATCCCAACGCAGGAGCGGCCGCACTTCAAGGCACTATTGGTGCTTCAGAAAATGCGCGACTTAGTTTCAGTAGACAAAATGAGCTCGATGCAGACCAAGCAGGTATGCGCACGCTGGTTGCCGCAGGGTATGACCCTCAAGCGATGCCACAGATGTTTGCACAGCTAGCGCAAGCCAATCGTTTTTCGGGCAGCGCTGTACCCGAGTTTTTACGAACCCACCCAGTGACTGAATCGAGAATCGCTGATTCCACTAACCGTGCCATGAATTTACCGAGCGCAAGCACAGAGAATCGTGTCCACCAAAACTTTATGATTGCCAAATCGAGAGTGGCTGTTAAGTATGGCGCTGAAAATCAGCTACTTAACAACTCAGAATTAGATGAGTCAGCCAAGCATTTTACTCACTACTTAAAAGCGCTCTCTGTGAATAACAACGAGGAAGCGCAAAACCACTGGGAGGCACTCTCCAAAAGCTGGCAACAACACCCTTGGGTGCAACTCAGTCGTTTAACTCAACTCTCTCTCAGCGGGCAAGCGACTGGACAGTTAATGGATGAGCTAACGGACCTCTACCCTAATGACCTTGCCGTGCAAGCGGCACTGGCCAAGACCTATAGAGAGCAGGGAAACGTCTCACAAGCGATCAGCCTCTACAGAAAACTGCTTAGAGATCACCCCAACAATACACTGTTTTTATACCATCTCGCCGAGCTCTATGGCTTGATCAATGATATAGAGCAGCTTCACCGTACCCGAATTGAGTTCTTTTTTCAGCGAGCTGAGTTTGATCTAGCGCTCAGGCAGGTAGAGTTTGCCCGCAGGGATGCTAGGAACAATAGGATTCAACTGGGTTGGCTCGAACAGAGGGAGAGAGAGATTCGATCAGACCAACTGAGGTTTGATGAACTGTTTAAATAAAGATTGAAGTGAGCAACTGAGAAAGTCACTCACTCAATTAGAGATTAGCGGGCTTGAAAGCTCAACATTCTCTCAAGTGGGCGAAGCGCACGTTGACGAAGTTCTGGATCGACAAAGACCTCTTCACGGCCATGACGCAGTCCATTCAAAATATTTTGAAGGCCGTTCATTGCCATCCAGGGGCAGTGAGCACAGCTTCGACAGGTTGCACCAGAACCACCAGTGGGCGCTTCGATAAAGGTTTTGCCTGGAGCAGCCTGCTGCATCTTAAAGAAGATGCCTCGATCGGTTGCTACGATGAACGTATCGTTTGGTAGATCATGAGCCGCTTTAATTAGCTGACTGGTGGAGCCTACTGCATCGGCAAGCTCAACAACAGAGGCGGGCGATTCTGGGTGAACAAGCACCGCAGCGTCCGGGTAGACCGCTTTAAGATCCAACAACCCTTTCGCTTTAAACTCTTCGTGAACAATACACGAGCCATCCCACAACAGCATCTCAGCGCCCGTTTGATTCTCGATGTAACTGCCTAGGTGCTTATCAGGACCCCAGATGATCTTTTTATCCTGATCAACCAGATGTTCAACGACTTGCAGTGCGATACTCGATGTCACCACCCAGTCCGCTCTGGCCTTCACCTCGGCAGAGGTATTGGCATAAACAACCACTTCATGATCAGGATGTGCATCACAAAACGCACTAAAGTCTTCGATAGGACAACCGATATCAAGTGAACAGGTTGCTTCCAAAGTAGGCATCAAGATGCGCTTATCTGGGCTAAGAATCTTAGACGTCTCACCCATAAATTTTACACCAGCGACCACAAGAGTAGATGCCGAGTGATTAGCACCAAAACGCGCCATCTCAAGCGAATCAGCAACACAACCACCGGTCTTCTCTGCCAGTGCTTGAACCAGAGGATCAGTGTAATAGTGAGCGACCAAGCATGCATCGCGCTCTTTCAGTTCAACCGCTATCTGCTCTTCAAGATCAGCGACTTGAGCAGGCGTAAGATCACTGGGCAGATGCTCTTGAGCAAAATGCTCTTGCACCATAATACGTTGATCAAGATCTGCTTTTGTTTGCATACCAACCTCAAAAAGTGACGTATAAAGCAACGTCGTAACGAGTCAATTAGTTAAGAGTTAGACTGGGATATAACGTGTCGGATCCGAAACACCCGCATCATCAAAGCCTTTAGCTCGTAGGCGGCAACTGTCACAGCGACCACAAGCCCGGCCATCATCGTCTGATTGATAGCAGGAGACAGTCAAAGCGTAGTCCAGACCCAAACGATGACCGGCTTGAATGATCTCTGCTTTAGTAAGATCAATCAAAGGTGTCTCAATTTTGAATGGCTCACCCGTGACGCCGTTTCGAGTCGCTAGGTTTGCCATCTCTTCGTAGGCCTTAATAAACTCTGGACGGCAATCAGGGTAGCCCGAATAGTCCACAGCATTAACACCTATAAAGATCGCATCCGCATGCAAAACTTCCGCCCAGGCCAGCGCCATAGAGAGGAAGATCGTATTACGAGCAGGCACATAGGTGATAGGAACGCCCTCGGTTTCACCCTCAGGCACCTCAATCGAACTATCGGTCAGGGCAGAGCCACCGAACTGAGCAAGATCAAGTGAAAATACGCGATGCTCTTTTGCACCAACAGAGGCACAAACCGCTTTGGCGGCATTCAACTCAGTCAAAGCGCGCTGCCCATAGTCAAAGCTTAGCGCGTAACACTCATACCCTTGATCAGCAGCAATCGCCAATACCGTAGCAGAGTCAAGGCCGCCTGATAGCAGAACGACCGCACGTTTCGTCTTTTGATTCATAGTTATGAGCGAGGCTTGTAGTTACGAGCTAGACCTGCAGCTGAGCTTTTCGGATACTCATCAAGCAGTTGTTTAAAACTGCTCTGTTGCGCAGCAGAATCACCTAAACGATCCTGCACAACACCCAGTTTATAGAGTGCATCTGGGCGCTTACGATGGCCAACAAACTGAGAAACCACCGTGTCAAATGCGACTTTGGCTGAGTCTAGTTGCTGCTGAGCAAGCTTCACTTCGCCAATCCAGTAGTAGGCATTCGCTAGGTTATCACTGCTAGGATAGGTCTGAATAAACTGTTCAAAGGCTTGAACTGACTCATCAAACTTACGTTCACGAACCAGTGTGAACGCTTGCTGGTAAGCCACTCGATCACTGACTGTAGGTTCAGCAGGGGCTACAGGTGCTTCCGCCTCAACAGGAGAACCAGCAAGGGTCGTCTCAACTGGCTGTGTCGCAGCAGCGCTACTTGATACGGGTGCATTTGTTTCGGAAGCAGCCCGATTCTCACCGAGAGCCACACTTGGAGACGCTGTCTCAGCAACAACAGGGTTAGACGTAACTTGGTCAGCAACAACAGGAGCCGGCGCAGCAAGCGGGTCAGCTTGTTGAAGCACTAAAGAGCTTAGGCGGCGATCCATATCACGGTAACGATCCAACTGCTCTTTTTCGAGCTTTTGTAGACGATACTGCTGTGTCTCGATCTCACCACGCAACTGACGAACCTCAGCCTGCAACTGCTGCAAAAGAAGAACCAGTTCACTGTTGGCAGATTGGGAATGTTGTGCCGCAGAAACAGAACTGCTGGCAATAGTGCCAGCAGTCAGTAGAGCAATCAGTAGACGCAATTTCATTAGCGGCTAGTGTAGCTCAGTTCTACACGACGGTTTAGCGCCCACTCAGCTTCAGTGTGGCCAAGCATAGCTGGCTTCTCTTCACCGTAAGAGATGGTTTCGATCTGGTTGCTACCAGCACCGTTAACCATCAGAAGACGAGCAACGGCGTTAGCACGCTGTTCACCCAGTGCAATGTTGTACTCACGAGTACCACGCTCATCAGCGTGACCTTCTAGACGAACAGTTGCACCTGGGTTGTTCGATAGATACTTAGCATGCGCTTCAAGATCAGAGAAACCTTCTTGTTTAACAACAGCCTGATCGAAGTCGAAGTAGAAAACGGTGCGCAGTTTAGCAACTTCAGCAAAAGAGCCAGCAGTCACATTGCTGCCATCAGCGCCTTGAGTGGTTGCTGCATTATTGGTAGCTGCACCATCTGCACCGCCATCCGTTGTTGTGCTAGTTGAACTACAACCTGCAACAAGCGCTACGGCTGCTGCAAGTGCTGCTACTCGAGTCATTGCGATTGCGCGCATCGTCAATCTCCTAAAATAAATTTTTATTGGTCCTATTGGATAGTGCTTAAACTATAGGCTGAGCTAAAGGATTTCAAGCGACTACCTAAAAAAACTTAAGAAACCTGCTCAATCCCGACCAGAGTCCAGTTTCCAGAGTCTAAATCTGCGTCTCGACTGAGGTGCCATGCTTCTGCAAACGGTGTAGTGGTGGCCGAACCGTTTTCACGAATTTCACCTTCAAAATAGAGGCTTACAATGTGTTCACCCAACAGCGTTTGGAAGTTAGCCAACTCAACATCAACTGACAAAACCTCAGTTACTTGGTTTTCTGGTAACACCATTCGATTGGTTTTAAGCGACTGCAATAGCTCTGGTGAGGTGTAAGAGGCGATCTCCTGCCAATCTTGACGATCCCATGCACTCTGCAAATTTTTGAAATGATCCTTAGCGCCGGCCAGGAAAGCGTTTTCATCAAACCACTCAGGCGTATCAATCTTGGCGAACGTCGCGCTCATACCTGAAGCGTTTGAAGCACCACCCAATCCCTGTTCAGCATTTCTAGCGATGGGTACTTCATTCGGGGCGTATCCTCCCTGAGAAGCGCCTGCATAAGCAGCCCTTCTTTGCGACCCGAACAGTTTAAACAGCATAAAGATGACCAAACCAATCAACAGCATATCCATCAGTTGGATACCCTCAAAGGCGCCACCGAAAAAGAGAGCTCCCAGAATACCGCCGGCCAATAGTCCACCCATTAAACCACCCATACCCGCTTTACCGCCTGCCGTTGAGGTCGGCGCCGTTTTTGATCCGGTTTGAGAAGGGGCAACCTGTTTGGTCGGAGCCGGAGCGGCCTTCTTAGGCATGGAGTAGCTTTTGCCCAAGCTAAAACCGCCACCAAAACGTTTAGCCTCCGCTTGATGGGGGATAGCTGCCACCAGACAAAATGCAAACAGGAGCGTAAAGAGTTGTTTCATTATTGTATAAACCTCAGATCAATTAACGGTTTTAATTCGGTTCTGTCGAATACCAGCTATCACTCGTCTTACGACGGCCAACCAGATGCCGAGCACAATGAGGGCAATTCCGACTAGATGGAAGCTGTGCATAGTCTCATTCAACACCAAGATAGACAAGAGTGTGCCGAATACCGGAATCAGATAGATAAACAGCCCCGCCGTCGACGCGCCCAACTGCGCCACACCACGATTCCAGAAAGAGTAAGAGAGTATCGACGGAAAGATCGCAATATAGACCACAACCGCCCAGACTGGCGTTTCGAGGGTCGGCATGACAAAGCCACCCTGCTCAAACAGTGCAAATGGGAAGATCACCAGCAAACCAATCAGAACCGACAGCCCGAAAAAGGTGAACGGCTCGAGCTCTTTAGGTTTGAACTTTAAGGTGATCGAGTAGAGAGCCCAAGTCACAATCGCAGCCAATATCCAGACATCCCCTGGGTTAAGATGCAGTGAGGCAATTCGCTGCAACTCACCTTGGGTAATTAATACCAGAACTCCCATCAGTGATGCCGCAATCCCTAACCACTGCAGCCCACCCACAGACTCTTTGAAGAATAGCCGGTTCAACAACAAAATTAGAACGGGAATAATCGCATGCATCAAAGTAGTGTTTGTCGCGGTGGTCGTCTCAACCCCCAAATAGATGAACGTGTTGAAACACCCGACACTGGTGAGTGATAACCAAAAGAGCAGTGGAAAATGCGCTTTTATAATCGGCCACTGTCGAATCGCTTTGGGCAGCCAGAAAGGCAATAGGATCAAAAAGGCGAGTCCCCAGCGTAAAAATGCCATCAATAGTGGATCGGCAATATCAGCCACTCCTTTAGCCGCGACATGATTACCCGCCCAAAACAGTGGCGTTAAGATCAACAAGAGATAGGCGATCAACGTGCATTTCCTTTAGCAAAATAACTTAATAAACCGTAATGAGGCTCTTCGCCTGTTACGGCGTAATTGAGAGTACGAGAGTTCTCAAACAACCAGCGCTGTTGAGACAGGTCCGCTCCTCTTCCGGCAAACAGGATCTGATCTCCCAACTGCAGCTCAGTCAGCTCACCCGGCTCGATCATAAATTGATCACCACGCTTCACCAGCAGAGCCAAACATTTCAGCTCCTTTGCTCGATCTGCTGGGGATTTGAGTAGTGATCGTAACGTCAATGTCTGACCAGATTCTATCCACTCTTTTACTGAAGGCGTCTCTTCTCCCAGTGTAAAAGCCTGAATGCGAACCTGGCCATCACCTACAAGGCGATTTAGGCGCTGAATGAGCTCTCTGGCATCCACTTCATCAAGCGCCATCGATTGGTCTAAAAACTCAGCCAGCAAAGGTGTACGCAGATGAGCCAGAATGCGACTGGCAATGGTGCGACCGGGGTTCATAACAAAATCAGCTTTGAGCCGTTCAAAAATTAACTCATTAGAGTCCAAGTTTTGGCGAACAACCGTCTGCAACCTAGGATTTAATTCGCGAGCCGTCATGATGATCGACAGATTATCAGCATCATTACCTGTACCAGCAATAATACCCACCGCTTCTTCAACACCCGCTTGAATCAGGGTAGATGCCTCGGTACCTATACCGACAATCGATGTGGGCTCATCACCTCTGAAGCTATCCATATGAGGATCCACTAAAGTGATCTCTGTCCCCTCAGCACGCATGGAGCCGGCTAACGCGCGACCAAAGCGACCATAGCCACATAAAATCCAGCGACCCGATTGATGCTTAT
Source organism: Marinobacterium sp. xm-d-564 (assembly GCF_013283345.1). NCBI lineage: Bacteria > Pseudomonadati > Pseudomonadota > Gammaproteobacteria > Oceanospirillales > Oceanospirillaceae > Marinobacterium > Marinobacterium sp. xm-d-564. The sequence goes on along the minus strand of NZ_WBYO01000001.1, from coordinate 117,015 downwards.
AGGTTGATGCGATTGAGCGGTGCTCAGAGTAAATCAGCCAATCAACGATCAGATGCTTTTGCGGACTGTGGGCCGCTAGGCCAAGATACTCGGCAAACTGTTTAAAGGGATCTACTACCAGATCGGTGCCAAAGGAGTAAAGATTGGCAGTGGTCGTATCATTTTCGCTGCGACTTACCACAATGCGTTTCGGATAGAGCAGCTTGCTGGCAATCGAGACCGACAGATTAACGTTATCATCATTGGTCAGGGCCAACACACCCAGACAACTTGGGTTCTGCAATCCAGCCAGATCGAGATTTTCCGGCAGTGAGGCATCAGCACACAGACCCACCACCGGCAGTGAATACTGTTCAAGCTCTAACGCATCGATTCGGCTCTGATCGATATCGATGACCACCGATTTAATACCCTGTTGCTCCAGTCCAGCCACCACATCTCGGCCCGTTGTGCCAAAGCCACAAATTAGATAGAAGGGCTCTCGAATCGATCGAACTTGATGAGCAAAACGGCGAGTGCGCAACAGACGCGAGAATCCTTGATCTTGCAGCACACTCAACATGGCACCGATGGCATAGAGCCAAGCAATGACGGTTGCGTAGATGCAGACCAGGGTCCACATCCGCTGAGCACTGGTGAATGGGTAAGGAATCTCACCAAAACCGATGGTGGAACCCATAAACGAGACAAAGTAGAAGGCGTGGAAGAAATCCATACGCCAAGGCTGACCCTGATCATCAAGCCCAGGTATTAAAACAAACCCAAGCACAGAGACGGCGTAAACGCCGATTAGAACGCTCAGGGGCAGTCTTAGCCGCCTAAGTAGAATATAGAGCAGTGTATTCATCGACGAATCGACGCACTCTCAACCACTAGCAGAACCACCGACACAACATTCGCCACCAGTGCACCAGCAGCAAGCGACACAATACTCGCCATCGTCCCATCCGTCATTCCCAGTGACGAGATCTGCTCGGCATACGCCCAGACCACCGCAGCTGCAATCAATTGCAAATCGGCAACCAAACTGGTCGCCAGCAACAGTGCTCCAAGGTGGCTGCGGTCACCAAACTTCAACACCGTACAAATTAAACTAACTACCAGGGCCAAAAAGAGCTCAAACACTTCATGATGTGCAGGATTATCGATATCCCCAAGAACAAAGCCGACATTCAGCGTCAGGGCTAAGATGATAAAGAATCCAAATACAACCTTTTCACGGTTCATCAACAAGCGCTCCCAATAATCCAGTTAGTCAGCTTAAAACGTATTTCTGTTCAACATCTTAACGACGTTTAAGTTAGGCTTAATATTAATGACTGAAGCTAACACTTATCGTGACTGTTTATCTAGGGGGTATTTCACATCGTGATCAAGAAATCGATCGTTTCTCTTCTATTTCTCGTTTTTTTATCACTGTCGTCGATCGTTGGTGCCGACGTAATCAAAAGCCTCAACGACACTCGTGAGTATCGAATTCTTGAACTGGACAATCAGTTAAGAGCATTGCTGATCTCGGATATGCAGAGCGACAAAGGAGCCGCCTCCTTGAATGTACAAGTAGGTAGTAGCGCCAACCCACCGGAGCGTGCAGGACTGGCCCATTTCCTAGAGCACATGCTCTTTTTAGGCACCGAAAAATACCCAGAGGCGGACGCCTATCAAGCGTTCATTAACTCTAATGGCGGCAGCCACAACGCCTTCACCGCCTACGATGATACGAACTACTTTTTTGATGTCCGAGCAGAGGCGTTCCCAGAAGCGCTCGATCGTTTCGCTCAATTTTTCATAGCACCACTCTTCACTGAGGCTTACGTGGATCGTGAACGAAATGCCGTCCACTCTGAGTACGAGTCAAAACGGCTGGATGATGGACGTCGCATCTACGTGGCTAAAAAAGAGGCGATGAACCCAGAGCACAACTGGACCCAGTTTTCGGTCGGCAACCTCGATACTCTGGAAAACACGCCAGAGAACCCCATTCGCCCCGATTTGATCGACTTTTACAACCGTTACTACTCGGCCAATTTGATGACACTAGTGGTCAGCGCACCGCTCTCTTTAGACGAACTAGAGACGCTAGTAACTCAGCGTTTCTCTAGGGTTAAAAACAGAAACGCCACGCCCTACAGCGATGCGGTGCCGCTGTTCACAGAGAACGAGATAGGTCGTGAGATTCGCATCAAAACCCTCAAAGAGAGCCGCCAACTAACGCTCACTTTTCCTGTTCCCCCCAGAGAAGGTTACTGGAAGAAAAAACCGCTCTACTTTATTGCAAACCAAATCGGCTATGAGGGCAAAGGGTCACTCCTCTCTTACCTTAAGGATGAAGGTCTAGCCGACAGCGTCGGGGCTTGGATTGGCATCGATCAACCCGAACAATCGACCTTTGATATCCATATCGATCTCACCCTAAAAGGTCTGGAGCAGAAAGAGCGTGTGATTGAGGCAGTGTTTAGCAAATTTGAGCTTATTAAACAGGCCGGTGTTCAACAGTCACTCTTTGATGAACAAGCTCTTCTTGCGATGAATGAGTTCCGATTCCAGCAGAGTTCAGAACCGATCCACAACGTGATGCGTCTTTCTCAGATGATGGTGGACTACCCTGAGGCTGAATTGATCAGGGCCTCCTACGCCTTTGATCAGTTTGATGCCGCGTTGATTAACGACTACCTCTCGTACATGACGCCGGACAACCTAGTGCTAGGCCTCTATTCACAAGAGGTTGAGACGGATCAGCAAGAACCTCGATATGAGATAGACTACAGCATTAAAACAATCGACTCCGCCCTTCTAGAGCGTTGGAGGAGCCCTAAATCCATTCCTGCTCTTAGCATAAAACCCTTGAACCCCTACATTGCCGATCAGTTCGATCTTCTCGAAGAGTCGCAAGCAGACATACCTGAGACTGTTTTTCAAAAGGGCAATCTCACAGCCCTGCACAAGGTTGATGTCAGCTACAAGCAGCCCAGAGGGGCAATCAATCTGGCGATTCTGTCAAATAAGGCTCAGCCTGATGCAGCCGCATCCGTCGCCAATTCTCTGTTAACCGACATGATCAATGAGCAGCTCAACGAAGCGCTCTACGATGCTGCACTGGCTGGACTGAATGCAGAGCTCTACCCTCACCTGCGAGGCCTATCCATTAAAGTAAGTGGCTACAACCAGCGCCTGGATCGTCTATTAGAAACACTGCTCAATTCACTAAGTCTGCCATTACAGGATGAGGCGTTGTTTGCGCGATTGAAGCAGAACCTTAAAGAGGATCTTGCCAACAGCCTTAAAGAGAAACCCTACAACCGAACCTTTGCCCTGCTCTACCAAGAGTTATTGGATAGCTGGAGCAGTGAAGAGAAACTGGCTGTCATTGATTCGATGACACTGGCTGATCTTTCCAAGCAGAAGGAGAGTCTGCTCGCAGAGGGTCAGTTAAAACTGTTTATCCACGGTAATATCAGTCGTGAACAAGCCGAGTTGATCAGCTCAACCGTTCACTCAGCACTCTCTGAAATGAAATCCGTTAAAGTCAGCCCAATCAAAGCAAAGAGCCTAGCTGAGGGAGAGACAACCAAATCGATCGCGGTAGCGCATACCGACTCCGCACTACTGCTCTACCTTCAGGCGGACAGTGACACCGCTCAAGCACGCGTGGAAACCGCTCTTATCAACGAGCTTCTGTCGACCCCGTTTTACACTCAGCTGAGAACAGAGCAGCAACTGGGCTATGTGGTCTTTTCAAACTTCCTACCCATAGGTGAAACACCTGGAGTCGGTTTGACTGTGCAATCTCCGACGGCTGATTCGCAAGCGCTGAAACAGGCTTATAGTGATTTCTTATCGGGTTGGCGTGCAGGGTTAGCAGCAGAGCTAGAGCAAAACATCGAACAGTATCGAGCAAGTCTGCGCTCGCGGATTGCGTCACCCTCCAAGCGGTTGGCGGATGAGACTGAAAGACTCTGGCGAGAGATTGATCGTGACAACCTAAACTTTGATACCAGAGAGCAGCTTCTAACCGCGTTAGACAATCTGACGTCTGAGCAGATACTCAAACGCGCAGATCAACTACTTGAACTTAAACTCTGGATAGAGGCTAATCCTGAGTCACCTAAGTCATAATTTCTAAGGTTCAAAGGGGTATATAGATTCCGCATAGAGGGCGATATCTTCCAATATCGCCCTTTGCTCAGCCGTAGTCTCCGGTAGTTCAGCAATGCGATTCAGCTCTGCATAGAGTGCTTCAAAGGTGAGGTAACCACCGGTGCCTTTCAGTAGCTTTTGCGCTCGAAACTCCTCCCAACTCAACTGCTCCTCATCGGTTAGGGTTTCTGGGAAATTTCGAGCTTTATAACGCAGCAACATCTCCTCTAGACGGGGATCCTGAAACGGCAGCTGTAATTCGTACAAGCTCTCTTCATCCGCCTCACGCACGCGATCGATCAGTTTTTTGTCATCATTGGAGAAGAAGCCACCAGAGTAGATCTGCAGATCAGGGTCAGCAATCGCATCGCGATCCTCTTGGTAAACCGCCATCAGTTTCTCTCGGAGATTGGGTTCATTGCGCAATAGCGCCAAATGCGCCCGACATTGATCGCCATCAATGGCAAACTTTGCCGGTTCATCACCACGCAGCATGTTGGCCGGTGCCACAATCGGGCAACGATTGGCATGCAGTAACTTCAGAGCTAATTTAGGGGTATTCTCATCACGCTGATCGCGCGGGAGATAGAGATTCTGTTTAATCTGCTCGGCAGTCAGTTCAAAAAGCGGGGCTGGGTCGTGTCGTAGATCCCAAACAATGCTGGCATTCTTGTTGGTTGGGTGCACCGCAATCGGGGCAACAACCGCCATATTGCCTTGCTCTACCGGGTAACGTGATGAGACGTGTAACACCGGCTTCATGCTTTGCGGATCGATCAGTTTTTGAATCGCCAATTTGGAGCGATGACGAATCACATAATCAAACAGCTTGGGTTGTCTCTCTTTAACCAGCTTGGCCATCGCAATGGTGGCATAGACATCAGATAGCGCATCGTGGGCACTACCATGCTCAATGCCGTTAGCCTTGGTCAGATCTTCCAGACGCAAACTCGGCGTGCCATCTTCGTAGCTAGGCCAAACGATTCCATCGGGACGCAGTGCGCGAGTGAGACGTAACATGTCGATGATATCCCAACGAGAGCAGCCATTTTGCCACTCACGCGCATAGGGATCGTAGAAATTGCGATAGAGGGTATTTCGCGTCACCTCATCATCAAAGCGGATTGAGTTGTAACCGACACCGCAGGTACCTGGTCGAGCCAACTCTGCATGAATCCTAGCGATAAACTCGGCTTCACTGACCCCTTTCTCTAAGGCAATTTGTGGCGTAATCCCGGTAATCAAACAGGCCATCGGGTGCGGCAACATATCATCGGCAGGACGAGCGTAGATCATCACAGGATCCTCAATGATATTGAGGTCGGCATCGGTCCGAATACCAGCAAATTGCATGGGACGATCTCGTTGTGGATCGGTTCCGCTGGTCTCGTAGTCGTGCCAAAAAAACGTCTCGCTTTGCGCACTCATCTTCGCATCCTTGATGAAAATTGCTGATAATAGCGTTAAGAGTAACAGGCCCTTTCCATTCTGGCTAAGAGAGTTCTAAAAATGCTAAACAATCCTACTGAATCAAACTGCCCCTGCGGCAGTGGCGCCCCCTTTTCAGAGTGCTGCCAACCCTATCTAGCCGGCATCGCAGTCGCACCCACTGCTGAAAAGCTGATGCGCTCACGCTACACAGCTTTCTCTGTCGGTGCTGTGGACTATCTGATCGATACTTTAGCGCCAGAGCGACGCTCACCAGGTGAAGCGAACATGCTGGCACAAGAGCTTCGCTCAACCGAGTGGGTGAAACTGGAGATACTGGATACGCATGAGGGTGGACCTCTGCACCAAAAAGGACAGGTCGAGTTCAATGCTCACTTTAAAGCGGCCGATGGAAGAGCTGGGGTACTGCACGAACGATCCAATTTTCGCCGTGACGCTGACAAATGGATCTATGTGGATGGCGACGTTGAAGTCAATTGAAGGAAAGTGATGTCAGACGCACTGACTAGGCCTTTAAATACGCCTTTTGAAAAAATTGCGTCTGACATCGATTAATCCCTAACTCTATTAGAGAGGGATTAGAACATGTGTAGACCACCGTTCACTGAGAAGTCCGCACCGGTCATGTAACCCGACTCTTCGTCAGCAATAAAGGCTACCGTGCGACCGATCTCATCCGGTGTACCGAAACGTTTAACCGGAATCGTTGAAGTAATCTTATCCTGAATTGCCTGATCAATCTTAGCCACCATTGGGGTTAGGATATAACCTGGTGACACCGTATTGACGGTAATCCCTTTAGCAGCCACCTCTTGCGCCAGCGCCTTGGTAAAGCCGTGGATACCCGCTTTAGCTGCAGAGTAGTTTGCCTGACCGAACTGACCTTTCTGCGCATTCACAGAGGAGATATTGATGATACGACCAAAGCCTTTCTCAAGCATTGGGTTAATCACTAGGCGTGTCATGTGGAACATACTGTCGAGGTTGGCGCTAAGTACTTCGTCCCACTGTTCCCAGCTCATCTTCTTGAACTGACCATCGCGAGTAATACCCGCATTGTTGACTAGGACATCAACTGAACCACCAGTTAGCCTTTCAACCGTCGCAATACACTCAGCACAAGACTCAGCATTAGTGACATCACCGTAAGCGACTTCGATCTCGTAGCCATCTTTGCGTTGCTCCTCTTGCCAAGCTTTGGCTTTCTCGTGATTACCACCTGAGTTGTAGCCAGCAACGACTTTAAAACCAGCATCAGCCAATTTGCGACAGATGCTGACACCCAAGCCACCGGTACCACCAGTAACGAGTGCGACTTTTTGACTCATATTATTCACCCTTGTGTTGTGATCGACTCTCAATGAGGCGATTGATATGCAGGGAATTGGCCACTCTTATTGCTTTCTGCGCTCCACTCTCAGCAAGCAAGAAATGGAAAAACATAGGCCATGGAGGCTTTAAAAACCCTACGTTAAATAAGTAATTACTCTACTTTTTAGAACCTGACAAGTTTTAATGTCAGACAATGAACCAAAGTAGTGGATCAATTTAAACCAGAGAGATGACAGTGGTATGACGTCTGATTAGACCCTTTTTAGGGTCCGGATCATCCAGAACCAAGCGAACAGCGCCGTCAGCGCATTCGCTACCACTAGGCCGATAAAGAGCCCTTTAAGGTCGAACAGGGTGCTACCTAGCCAGCCGAGTGGAATGTAGAAGAGAAAGAGTCGAACGATGCTGACACGCATCGCATGATAGGGGAGATGCAGAGCATTAAAGCTGGACGAGCTGAGGAAAGTAGTCGCCTGAAATCCAAAGCCCAGCGGTACAATCAACATCCAGAGAACCAACCAGCGACCAACCTCAGAGTCGTTAGTAAACAGTGGCACTAAAAGCCCTGCACCAAGGGCTAACAGCAGGTAGATCAACAACTGCCAACTCAATGCAAAGAACACCGCATCACTGTAGGCAGACTTAACACGCGCGATCTGTTTCGCACCTAAGTTCTGACTTATGAAAGGTGGCAGCGTCATCGACAAGGCCAAACAGACCAGTAGGGCCAGAGATTCGATACGACTGCCTACCCCAAAGGCTGCAACCGCGGCTGCACCGTGCTGAGCAACAATCGCTGTCAAAATCCCGTTAGCCAGCGGCGTCATCATATTTGATAGAGCCGCGGGCAGACTGATCTTTAGGACTGAACGCCAATTTTTAAACAACACACTGGGGTCTAGTACTCCCAGCAGGATCATCTTTTTACGAACGAACAGCACCCAAATCGCTAACACAGAGGTAATCGCCCAAGCGATTAAGCTGGCAATGGCAGCGCCCTGTATGCCCATCGCAGGAATAGCGCCCCAACCAAAAATCAGGATGGGATCCAGGATAAAGTTGAGAATTGAAGAGCCCAACATCAGCGCGGCTGAGGTGCGAGTATCACCCATCGAGCGGAAGGTGCTGTTACAGACCATGTTCAGAACCATAAAGATGGCCGCAAAGAACCAGACCGACATGTATGCGTCTATATAAGGGATCAGATACTCAGCAGCCCCCATCAACTCTACGATAGGAATCAAAAGAAACTGCCCGATAAAGCCCACCACAGCAGTAATCAAAACTGCCATCAGTAGGTTATCAGTCGCTAAACGTGCTACCCGCTGTTTCTCACCGCGACCGATCAGGCGCGCTAAGGTTGCGGACGTCCCCACACCAAGACCGATGGCCAGACTGGTCAGCGAGAAGCTAATTGGGAAGGTAAACGACAGTGCCGCCAGTGGCCAGGTGCCTAAGCGACCGACAAACCAAGCATCCGCCAAGTTAAACAGCATCAGACTGATCATGCCGAACATCATGGGTACGGTCATGCGCACCAGTGTCGGTCTTATCGGGTCATTGGTCAGATCTGCAGCTTTAGACATGCGGGCACTATAACCTAGGTTCCCACGCACACCCAGCTTTGCAGTACACTATTACAAAATTTGTCAGGGCTTAATGTGAATTTACTGATTCTAGAAAAAGAGGATTTCACCTCCTCAACTGAGGTGCGCATCAGTGACCGTCGTCACCGCCACATGCTTGAAGTACAAAAACTAGAGGTCGGCGACACCCTAAGAGCTGGCGAACTGAATGGACTGATTGGCTCAGCCAGAGTGGATCAGATCGATTCTGAGTCGGTATCCCTTAAGGTTGACCTTCAAAAAAAGCCCCCCAAACCACTGCCAGCGACTCTACTACTGGCCCTACCCCGTCCAAAAATGTTGAAACGGACCTTTCAAACCCTAGCCGCCATGGGGGTAAAAGAGATCTACCTGATCAACGCCTATCGCGTCGATAAGAGCTACTGGTCAACGCCTGTCCTGTCAGAAGACTCGATCCGCGAACATCTGATTCTGGGTCTAGAGCAAGCTGGCGACACAAAACTGCCCAAAGTGCATATCCGTAAACGATTTAAACCCTTTGTTGAGGATGAACTGCCAGCGCTGGTTAATGGGAAACGCGCACTGATCGCCCACCCCTACAACGCTTCACTCTGCCCTGAACCATCAGATAAAGAGACATTGATAGCAGTCGGTCCTGAAGGCGGATTTATCCCTTACGAAGTCGATCTGATGCAGCAACAGGGGCTAGAGGCTATTCACCTTGGGGAGCGGATTTTACGGGTCGAGACTGCTGTGCCCGTGTTACTGTCGCGACTGTTTCCCATTAGTTAGCTGGCAGAGATCCAAGGGCGTTTAAATAACGATCCCAATCGAAACAGGGACCCGGATCGGTTTTACGTCCCGGCGCAATATCACTATGGCCGGTGATTCGGTGTGGGGTAATCAGCGGGTAGTGGGTCAGCAGTTGCTCAGTGATCTGAACCAATTGGTCGTACTGCTGATCGGTAAAGGGTTGATCATCGCTCCCTTCCAATTCAATGCCAATCGAGAAATCATTACACTGTTCGCGTCCATCAAAACTGGACTGCCCCGCATGCCATGCACGCTTGTTAAATGGTACAAACTGAACCACACGCCCCGTCCGCTCTATAAGCAGATGGGCAGAGACCTCTAACCCCTCTATCTGTTGGTAGTAGGGGTGCTCGCTGCAGTCCAACTCATTACAAAAGAAGCGCTCTACCGCCTGAGTATTAAACTGTCCTGGAGGCAGGCTGATGTTATGAATCACCAACAGTGAGATCTCATCACTAGGTCGCTCATTACAATTGGGCGAGGCGATCCAGTCGGCGCCTATGAGCCGGCCTGAAGGCTGATCGATACTGAAACTAACTGACAAATTGAACCCCGCTAACAGTGGCGATGCAGGTAAGATCACGTACAATACCTGCTTAAATCATATTACCCGAAGAGTCCCTGTCGATGCTAACGCTAGAAACCCTAAAGCCCACCATTGAAGCGAATGTCCGTCTTGCAATTGAAGAGGACGTCAGTACAGGTGACATCACGGCGGAATTGATCCCAGAGAGCCAGCAGGCCAAAGCCGAGATCATCTCACGCGATCAAGCGGTGATTGCCGGCAGTGCTTGGGTCAATGAGGTCTTTAAGCAGGTCGATCCGACCGTAGAGGTAGATTGGAAAGTGGCAGATGGGGACTCCGTCGCACCGAACACACTGCTCTTCACTCTAAAAGGTTCGGCCAGAAGCCTATTGACCGGAGAGCGCGCAGCACTGAACTTCCTTCAAACGTTATCAGGCACTGCCACCCTCGCCAAACAGTACTCTGACAAGGTCGCCAACACCCCAGTTAAACTCTTAGATACGCGCAAGACACTTCCGGGGCTGCGTTTGGCACAGAAGTACGCCGTCACCTGCGGCGGTTGCTACAACCACCGCATCGGTCTGTTTGATGCGTTTCTAATCAAAGAGAATCACATTCTAGCGGCCGGCGGCATTGAATCCGCCATCTCACAAGCCAAGTCCAACCACCCAGGCAAACCGGTGGAAGTCGAAGTCGAAAGCTTTGACGAGTTAAACCAAGCCCTAGAAGCGGGTGCAGACATCATCATGCTCGATAACTTCACTCCCGATCAGATGCGCGAAGCGGTTGCCTTGGTTGATGGCAGAGCCAAACTGGAAGCGTCCGGCAACATCACCGACGACACCCTGGTGAGTTACGCCGAAACCGGCGTTGATTACATCTCGATTGGCGCGCTCACCAAGCACTGCCGCGCGATTGATCTATCAATGCGGTTGGTCTAGTTCAGATAAGTAATATCGTAGGAGCGATCTCGCAGAGGTCGCGATAGTGCCGGTGACTGGCTTCAGCCTGTCATCCGCCGTTAGAATTTATTACCTATCTGAAAAAAACCGATAAAGCAGATGACAGGCTGAAGCCAGTCACTGGTGTTTTTTAAAAAATTTTATTGCATACCAATCGCGGCCTTTTCAAGACCGCTCCAACAAAGTGACAGATACAAATCTCGTGCCGATTCGTCCACGTCCGATCGAGAGTGAGTACGATGGTTTTTCACGGTTAAGAGTTCAATCGGCTGAGGCTCGGATGGCCGAAGTCTGCAACGGAGGCAGGAGCCGACTTATTGCCATGGAAGGCATGTATTCCGTTAATGCAGGAGCAATTAACGGTTTGCAGTGTCCTATTGGACTTCAGTGAAAAATCATTGAACGGAGCGTGCCGCAGGCCGAGTGAGCGTGGTCAGTTTTTGCTTACTTTTTGCTGACCAAAAAGTAAGGTTGATCGCCTTTAGGCGATTAGAAAGTTCTGGCTTTAAATGAGTTTGCCAACAAACTCAATGCCGAGTCGGTGTATGTTCAAACTCTTCAGGACTCATACCCGAACTGAAATCCTCAATATCCGGCTGAGTCGCGACCTTGTATCCCTCGCTTGCCCACTCGCCTAGGTCAATCAACTTACAGCGCTCTGAACAGAATGGGCGGTACTTGTTTTCGGTGGAGTACTCGACCTTTTTTTCGCAGGTGGGGCATTTAACTTTCACAAGGGCTCCTGTCGGATTATGTCGTTTGTTGAGTGGTCAGCTGATGATAGAGCGCATCCACCTGAGAATAAAGCTCATCCAGGGTGCCGGTATTGCTGATCACATAATCGGCCCGATCAATTCGAGATTGACGATCCATCTGAGCGGCAAGAATCGAATCGACTTGAGCTTCACTGACACCGTCACGACTCAAGGTTCGCTGTCGTTGTACCTCGACCGGCACATCGATCACTAGCGATGCATCAATCTCTTGGTAGTGCCCGCTCTCAAACAGCAAGGGTACAACCACCAACGCGATTGGGGTCTCGGCGTTTAAGGCACGTTCCATAGTGGTTTGACGAATCAGTGGGTGCAACAAAGCCTCTAACCACTGACGCTCATTAGGATCTTTAAAGACCCTCTCACGCAGTGCCGCACGATTCAACTGGCCATCATCTTGAATCACTTCAGGCCCAAAGTGCTGTTCAATCTGAGTCAGCGCCGGCTGACCAGTCTCCACCACTTCGCGCGAAATAAGATCGGTATCCACAAGTGTCGCACCTAGGGACTCTAAACGATCAGCGGCGGCCGTTTTACCGCTGGCTATGCCGCCAGTTAGCCCCAAAATAAACGGAGGCATTAGAGGCCCAATCTCGTTTTCAGTGCGGCGATAATCGGCAGATTTGCTTCTGGAAATTGGTAGGAGTCCATCTCAACAGGGTTGATCCACTCAATGGGTTGGCCTTCTAAACCGGAAGCCTCGCCACTGAATGAGCTGACCACCCAGACATCTAAGACCACAGATTTATCACTGTAGTCGTGCTCAATGCGGACCAGAGGCTCACACTTCACAATCTCAATACCGATCTCTTCTAGCAGTTCACGCTTAAGTGCTGTCTCAACCGACTCTTCGGCCTCTACCTTACCGCCCGGAAACTCCCAAAGCCCGCCCTGGTGTTTATCATCGGGGCGCTTGGCAATCAGCAGTTGGCCTTGTGGATTCAGTATTGCGGCAGCGGCAACCAGTATCTGTTTCATAGCGATTATTTGAACAGTCTCTTATGAACGGTAGTCGGCATTGATCGACACATACTCTTTCGATAGGTCAGTCGTCCAAACCGTCTCGCTCGCACTACCTCGGTTGAGCACCACGTGAATCAGAATATCCTCCTCATTCATCACAGCCTGCCCCTGCTCTTCGGTGTAGCTGGCCGCTCGACCACCTTTCTCGACAATGCAGACATCGCCTAAGTAGATTTGCAGCGCGTCCAGATCAAGGTTTTCAATGCCGGCACGACCCACACAGGCCAAGATACGGCCCCAGTTAGGGTCACTGGCGAATAGAGCGGTTTTCACCAGTGGCGAATGAGCAATGGTGTAAGCAACATCCAACGCCTCTTTTGACGTTTCAGCCGAGTCGACACGGATCTCAACAAACTTCGTTGCGCCCTCGCCATCACGCACAATCAACTGAGCGAGTTGCAACATAATACGGTTAAAGGCTTCAACAAAGGCCGTTGCTGCAGCGCTGTCCGCCTCTATTCGAACCCCAGAAGCACCCGTCGCAACCAGAGTACAGCTATCATTTGTCGAGGTGTCGCCATCGACAGTGATGCGGTTAAAGGATCGTTCCGTCGCAGCACTCATCCACGACTGCAACAAGACCTGATCAATCTCGGCATCAGTCGCCACATAGCCCAGCATTGTCGCCATGTTTGGCATGATCATCCCTGCACCTTTGGAGATGCCGGTAATCGTAATGGTTTTACCATCCACTTCGATCTGCTCAGACGCCGCTTTAGCACGAGTATCAGTCGTCATAATGCCCCAAGCGGCATCCAACCAGTTGTCCTCTTTAAGATCGGCTAATGCCGCATCTAATGCACCAACGATCTTATCGACAGGCAGAGGCTCACCGATCACGCCCGTTGAGTAGGGCATCACCTGAGACTCGGCAACACCCGCGCGCTGTGCAAGCTCAGCACAGACCGCTTTAGCATCCGCCATCCCCTGCTCACCGGTACCGGCATTCGCATTCCCAGTATTAGTGACCAAGTAACGCACCTGACCCTTCGCCATATTGGCTTTCGCTAAATGGACAGGCGCCGCACAGAAAGCATTTTTGGTGAATACGCCCGCTACTGACGCACTCTCTGGAAACTCCATCACCACAATATCGCGACGCCCAGGCTTCTTAATGCCCGCACTGGCAATACCAATTTTGAAACCTGCAACAGGGTGAAGCGTAGGAAGAGTGTCAGGACCGACAGCCATGGAGAGTACCTCGGAGTTAAAATAATAGGCCATTATTTTAATGGGTTTGATCTGTGCCAGCTAACTATTTTTGTGTTGTTGTTTTGGGAAGATCAAGGGCAATCTATCCGACTGGCGTCGGCTAGCCTTCTTCTTTGTGTGAGCAAAGAAGAAGCAGGGCCGAAAGTGTGCTCCTGCACTTTCGGCATTCACCACATCCTGTGGATCAAACACACCCCGCTCCTTCGGCCTTCGGCACACTGCGCGCGATACTCTTTTTCTAACATCGAAAGGCACATTTCAGAGCCTGCTCCGTGCAGGCGCTGAAACTCTCGCCCATCCGGGGCTCGATCCTTTCAACGTCTTAACGAAAAAGAGCACCGTGCTCGTTCTCAGTCGGACGGGGACGACTGGCACGAGATTCAAATCAGGCAATGTTGGAGCGGTCTTGAAAAGGCCGCGATTAGTATTCATTAGAATTATCTAAAAACACCAGTGACTGGCTTAAGCCTGTCATCTGCTTTATCGGTGTTTTCCAGATAGGCAGTAAAGTCTACCAGCGGATGACAGGCTGAAGGCCAGTCACCGGCCCCAATGATTATCCCCCAACAACCTGCCCAAGCTGGAAGATCGGTAGGTACATGGCGATCACCAATCCACCGACAAGTGTACCTAGCACCACCATGATCAGCGGTTCTAACAGGCTGGATAGGTTATCGACGGCATTATCGACGGACGCTTCAAAGAACTCGGCGACTTTATCGAGCATGGAGTCGAGTGAACCGGCCTCTTCACCGATAGCAACCATCTGAACAGTCATCACGGGGAATACACCGGTCATATTGATCGCATTTTTCAGGGATTGGCCGGCCGCTATACCGTTGCGGATCTGCATGATGGCATCGTGGAACACCACGTTACCGGCGGCACCCGCACAGGACTCAAGAGCCTGCACCAACGGCACACCCGCCGAGAACGTCGTCGCCAGTGTCCGGGCAAATCGAGCAACCGCTGCGTTATAGAGAATACCCCCGATCACTGGGATTTTAAGACTGGTTCGTTCGACGGAGTCTCTGAATTTCTTCGAATGGATCATGCCGCGCCGGAAGAAGTAGCCACCGACAAACAGCAGGCCCAGCACATAGAGCCAATAACTTTGCGCGATCTCAGAGAGATTAACAACGAACTTAGTAAAGGCGGGCAAGTCGGCACCGAAGCTGCCGAAGACATCCTCAAACACCGGCACCACTTTAACCAACAGAATCGCGGTTACTAGAAGACCGACCACAATAACCGCGGTTGGGTAGGTCAGTGCTTTTTTGATCTTGGCTTTAAGCGCTTCACTCTTCTCTTTGTAGAGTGCCAAGCGATCCAGCATCGCCTCTAGGGAACCCGACTGCTCACCAGCAGCGACCAAGGAGACGTAGAGATCATCAAAATATTGCGGGAAACGAGACAAGGCAGTGGACAGGTCCGAGCCACCATTCACATCCGCACGAATATCGTAAATCAGTTTCTTCAGTTTCGCCTTCTCAGCACCCTGACCGACGATATCCAAACCCTGTAACAGCGGAACGCCCGAGCGCATCATAGTGGCCATTTGACGTGTGAAAAAGGCAATATCGATCGGTTTAATCGGTTTATCTTTGTTGGAGAAGATCGAAACGCTCTGTTTTTTGACCTTGTCGTAGTTGATCCCCTGCTTACGCAACTGGATCTTCGCTTCAGAGAGCGTCAACGCATCAACGGTCCCTTTACTTTTGTTACCAGCTTTATCTTTACCGGTCCAAGCAAAGGTCAGAATTTTTGGCTCTTTGTATTTTTTTCGCGTTGCGGTCTTCGCCATTCAGAGTACTTCTATCAAATAATTAAGCATTAATGATCAGTTCTTAATAACGCGGTTCATCTCTTCGAGACTGGTCAGTCCCTCAGCAACCTTTTTAAGTCCTGCTGTCCTAAGCGTAGCAAAGCCTTCACGTTTCGCCACCTCAAGGATGTCGAGCGACGAGCCATTCTCCATAATGCACTCAGCCACCGCCGGCGTCACTTCGAGCATCTCATAGATACCGACACGCCCCCGGTAACCACGGTTACAGCGCGAACAACCCTCTGGGTTATGCTCAAACAGATGCAAATCAGCCAGTTGCGACTCCTCAAAGCCCTGCTCTAATAGAGTCTCATGTGGGATATCGGTCTGCTTTTTACAGCCGGTGCAGAGTCGACGTGCCAGACGCTGCGCAATAATCAAAGTAGCTGAGGTGGCGATATTGAACGATGCGACCCCCATGTTACGTAGACGCGTCAGTGTCTCTGGTGCCGAGTTGGTGTGCAAGGTCGATAACACCATGTGGCCGGTCTGAGCCGCTTTAATCGCGATCTCGGCCGTCTCCAAATCACGAATCTCACCGACCATGACGACATCAGGGTCCTGACGCAGGAAGGCGCGCAGCGCTTCGGCAAAGGTTAAACCCACTTTCGGGTTCACATGGACCTGATTGATCCCATCCATGTTGATCTCGACCGGATCCTCCGCGGTGGAGATATTTCGCTCCTCTTCATTAAGGATGTTCAAACCGGTATAGAGCGTCACTGTTTTACCCGAGCCAGTTGGACCGGTCACCAGCACCATACCTTGAGGACGAGCCAGAGTATCTAGGTAGAGCTCACGCTGACCTGGCTCAAAACCCAGTGCGTCAACGCCCATCTTGGCACTGGAGGGATCCAGGATACGCAGTACGATCTTCTCGCCCCATAAAGTCGGAAGGCTATTCACACGAAAATCGATCGAGCGTTTAGCCGAGATCTTTAACTTGATACGACCATCTTGCGGCACACGGCGCTCAGCAATATCCATATTAGACATCACCTTAAGACGGGCAGAGAGGCGCGCTGCCAGGTTTCTAGGCGGCGAGCTGACCTCTTGTAAAATACCATCGATGCGCGAACGGACACGGTAGCTCTTCTCGTAGGGCTCAAAGTGAATATCGGACGCACCACCATTAATGGCATCCAACAGAATCTTATTGATAAAGCGAACAATTGGCGCATCGGATGCGGCATCCTCGGCACTGCTCTCCTCTTTCGGCAGCTCCGTATCGCTCACTTCGAGGTTATCTAAGTCACTATCACCCAGATCGCCAAGGGAGGCAGAACTGTCCTCGGAATCGAGTACCATCTCGATCTTACGAGTCAGCTTATCCTCTTCCACCAATATCGCTTCGGTCGGAAGACCGCTAGTAAAGCGCATCTCATCAAGAGCTTTGATATTGGTCGGATCCGAGATCGCCACATAGAGACGAGAATTACGCTTCATCAGCGGCAGTGCGTGGTGGCGAACAATCACCTTAGAATCGACCACATCTTTAGGGATTACATCTAATGGGATCGCATCTAGATCCAATACCGGCAGACCAAACTCTTCAGATGCAGCACTGGCGGCACGACGGGCACTGATAACACGATTGGCAATCAGGTAAGAGATAAACGAGCGTTGCTCGGCACGCGCTTTAAGCAGAGCCTGTTGCGCAGTCTCGGCTGTAAACACACCGTCACTAACCAACCGCTTCGCTAAACCGCTTAAGTTACTCGATGCCTGCACAGAAGATTCCTAAATAATGGGTCAAAAATTCTCTATTAACTATCTTAACTATGGCAAAGATATCGAAAACCTGCACGTTTAAAGATAAAAAAGTGAGTTAAATCAGTATTTTTAAAATTTTTTGGCATTTTTTTTACTTTTTTACTTGGAACTTCCCAAATCTGGTCTACTTTAAAGGTAACGGATTGAGAAGCCCTCAGGGAGGGTTCAAGTGGCACAAGGGATGTACCGCTTAATTTAATTAATAGTTAACTCACTGGAGAGTTTCTTATGATGAAGAAAACACAAAAGGGCTTCACCCTAATCGAATTGATGATCGTAGTAGCGATCATCGGTATTTTGGCTGCGATCGCGTTGCCGGCTTATAATGAATATGTTGATGACTCTAGAAATGGCGCTTGTTTAAGTGAAGCAAAAGCTCTTGCTAACCAACGCGTGGTCGCAGAAGCTGCTTCTGAGGCGTTACCTACTTCTATCACAGGGTGGTCATGCACAGGTTCCATCTCTAACGACACAGTTTCAGCGCCAGGTTTTTCAATAACCACTGAACCAGGAGCTACTGTGACCTGTACAACAGCAGGAAATTGCAGCCTTTCTGGCAGCTAATAATAATTTTAAAGGCCGCATCAGCGGCCTTTTTCTTTTGTCGAGTTGTTCTTCCCCTCCCCTCATACTAAACTGCGCCTCAACTGATAAATGAGGTCTCCCCTTGAAAAGCTACAAGCGTCTTACCCTGCTTATTTTGATTATCTTAGCCGCTGCCGTTACCTACTACATTGAGAGTGGCAAGCCAGAAGTATCACCACAGACTCGTGCACAAGTTGAGGCGGAGCTCGCTAAAGACACCACCTTCCCGGCACGCCCTGTCTGGTGGGATAAGGGGCATATCTTAGGGGTAGGCGTTCTACCCAACGGCCAAAATCGTAATAACGACGCAGAACGCGTCTGCCAACTACTGACCCGCTACGACATCAAACCCGCCGAAGTGCAGGTGTTTGATGTACTGCAGATTCAAAACGATGATGAGTGGGTACAGATTGGTGGGGCGATTTGTAGCCGATAGATGAAGCATCATCGGTGACAGGCCTTCAGCCTGTCATCCGCTGTTAGACTCTCAGACAATCTGGAAAACACCGATATAGCAGATGACAGGCTAAAGCCAGTCACCAGAGCTAAAAGCTAGATCAAAAGCTTTCTACTCGCCTAAAGGCGACCAGCCTTACTTTTTTGTCAGAAAAAAGTAAGCAAAAACTGACCACGCTCACTCGGCCTGCGGCACGCTCCGTTCAATGCTTTTTCACTGAAGTCCAATAGGACACTGCAAACCGTTAATTGCTCCTGCATTAACGGAATACATGCCTTCCATGGCACTAAGTCGGCTCCTGCCTCCGTTGCAGACTTCGGCCATCCGGGCCTCAGCCGATTGAACTCTTAACCGTGAAAAACCATCGTACTCACTCTCGATCGGACGTGGACAAATTGGCACGAGATTAGAAACAGGCACTGTTGGAGCGGTCTTGAAAAGGCCGCGATTATTTTTTGTATGAATCTAGCTATTAGCACCGGTGTCTGGCTTTAGCCTGACATCTGCTATACCGGTGTTTTCCAGATAGGCATTAAATTCTGCCTGCGGATGACAGGCTGAAGCCAGTCACCGGCACTATCGAGATTGGAGGATCGCCGTTGGAGCTAGAGGAAGTGGTGGGCCCAGCAGGACTTGAACCTGCGACCGATCGATTATGAGTCGAGCGCTCTAACCAACTGAGCTATGGGCCCTAAGAAGCGCGCCCATAATACCTAGCTGGTTTTATGGGCGCAATAACTTATAAATCAAAGATTTATTCGTCGATGAAACCACGCAGGTGGTCGGAACGACTTGGATGACGAAGCTTGCGTAGTGCTTTCGCTTCGATCTGACGAATACGCTCACGTGTTACGTCGAACTGCTTACCCACCTCTTCTAGAGTGTGGTCAGTATTCATGTCGATACCAAAGCGCATACGAAGTACTTTTGCTTCACGAGCGGTTAGACCCGCCAAGACAGCACGCGTCGATTCACGTAGGCCTTCACCCGTTGCTGAATCGATCGGTGAGTCCATCGTTGTATCTTCGATAAAGTCACCTAGGCTCGAATCTTCGTCGTCACCGATTGGAGTCTCCATCGAGATCGGCTCTTTCGCGATCTTCAATACTTTACGGATCTTATCTTCCGGCATCTCCATACGCTCTGCCAGCTCTTCCGGTGTCGCTTCGCGACCCATCTCTTGCAGCATTTGACGCGAGATACGGTTCAGTTTGTTGATCGTCTCGATCATGTGAACTGGAATACGGATAGTACGTGCTTGGTCGGCAATCGAACGAGTGATCGCCTGACGGATCCACCAGGTCGCGTAGGTCGAGAACTTGTAACCACGACGGTATTCAAACTTATCAACCGCCTTCATCAAGCCGATATTACCCTCTTGGATCAGATCCAAGAACTGCAGACCACGGTTGGTGTACTTCTTAGCGATCGAGATAACCAGACGTAAGTTGGCTTCAACCATCTCTTTCTTCGCGCGACGTGAACGCGCTTCGCCGATCGATAACTGACGGTTAACCTCTTTGATCTCGGTTAGATCAATGTTTAGCTCCTCTTCAACGGCAACCAGACGACGCTGTGCACGTTTAAGATCATCTAGGCTTGCTGAGATCGCATCAGAGTATGGCTTACCCGCTTTAACGAGATCATCGAAGTAATCAGGATTAGTTTCATTACCTGGGAAGGTTTTAATGAACTGATCACGCGGCATACGGCACTTCTGAGTACACATACGCATTATGTTGCGCTCTTGTGTACGGATACGATCGATGTAGCCACGAACACGGCTAACCAACATATCGTAGTAGCGTGGAGACAGTTTAACGGGAGCAAACACCAGTGCTAGCTCTTCAAGGGCTGCACCAAATGCTGATGAATCACGACCTTTGCTCTCTGCTTTAATCAGTTTAGCCAGAGCCTCTTCGATGGCACCGAAACGTTCAGCAGCCTCTTCTGGGTCTGGACCACGATCCTTTTCTGAATCATCATCGTTGCTGTCGTCGTCATCCGAATCATCGTCTGCGTCTTCAACCTCCTCCTCTTCAGGAATAGGATTGTTATTGGCGATTTCAGCATCAGGATCGATGTAACCGCTGAACAAATCGCTTAAACGACCCTCCTCTTCAACGGTCGTTTTGTAGGCATCAAGCACCAAGGCAACACTGCCTGGGAACTGAGCAAGCGCCCCCATGACACCACGGATACCCTCTTCAATACGTTTCGCAATTTCGATCTCGCCTTCACGAGTCAGCAGCTCAACGGTACCCATCTCACGCATGTACATGCGCACGGGATCGGTAGTACGACCGGCATCCGACTCCACTGCAGCAAGAGCGGCAACCGCCTCTTCGTCAGTATCGTCACCTGCATCACCGTCGGTCATAAGAAGCGTTTCAGCATCCGGCGCAACTTCAGACACGGAGATACCCATGTCATTGATCATGCGGATGATATCTTCTACCTGATCGGGATCGGCGATATCTTCAGGGAGGTGATCGTTCACCTCAGCGTAGGTCAAATAGCCCTGTTCCTTACCTTTAGCGATAAGTTCCTTAAGGCGTGATTGCTGCTGTTCAGTGTTGTCAGACATTTAAAATCCTGTGTCTAGCCACGTTGGGCGCGCAAAAATTGCAAGCGCCGAAGTATAGCTAAAAAGTTCAACCTCTGCCAGTTAAAGACGGATTAACGGCAGGGTTATTAATAGTTTATAAGTGGGGACAGAAAGAAGGGTTTACAAGGCCTTACGTGCCAAGAGTTGCGCCAGCTGTTGTTTCTCTTCGTTAGTCAGTGGTCGCTCACGCGAGAGACGTGTCAATTCAGCCAATTCGTGCTCGTATTTACGTGATAATAAGCGCCCCATGGCATCATCCAGCAACACCTTGGCATCGACATTATCGAGCACTGGATCGACCTGTGAGATCTCATTAAGCATCAACAGATTAGGCGCCATTTCTGGGTCACGCTGCCAATCCAACAGCAGCGTACCTAGGCTCGCATCGGGAGTGGTCTGCAGGTAGCCGAGCAACTGCCTAAGCAGCGATATATTCTCGACGTAGAGCCCTTCCAATTCGGTCGCTTGAACCACCTGATGCGCCAAGTCAGGACGGTGCAGCAGTATCGAGATCGCAGAGTTAACCAAGTTGATCTTAGTACTGATACCCGATCTCACCGGCCCTGAAGCTTGTGAAGTCTGAGAGGAGTAAGAATCTGAGTAGCTCGGCTCCGATTCGAAATAGCGCGGATGCTGATACTCACCCGAGTCATAATCCGGCATCGACTCTGGCTTATACGAGGGTTTGGGTCGAGCGGCAGGCTCAGGCGCGATCGTCTCCACTTTGGAGTGCAGGTTAGCGATAGTATCCAACTGCTCTATCGTCAAACCGGTCATCTCGGCAACCCGATCCAACATCATCTGCTGCAGCACCGAGGTCTGCATGCTACGAATTTTGGGCAGCGCCTGGGTCGAAAATCGAGCTCGACCATCCATAGAAGTGAGATCGATGTTGTCACTCAAGGCTTTAAAGAAATACTCACTGAACGGCAGAGACTCATCCACTCGTGCCGTAAAGGCATCCAGACCTTCACTGCGCACCAGTGTGTCGGGATCTTCACCATCGGGCAGGAATAGAAAACGGGCTGTTAGGCCATCTTTCATAACCGGAACACAGGTATCCAACGCACGCTTGGCCGCTTGACGCCCTGCAGCATCCCCATCAAAACAGAAGATCACTTCAGTCACTATCTTAAAGATACGCTCGAGGTGCGCTTCAGTGGTTGCTGTACCCAAGGTAGCCACCGACCAGGTTAAACCGTGCTGCGCCAAACTCACCACATCCATGTAGCCTTCCACGATCAGCAGACGCTCTAATGAGCCGGTATGCTGACGCGCCTCATAGAGGCCATAAAGCTCTTTACCCTTATGGAAGGTATCGGTCTCTGGGGAGTTAAGGTATTTCGGTTTTTCGTCCGTTAATACACGTCCACCAAAACCGATCGTGCGACCACGCATATCACGAATAGGGAACATAATACGGTCACGAAAACGGTCGTAACGACGGCCGCGCTCTTCGTTCTCGACCATCAAGCCGGACTTTAGCAGCAGCGAATCGGCGTCCTCAGTCTCTTTGGCAATGTGTTTATGCAGATTATCCCAACCCGGAGGGGCATAACCCAATTGAAAACGCGCAGCGATCTGACCACTTAGGCCACGCTCTTTCAGATAGGCTACTGCTTTGGCTTTGTCGCTATGATTGCGCAACTGCTGTTGGTAAAAGGCGTTAGCACTCTCGAGCAGATCGAACTGTTTCTTGACCTGTTTCTCATAAGCCACATCGCGCTGACGATCATGCTCACGCGGCACATCCACACCAACGGTACGCGCTAACTCTTCAATAGCTTCAGGAAAGTTGAGCTTCTCATACTCCATAACAAAACCGAGCGCATTGCCGCCAGCACCACAACCAAAACAGTAGTAGAACTGCTTATCAGGACTGACTGAAAACGACGGGGATTTCTCTTTATGGAATGGGCAGAGTGCGGAGTAGTTTTTACCGGCACGCTTAAGCTTGATGCGCGAATCGATCACATCAACGATGTTCACTCGCGCTAAAAGGTCATCTATGAAGTGCTGCGGAATTCTTCCTGACATTCAACTGCTCGCTGTCTGTTCCAGCGAACACTCTATCAGAGTTTCGCTTTGACCTTACCTGAAACGGCTCCCATGTCGGCACGACCTTGAAGTTGCGGCTTGATGATGGCCATCACTTGGCCCATCGCCTGCATGCCGGAAGCATCGGTTGCAGCAATTGCTGCATCGATGATTGCATCGATCTCTACATCACTGAGAGGCTGCGGCAAGAAAGTTTTAATCACCTCCGTCTCTTGCTGCTCCTTTTCCGCCAGTTCAGGACGCTCAGCCGCCTGATACTGGGCAATCGAGTCTTTGCGCTGCTTGACCATTTTGTCTAGCACCGCGAGCACGCGATCATCATCAAGTTCGATGCGCTCATCCACTTCGATGCGCTTTAACTCAGCCAGCATCAATCGGATCGTTCCAAGACGCACCTTATCTTTAGCGCGCATTGCAACCTTCATTTCATCAGTAATCTGACTCTTCAATGAAGACATCTTAATAACCTAATCTATCGTTTACTACAAAGACTCGACCACAAGGAATCTAGTCTGCGTCTTTACTTAATTAGTAAAGGCGAACGCGACGAGCGTTTTCACGCTGAAGCTTTTTAGCGTGACGCTTAACTGCTGCTGCAGCTGCACGCTTACGAGCAGTTGTTGGCTTTTCGTACGCTTCACGTTTACGAACTTCAGCTAGGATACCTGCTTTTTCGCAAGAACGTTTGAAACGACGTAGTGCAACGTCAAATGGCTCGTTATCTTTAACTTTAACGGCTGGCATGTTTTCCAATTACCTTTCAAGTTTGGTTTAAATTAACCTCGGACGTAATTTTCCGAGGGCGCCAAATAATACAGAGCACCACAGCTGATGTAAAGCAATTTAACGCTTCACTAACTAGCCAGATTTCTGAATAATATGAGGCACCATTAATAGCACTGATTAAGGCCAGCTCTGAATGCTTGTACTCGGTATTGAAACCTCCTGTGATGAAACCGGCGTAGCGCTCTATGACAGCGAACGCGGCCTTTTAGGTGACGCGCTCTACTCGCAAGTAGAGATGCACGCCGAGTATGGTGGCGTCGTACCAGAACTCGCCTCGCGAGATCACGTGCGCAAGCTAATCCCACTGATTAGAGAAGTCTGTAAAGAGGCAGAGTGTACGTTGCACTCTATTGATGCCATTGCTTATACGGCTGGCCCCGGTCTAATTGGTGCCCTGATGGTCGGTGCCTCTACCGGTCGGGCATTGGCTCTAGCTCTGGGCATCCCTGCGGTGGGCGTCCATCATATGGAGGGCCACCTATTAGCCCCGATGCTAGAGGAGACACCGCCCAGCTTTCCTTTTGTCGCGCTTTTAGTGTCAGGTGGCCACACCCAGCTCGTCAGCGTCAAAGGGATCGGCGAATACTCACTGCTGGGCGAATCTTTGGATGATGCAGCCGGCGAAGCCTTTGATAAAGCGGCCAAAATGATGGGGCTGGACTACCCTGGTGGCCCGCTGATCGCCAAACTGGCCGAAAATGGCAACAGCGATCGCTATACTTTCCCAAGACCGATGACCGATCGTCCTGGGCTCGATTTTAGCTTCTCAGGTTTAAAGACCTTCACCTTGAACACCGTCGAAGCAGCAAAACGCGAAATGGGCGAACTGGATCAACAAACCTCAGCTGACATTGCGGCCTGTTTTGAAGATGCCGTGGTCGATACATTGGCGATTAAGTGTCGCCGTGCGATTCAACAGACCGGTTTTAAAGAGCTGGTGATCGCAGGTGGTGTTAGCGCCAACAAAAAACTTCGTAAAAAATTGGGCGATATGGCCAAAAAAGAGGGCGCTAAACTCTTCTACGCCCGCCCCAAGTTCTGTACCGACAACGGCGCGATGATTGCCTATGCAGGCACTCAGCGCTTGATGGCTGGAGAGCGTTCACCGCTCGCCATTACAGCCCAGCCACGCTGGCCAATGGAGACACTGCCAGCCCTTGGTTCAGTTGGAGAGGTGCAATGATGGACACTATCTTTATAAAAAATCTTAGATTCGAAGCGATCATCGGCATCTATCCGCATGAGCGGACAGAACTTCAGCCTATGGTGATCAATTTAGAGATGGCCAACGACATTCGTGACGCGGCCAAGAACAATGATTTAGAGGCCTCTATCAATTACGCCGCCGTCAGTGAAGCGGTTATCCAGTTCTGCCAAGAGGCCAAAGCGGAGCTACTAGAGACGCTCGCCGAAAATCTATCCGAGTTCTTAATGGCTCAATTCAATATTCCTGGACTGCGTCTTGAAATCGGCAAACCGATCGCCGTAGCTGAAGCGGAACTGGTCGGCGTTCGAATTGCTCGCGGAGTAAGTTTCTAGTGCACCACATTCTGCTCGGCGTCGGTAGCAACCATCATGCTGAATCCAACATTCGCGCCGGCCTAGAGCAGCTCACTCACTTTTGCAGCAACATCGAACACTCACCCTGCTATCGAAGCTCCGCCATCGATCCTACTCAACCCGACTACCTCAATCTCGTCACCAAAGCTGAAACAGAACTAGACCAAGAGTCCTTGATTAGTGCACTGAAGTCGATCGAGATTCAGCAGGGACGCATGAGCGGTCGCTACTGCGCTCTCGACATCGACCTGCTCTGTTTTGACCAAGAGATCGTCGAATCTGAACAGTTCAACCTGCCACACAAGGACCTAGAAAACTACGCACACGTGTTACTGCCAGCCGCCGATCTATGCCCAAACCAGCAACACCCAACGCTTGGTTATACCTTTATTGAATTATGGAATAAAAAAAGGGATCAGTTGCTTGAAAATCAATCCCTTTACCCGCACTCTTTATAGATCAGAAACAAGATAAAACCTTACATTTCAGAGGTCTACTTCGGTGCTAAACCTGTTCTGGATCCCCCTACTGACACTCATTGGGGTGTTCGTTTCACTTTCTGCCAACAAGGTGTCGAGAACGGCCTGCGCGTTTGCAACAGCCGCACTGCCAGCGGTCGCTATGGCTACCCTGATCTCTTACGCACCCTCGGTACTCGATGGCGAGCGTTTTATTGAGCGATTCGAATGGATTCCAGCAGTCGGATTAGAACTCGCCTTCCGACTCGATGGGTTTGCACTGCTGTTTGCCCTGTTGATCTTAGGCATCGGTCTTCTTGTTATCCTCTATGCTCGTTACTACCTCTCAGAGCAGGACAACATGCCGCGCTTCTATGCGATGTTGATTCTCTTCATGACCGCCATGTTGGGTATTGTGCTGTCAGAGAACCTGATTCAACTCTGGCTATTTTGGGAACTGACCAGCATCAGCTCCTTCTTGTTGATCAGCTTCTGGAATCACAAGAGCGAAGCGCGCAAAGGTGCTCGCATGGCACTGACCATTACTGGCATGGGTGGTTTGGCGTTGTTTGCAGGCATTTTGCTGATCGGCCAGGTAGTCGGCAGCTACAACCTGACGGATGTATTGGCTCAAGGGGATCTAATCCGTGGCTCTGAGCTCTACCCCTATATTCTAGTCCTAGTGCTTCTGGGAGCCTTTACTAAGTCGGCACAGTTCCCATTCCACTTCTGGCTGCCCCACGCAATGGCGGCGCCAACGCCGGTCTCTGCTTATCTTCACTCAGCAACCATGGTGAAAGCGGGCATCTTTTTAATGGCTCGACTCTACCCGGCGCTTGCGGGTACCGACATGTGGTTCTTGATCGTCACCTTGACCGGTCTTGCCACCTTGCTGGTTGGCGCTTACATGGCTCTGTTTAAGCACGATCTTAAGGGGCTTCTCGCCTACTCCACTATCAGTCACTTAGGTCTGATCACGCTACTACTCGGTTTAAACTCAAAGCTTGCGGCGGTCGCTGCTACCTTCCACATCATTAACCACGCGACCTTTAAAGCCTCACTGTTCATGGCAGCGGGCATCATCGATCATGAGACGGGTTCACGGGATATGCGCAAGCTGAACGGCTTGTGGAGATACATGCCTCACACAGCAATGCTAGCGATGGTCGCGGCACTGGCCATGGCAGGGGTACCGCTACTGAACGGCTTCTTGTCCAAAGAGATGTTCTTTGCAGAGACCCTACAGCAGGGGTCACTGGGTGCGCTCTCATGGATTCTGCCTGTTCTAGCGACTGTTGCCGGTATCTTTTCGGTTGCCTACTCGTTGCGCTTCATTCATGACGTCTTCTTTAACGGTGAACCGATCAATCTTCCTAAGACACCGCATGAGCCTCCACGCTACATGAAGATTCCGGTCGAGATACTGGTCGCACTCTGTTTTGTCGTGGGTATTGCCCCTGGTCTGGTAGTTGCAGAGATTCTACACAGCGCTGCAACCTCTCTGCTGCAAGGCGAGACGCCCTACTACAGCTTGGCCATATGGCACGGATTTAACTTCCCACTGCTGATGAGTTTCATTGCACTGTTGGGTGGCATTGTCGTCTACGCGACCCGTAAGCAGTTGTTTGAGTTTCAGGCGCAATTCCCTGAACGAGACGCTAAAGCGATCTTTGATCAAAACATCAAGCGCATTGTGGATGCTGCCACAAGAATTTACGGCACACTTGAGAACGGATCGCTGCAACGCTACACCATGCTGTTCATCTTGAGTGTTGCGCTCTTTACGACGGTTCCAATGACGAAGCTGATCAATTTAGAGGGAGCACGCCCACTGCTGCCGGTCGATGGTATTAGCATCGTCGCTACCATCATTTTGGTCGTCTCCACACTGGTGACGCTGATCTGGCACCGCAAACGGATGATCGCACTGATTGCTGTCTCGGTCGTCGGCTTAATCGTCTCGCTTATCTTTGCCCGCTTCTCAGCACCTGACCTAGCACTGACTCAACTCTCAGTTGAAGTGGTCACGGTGATACTGTTGATGCTCGCACTCTTCTTCTTACCACAGGTCACTGCAAAAGCCGCTAGCCCCTCATCGGTGGTACGTGATCTTGGTTTGGCAACCTTGATTGGTGGTGTGATGGCAACCATTAGTTACGCCATGATGACGCATCCGCAAACCTCGATTGCCGACTTCTTCATCGCCAATTCAAAAATAGGCGGTGGTGGTACCAATGTGGTCAACGTGATTCTGGTCGACTTCAGGGGCTTTGATACCTTTGGCGAGATCACCGTACTGGGCATTGCCGGTTTAGGTATCTACAAACTGATCGCACGCATGAAACTCTTCATGCCATCAGCTGATCTTAACGGCATACCTTGGAGCAACGATCACCACCCGATGATGCTTGCGACCGTCTCAAGAGCACTGCTTCCTTTAGCACTTTTGGTGTCGGCTTACATCTTCTTACGTGGCCACAACCTGCCAGGTGGTGGCTTTATTGCCGGTCTAGTAACCGCTGTAGCACTGATCCTGCAGTACATCGCCAACGGTGTCGATTTCATGCGCGAACGCTCGAAACTGAACTACCAGTGGCTGATCTCTGTCGGTTTGATCATCGCAGGCGCTACGGGAATGGGCAGCTGGCTGTTTGGCTACCCCTTCTTAAGTTCGTGGTTTGATTACTTCTATCTGCCGGGTATCGGAAAGTTCGAGTTGGCCAGTGCCATGCTGTTTGATCTAGGGGTCTACCTAACCGTCATTGGATCCACCCTACTTATACTCGGGAATCTAGGCGCATTAACGACCCACGCACGTCCAGAGGAGTCTAAATAATGGAGCTATTGATCAGTTTGATTATTGGCCTACTCACCGCTGTGGGGGTATTTCTAGTACTTCGTGGTCGTACTTTCCCAGTGGTACTTGGCTTAACGGTGCTCTCTTACGCTGTGAACCTGTTTATCTTTTCCGCCGGTCGACTCGTCATTGATGGTGCCGCGGTATTGAAATCTGGCCTAGCAATACCGGACCCTGTTCCGCAGGCGCTGGTTCTCACCGCCATTGTTATCGGTTTTGCGATGACCGCCTTCGCGGTCATCCTGGCCATTCGAGCCCGTGCCGACCTAGGTAACGATCATGTCGATGGCCGACTACCAGAACAGAGCGGAGAGCAGAAATGAATCACCTAATCACTCTGCCTATCATTCTGCCGCTTCTGTTAGCCACGCTGCAGCTACTGCCTCTGTTTGAAAAAAGCATTGAGCGCCAACGTGTCATCAGCCTGGTAGGTTCGCTCACTATGGTGATCGTCTCAGTCGCTCTGCTCATGTCAGCATCAGCAGGTAATGTAACGCTTTATGCACTGGGTAACTGGGATGCGCCGTTCGGCATCCAGCTAGTTGGAGATCGCCTATCGAGCTTGATGGTTATGCTGACCTCACTTCTACTGCTATCGGCCAATCTCTATGCCAGCGCAGGGGACGATAACCAAGGGCGCTACTTCTATCCGTTGATGATGTTCCAAGCGATGGGGATCAACGGCGCTTTCCTAACAGGAGATATATTCAACCTATTCGTCTTTTTTGAGATCCTGTTGATCGCCTCTTACTCTCTACTGATTCACGGTGGCGGAAAACACAAAACCAGTGCGGCAGTTCACTATGTTTTCCTGAACCTTGTCGGCTCTGCAATCTTTCTGTTTGCGTTAGGCATCATCTACGGCACGCTCGGCACCCTAAATATGGCCGATATGGCGCTGCGAGTCCGTGAGCTTAATGAGTCTGAGATTCAACTGACTAAGATTGGCGGCATGATGCTGCTCTCGGTGTTCGCTCTGAAAGCGGCGCTACTGCCTCTACAATTTTGGCTGCCAAGAACCTACGCATCGGCCCCAGGCCCCGTTGTGGCGCTCTTTGCCATCATGACCAAAGTGGGCATCTACTCAATCATTCGCGTTCAAAACCTGATCTTTGGTGACAGCGCTGGTGCTCTAACCGATCTAGGACAGGATTGGATCTGGGTATTGGCGCTCGGCACACTGGTGATGGCAACTCTGGGGGTTATTTCAGCACCGAGCGTGAAACGTCTAGCCGCTCACTTAGTCATTTTGTCTGTCGGCACGCTGTTGGTGGCCGTCGGTTTTGGCAGTGCAAACTCGCTATCAGCAGCGCTCTATTACGCCGTTCACTCTACGCTAGCGGGCGCTGCTTTCTTCCTAATCGGGGACATTATCGCTGAGCAGCGTGAACGCTCGTTTGACCGAATCGTGGCCGGTCGCTCTTTGGCGCAGCCGATGGGCATTGGGATACTCTTTTTCATTGCAGCTCTAACTCTGATCGGCATGCCACCACTGTCGGGCTTTATTGGTAAGTTTTTGATCATGAAGTCGATCGACAGCAGCTCGGCACTGGTCTGGGCTTGGCCGCTGTTATTGATCGGCAGTTTGGCAGCACTGGTCGCCTTTTCACGCGCAGGATCGACACTGTTTTGGCGCTCCAACGGTAAACCGGATAGCAGCAAGGCCTCAGCAACGCGTAAATTTATTGCGGTCGGCATACTGCTGAGCGCTGCACCGTTGATGAGCCTATTTGCCGGCCCAATCACCCAGTACACAGACGCAACTGTTGAGCAGTTACGAGCGTTTGAGCAGGACCCGACACAGATTATGGCTAAAGGAGTGCAACGATGAGTTTCGTACGATCTTGGCTACCACGCCCCTTCTTATCACTGGTTCTGTTAATTGTCTGGTTGCTGATGAACAACAGTTTCTCGCTCGGGCAAATAGTGCTGGGGTTGATCCTAGCCTTGGGAATCCCACTACTGACAGAACCTCTACAGACTCAACAGATGGCGGTTAAGAGACCGCTAAAACTGATCAGATACATTCTGGTATTACTGTGGGATATCGTGGTCGCCAATCTTGCGGTAGCCAAATTGATTCTAGGGCCAACCAAAGCACTGCAACCTGGTTTTATCGCCTACCCGCTTAACTTAACGGGGGATCTCCCGATCACCCTGCTTGCCTCAACCATATCACTGACGCCTGGAACCTTGAGTGCCGAAGTGAGCAAGGATCGAGAGTGGCTTTACATACACGCCCTTGATCTTCCCGACGAGCAAGCGTTGATTGATGAGATTAAACAGCGTTACGAGACCCCGCTGAAGGAGATATTCCAATGTTAGAGATCAGCCTTAAAATCGTTCTCGTCATGATCAGCATCGCTCTTATCATGAACACTTACAGTTTAGTCAGAGGCCCCTCGTTGCCCGAGCGCATTCTGAGCTTGGATACGCTCTACATTAACAGTATTGGTTTGATTCTGATCTATGGCATTGTGCAAGCCAGCTCCATCAACTTTGAAGCCGCACTGTTAATCGCCATGCTCGGCTTTGTCAGCACGGCCGCGCTCTGCAAATACCTTCTGCGCGGCGATATCATTGAGTAAGGGATAGGACAGAACAACTATGAATTTTGCGATTGAATTGATCCTATCTCTGCTACTGCTGCTAGGCGGATCATTAATTCTGATTGGTTCACTGGGTCTGATTCGTCTTCCTGACGTTTACACCCGTTTGCACGCACCTACAAAAGCGACCACCCTCGGTATGGGTGCGATCTTGATTGCATCAATGCTATTCACTCTGTTTGATCAGGGTTCATTAAGTGTGCAGCAACTTTTGATCACGCTGTTCCTGTTCATCAGCGCCCCTTTAACTGGGCACCTGTTAGCCAAAACAGCCATGCATCAGCGCTTAAAACAGATCGACAAGACCAAAAACGCGGAACTGATTGAAGTAGCTCGGGATCGAGAAGCTCCCAATCACTCTTCGGATTGAGGCAAGGCTAGGCTCGACGTCACCAACGGCTCTCCGGCCTCTAATCGACGGTGAGTATCTTCGATGGATCGATCCTTAGGGTAGATCGCTTTCGCTTGAGCAATCAGCGCTAGAGCACCCTCCTCATCCCCGATATTTTGACGAGCAATCGCCACATCTCTATAGAGTTGAATATCCGGTATCTGTTCAAGATAGGCTTCGCCCCACTCAATAAAGCCCAATACAGCATTCTGATCTTGATGCTCTATCGCACCATAGAGTGAAGAGCGCATGACAAAATACTCACCCAACTCTTTAAAGTAGACATTGTTGAGCGCGAACCTCAAATGGGTTGGCTCAGTGCCGCGATGTTTGTAGTACTGCATGATTCCGGTCTGCGACAACAGCGAGTGAACTAAAAAGAGCACCATAATCGGCACAATGAATAGTGGACTACCTTTCAAAAGAGCCGTCGCACCCAGCGAGAGTTTAACCGGTTTAACAAGAGTGCGGTGCGAGAAGAGCACGGCTAACAGCAGTGTCAGCAGAATCCAGTGGTAGGTCGAAATATAAAAAGGTAACTCTGTCTGGGTATGCAGAGCGATGGGTAACAGCAGTGCGGCAAGCGCTAACCCCTCTCCCCACCCTAAACGGATCAACTGCAACACAACCCCTAAGACCGCGATACCAATGGCCAGCATTGCGACCAAGCCGCCCTCGTCCATCCAAAACAGCAGTTCATTGTGAGGATGGGAGAATCGAGGACTTCCATCGACTGCTGAAGCGTCCGTTGTCTGATAGTAGGTGACACGCTCTTTTTGGAATTCAGACTGGAAGCTACCGATGCCGTGACCAAACAGCGGAGAGCGTTCAAACACATCCAGAGCAATACGATAGATATGAGGACGAGCGTCCTTACCCTCTTCAGCCAGTTTTTCGATCTTGTTGTAGGCCTGCAGCGCCCCATCATTGGCTTGATAACCGGCAATAGCTCCGGTTCCCAGTGTGAATGCCAACGCAATCGCCAATAGCGGCTGACTGATCAACGCTTTAATACGCCCTGCGCCGATCAACAACAGCGCTAGCACAGCACCGATCAAACCGACCCTAGAACCTGATGCAGTGACCTCTAGTGACGCTAGAAACAGCGTTAGAAAAAGCGCTGATTTTTGCGGCCAGCACTGTTCACTGAAGGTTTTCGTAGTCGCTAACCAGAGTGCCAGCGCCACCGCTGTTGCCATCAATGAGGCTTGTAGATTGGGTTGCTGGAACATCCCAAGCAGCCGATTGCCCGATGAGATAGGCACCCAACCTCTAAACAGTGGGTGTGAAATCATCTGTACCAGGCCGACCAGGGCATGAATCAACATCGACGCCAATAACAGATAGAGCAACTGATTCATCTGTTGCTCACTGAGTCGATACTGCAACATGGAGAACCAGAGCGCGATACCGCCAAACACCACACCGAGTCGAATTAGCCACTCGCCGGGGCGATCCATACCTGAAACAAAGCCCGTCAGGTAGAGTCCAATCGGCATCGCTAAAATTAACCAAAGGTAGCTTGGACGCACCCATTCACCAGACTCTATAATCTTAAATATTGCTCCTGCAATAATGAAAAGCACCGGCAACCATACCACCGCATTAAACGGTAGATTCAACCCTTCACCACCTAAATTGTCCTGGTAGTAAAAGGGCGCAACCAGAAACAGCAGGCTCAAAAGAATCGTCAAAACCTTAGATGAACGACTCTCATCTGTATCTTGGCCCAATAGTTGCATGTAATCTCCGTAAGTTTGGTAAATAGCTGTCGACTATTAAGTAATAGCACATGTAAGAAAATTGTCGTGCTTTTATGCGTATAATGACAGTTATACCTATAAAGTAGATTTATTGATTAAGGAAATTCAATGCTCTCTAAAGTGATCATCCCCGTTGCCGGCCTAGGTACTCGAGTTCTTCCAGCCTCTAAAGCCATTCCTAAAGAGATGCTGCCCGTCGTCGATAAACCGGTTATCCAACATGTCGTGGAAGAGGCCGCACGCGCAGGATTTCGCCAGATTGTTCTAGTAACTCGTTCTGGAAAAGAGTCGATCGAAAACCATTTCGATGCCAACTATGAGCTAGAGCAGATGCTTGCCCTTAAGAATAAGACTGCACTTTTGAATGCGGTAGAGAACTCACTACCAAAGGGCATCGAGGTCATCTCTGTGCGCCAACCTAGTGCAAAAGGTCTGGGTCATGCGGTGTTGTGTGCTGCCCACGTCATTGGTTCAGAGGACTTTGCCGTCATGCTGCCCGATATGGTGATTGACGATGAGGGGCTTGCCAGCGACTTCTCTGAAATGGTGAAACGCTACCAGAAAAACGGCTCGGGCCAGATCATGGTAGAGGGCGTACCACAGGAACATGTTGATCGTTACGGTATCGTGGATTGCGGTGGCCAACAGCTGACCGCCGGCGCAGGCGCTCCGATTCATGGCATGGTTGAGAAACCACCCGTCGATCAAGCGCCATCAAACCAAGCGATTGTCGGTCGTTACATTCTGCCTAACCGAGTGATGGAACTGTTGAAAACGACCCAACCGGGTGCCGGTGGCGAAATCCAACTGACTGACGCGATGCTTGAGCTTCTATCAGAATCAACAATGGAGGCCTACAGCATGCGCGGCACCGTCTATGACTGTGGT
The DNA here is from genome assembly GCF_013283345.1 of Marinobacterium sp. xm-d-564. NCBI lineage: Bacteria > Pseudomonadati > Pseudomonadota > Gammaproteobacteria > Oceanospirillales > Oceanospirillaceae > Marinobacterium > Marinobacterium sp. xm-d-564. The sequence continues at coordinate 82,584 of NZ_WBYO01000001.1, read as the reverse complement.
AACAAAGCGGGTCTTCTACAGGCAAATCTAGCATTCGGTTTGAAACACCCTGAAACCGCTGATGCGATGCGCGACTTCCTAGCTAAGAAGCAATTCTAAGAGGTCGATATGACTCAAGCTTGGTCGAAACTGGAACAATCAGCGGCGCGTTTAAGCGTTCAACATCTTCGTGAATTGATCGATACTGATCAACGCTTTGAATCACTGTCGTTCCGACATGAAGGGATGTTGATGGACCTCAGCCGCCAGCGCATCGATGCTCAGGTGATGAATGAGCTATTGGCACTGGCCGACGAGAAGCAGCTTCCGTCAGCCATCAAAGCGCTGTTACAAGGTGAACACGTCAACAACACAGAAGACAGAGCGGCGCTTCACTCTGCCCTTCGTCTTCCTAAAAGTGCACAGCTCCGAGTCGATGACCAAGATGTTGTCAGTGACGTTCACAAAACCTTGGATCGCATGGAGCAGTTTGTTAACCAGATTCATCAGGGACAGTGGCGAGGTTACTCTGGGAAACCGATCACCGACGTGGTCAATATTGGTGTCGGGGGATCTGATCTTGGCCCGCTGATGGTGTGTGAAGCGACCCACCAGTTCCGACCAGAAGCATCATTGAACATTGGTTTGCACTTTGTCTCCTCTATGGATGGTAGTCAGCTTTCTAATCTCCTGCTTGAGCTAGACTCAGAGACCACCCTGTTCGTTCTGTCGTCTAAATCCTTTGGCACCATTGATACGCTGGCTAACGCGGCAACAGCAGTGGACTGGCTTCAAGAGCGTAGCGGTTTAAATCGTGAGCTTCTGATCAAGCAGCACTTTATTGGCGTCACAGCCGCTCCTGAAAAAGCGGTCGCTTGGGGCCTTTCTGAAGAGACACTGCTGGAGTTTTGGGAGTGGACCGGTGGACGCTACTCGCTCTGGTCCGCGATCGGTCTTCCAATTGCTATCAGCATAGGGATGCAGGGCTTCCGTGATCTGCTGGCCGGCGCACATAGCATGGACAAACATTTCGAAGAGGCTGAGTTTGCCAATAACCTTCCAGTTCTTCTGGCTCTGATCGGTATCTGGAACATCAATTTCCAGGACATTCATGCCCATGCGATCTTGCCGTATGACGGTCGATTAGCCCACCTACCCGCCTATCTAGAGCAGTTGGAGATGGAGAGTAACGGCAAGAGTGTTGGCATTGATGGAAGCTCGATTTCACAGCGTACCTGCCCGATTCTTTGGGGCGAGATTGGCCCGAACGCACAGCATGCGTTTTACCAGTTGCTTCACCAGGGTACAGAGCGTGTGATGTGTGACTTTATTGTCCCTGCACGCCGCTATGTCGATCGTGAGAGTTCACTGCAAGAGCAGCATCAACTGGCTCTGGCCAACTGTTTAGCTCAAGCACGCGTACTTGCGCTTGGCGATGCTGCGCTGACCGATGGTATTGAACGCCCTACCTGGCAGCGCTACTTCGGTAACCAGCCTAGCACAGTTCTGATGCTGGATGAGCTGACCCCCTACAATTTAGGGAGCTTGATTGCCCTCTATGAACACAAGGTCTACGTCCAAGCGGTAATCTGGGGCATCAACCCATTTGACCAGTGGGGTGTTGAGCTGGGTAAAAAAGTGGCGAACGATCTAATTACTGCACTCAACCAAAGTGCCGACCATCAGTACGACCCTGCTACCGAGGGACTTCTGAATGAGATTCAAAATTTGCGAGGTAACGGACAATGAAGATCAGCGTTTGGGGACACGAACTCAGCGCATGGATTGCCCGTGCGCAATTGGCTGCCTATGGTAATGACATCTACCACGCGGTCGCCGATAACGAACCCATTGAGAGCCACCTGCGATCTGAGCCAGGACTTCTTACCAGCATCCAAGCAGCCGAGTTTAATCAGCGTCTGATTATCGACCCTCATAAAGCCCTAGAGTCCGATGTTCACTGGATAGCCATGGAGTCGAGCGCTTTCGATGAAGCGAAAACGCTGGTCGAGCGTTTAGCCGAATCTGACAAACCTCTGCTTCTGATTAACCAGAGTAACTTTGGGGTTGGCGCCAGCGATGAGCTGCAGTCGATGCTGGATGAGAGCAAAGGGCAGTACGTCGTCTACTTCCCCGATGTATTGCAAGCAGGCCAAGCGATGCAGCAGTTTGCCAACCCTCAGGCTCTACTGATCGGCAGTGAGCACGAGGTAGCAACAGATCTACTGCTAAGCCTGTTACGCCCCTTCCACCTAGGGCAGAGAGCCATTCAACGCATGACACGCCGTGAGGCCGAGTTCGTTAAGTATGCGATCACCGGTATCTTGGCGCTCCGTCTAGGCTACATCAACGAGATGGCGGGACTGTGCGATCAACTGGGTATCGATATTGATGCGATTCGCCGTGGCATGACGACCGATGTGCGTATCGGTAGCCACTACCTGCAACCAGGCTCTGGATTTGGTGGTCAGCAGTTCACCCAATATCTAGAAGGACTATCAACACTGCTCAGTGAACAGAAGGGCTCTGTCTTTGTCGACACCCTACTGCAGCAGAATGAGGTCAATAAAGAGTGGCCATTTAGAACCCTGTGGCAACACTATCAGTGTGACCTAAGTAACAAGACCTTTGCTATCTGGGGAGTTGCATTCAAGCCAGGTGTGGCCGACGTTGAGACCTCACCAGCACTGCGCGTCATCGATGCACTGTTGGCGCAGGGGGCTAAACTACAGATCCATGATCCTGAAGCGCTACAGACACTAGCCGCGCGCTATCCAGGCAACCAGCAGATACAACTGATGACGCATAACTACGACGCCTGTGAGGGCGCCGATGCGCTGTTGGTACTGACGGCCTGGCCAGAGTACGCATCACCCGACTTCAATCGCATCGCCTCCCAGTTGGAGAATCCTCTTATCATTGATGGGCGCAATCTGTATGATCCAAACCGCGTCCAATCAGCAGGCATAACCTACTACTGTATGGGACGCAGCTGTTTAACCAACGCCTAATTTCAAAAGGTTGCTGTGACCGATAAAAAGATTGAACACGCCCAGCTGAACTGGCGTGACGAACAACCCGAGTCGACTCAGTTTGGTGATATCTACTTCAGTGTTGAAGATGGTATCGCCGAGACTGAGCATGTGTTCATTCAATCCAATCAGCTTCCAGAGAGACTAGCATCACTCGACAAGCCAATGTTCAGCATTGGTGAAACCGGATTTGGTACCGGACTTAATTTCCTAGTAGCTCGTCACCATTTTTTAACGACGGCTAAACCGCAGCAAACACTGCACTTCATCAGTTGTGAAAAGTACCCAATGCGCCTCGCTGATCTTAAGCGCGCATTGACACCCATTGGTGCAAAAGAGCCGTTCGCAGAGGGCGTTGATCAACTGGTGAGGCTATGGCCTGCTGCTCTACCTGGGTTTCACCAATTAAGCTTCGACAACGGGAGAATTCAGTTATGGCTCCTATTCGGCGATGCAGCCCAACAACTGTCGCAGATCGACGCCAGAGTGGATGCATGGTTCTTAGATGGGTTCGCTCCGTCAAAAAACCCTGAGATGTGGCACGAAGGTCTGTTTAAACAGCTGGCCAGATTGAGCAGTGAGAACACCAGTTTTGCGACTTTTACTTCTGCCGGCATCGTTAAACGAGGCCTGCAATCGGTGGGTTTTGAGATCAAAAAGATTCCTGGATTCGGCCGAAAGCGAGAGATGATTCACGGCCAATTTATTCAGGCCAGAGATTCACAGTCGCAGACTAAGCCATGGTTAGCTCGCCCGACTGCTCAAGAGAGAGGCAAAAACTGCGCTGTCATCGGGGCTGGGCTTGCCGGTGCTAGCGTTGCTCACGCATTAGCTGAGCGGGGCATAGAGGTTGATCTCTATGAGCGAGCACCGAAACCCGCAACGGGCGGCTCCGGTAACCCACAAGGGGCACTCTATGCCAAGTTACCTGCAGAACCAACTGCGGCATCTCGTGTCCACGCCAACGGCCTGCAGTTCACCGTCAATCAACTCAAGGCATTAAACCTTGATGACCAACAGCACGCCGATCTGTGTGGGGTGTTACAGCTCGCTGTCAGTGAAAAAGATCAAAAACTGCAGCAGAAGTTGATCGAAGCGAACAACTACCCTGAATCGCTGGTTAAACGGGTATCTGCAGAAGAGGCGTCTGAACTGGCAGGTACCACAACAAAACATTCGGCACTCTATTTTCCAGACGCGGGTTGGGCATCGCCTCCTAAACTGATCGACTATCTACTCAAACATGACAATATTCGCAGCCACTTTAACTGCCCCATTGAAACCCTTGAGCGTGACGGCAGCCAATGGCTAATCAACGGTGAAGCCTATTCACAGGTGGTTATCTGCAGTGCGTATGAGACAGAGCTACTAACAGGGTTAGCGAAGCTTGATCTGAAGCCTATTCGTGGCCAGACCAGCTGGTGCTCATCCGAAGAGACACCGAACTTAAAAACCGTGGTGTGCGGTGAGGGGTATATTTCACCGGCGTTGAATGGACAGTACTGTTTTGGCGCCTCATTTAAGGTGAATGACACCTCTCAGGATCTTAAACAGGCAGAGCACCAACACAACTTAGATCTTCTCCAACGGGCGCTGCCTGAGCTGTCTGAATCGGTGCAAAACAGAGAACTCTCTGGACGAGCTTCGCAGCGAGCAGGGACTCGCGACTACCTGCCGATGGTCGGGGCTTTGTGTGATACAGAGAAATTGGTTGAGCAGTACCAGCGCTTAAGTGTCGATGCCAGTACCGAGTTCAATGACACAGCGCCTTGGCTTGAGGGTCTCTATGTCAGTGTAGGACATGGTTCTAAAGGGTTGATCACCTGCCCTATCGCAGCGGAGATCATTGCCGCGCAAATCACCCACCAGCCCTACCCCTTAGAGCAGGAGTTGGTGGATATCTTATCGCCACAGCGATTTGCGATCCGCGATCTGATTAGAGCGGCTCATTCAAAAGGCTAATGCGAACCGCTAGCAAGCTTGAGCCAGGTTTAATCAGCTAATCGCTTATTCTGAGGCTTGCTCTGCGTTCTGCTGCTGAATCTTGGCAAGATCTTCAGCAGGGATAATGGTTGTGGTCTCGGTTTTACTGTCGAACATGATCAGCGCTTTACCGGTAAGGATCTGCTCTCTCACCTCTTCGACACGCTCTTCAAGACTCACTTCCTGTTCACCATAGTCTGTCCCATCACGGGTAACAAACTCCTCAATCATGCCGCGTAGGGCATCATCCGAAAGCATATTCGCTGGAACAATCACTACACTCTTCCTAACAACTGGTTAAATTCATTTTCATCTAGCACGCGGATGCCCAACTGCTCTGCTTTGGCCAACTTGGACCCTGAACCGGGTCCTGCGACCACCGCATCCGTTTTGGACGATACACTGCCAGAGACCTTCGCACCCATCTCTTGAAGAAGCGCTTTCGCTTCACTGCGTCCCATAGTTTCAAGCGTACCAGTAAGTACCCAAGTCTGCCCTTCTAATGGCGCACTGGCGTCGCTGACCCTTCTCTCAGAGTGCCAATGCATACCGAACTCAATCAGCTGCGTTTCAAAACGCTGCAGCTGTTGGCACCAAGTCTCATCTTGGATCGCTTCTAGGACGCCAGCTGCCGCACGACTACTCAATTTAGGCACAGCTTTAAGCGCATCTTCATCTGCAGCTAAAAGCGCTTCGACTGTTTCAAAATGGGCTGCCAACGCCTTAGCACCGGTCGCTGCCACGCCTTTAATCTTAGACCCCTCAATCAGCTCAGCAAAGCTGACACTGGCCTGCAGCTTGGCGGCAATCTGGTCCTGCTCTTCCAGTTGAATGCCTAACGACAGAAGATCATCCAGAACCTTCTGGTTATGCTCCTCCGCCATAAAGTGAGTAATCTCATGGGCTACTTCCAGACCAATATCCGGAAGTAGCGTCAAAGTACGCGACTGCGCCTGACGAATTCGTTCAAGCGTCCCCAGACTTAGCGCTAAAGTTCGAGCCGTCTCTTCCCCTACTTCAGGAATACCGAGGGCATAGATAAAGCGAGCTAAAGAGATGGTTTTAGACTGACCAACCGCATCGATCAAGTTTTGCGCTGACAGCTCAGCATAGCCTTCGAGGCTTAACACCTGATCTTTGGTCAGTCTGAACAGATCCGCAGGTGATTTAACCAGCTCACGATCAACCAGTTGTTCAATCGCCTTGTCGCCCAGACCATCAATATCGAGCGCTTTACGAGAGACGAAGTGGATCAACGCCTGCTTTAACTGGGCACTGCAACTGAGGCGCCCAACACAACGGTAGACCGAGCCTTCGACTCTCTGCTCCTGTCCTTTGCTGCGCTTAACGAGTTGCACACGCTCTACCTCAGAGCCACACACAGGGCAAGCGGACGGGATAGCAATCGGCTTCTCATCTCCGGTGCGACGATCGGTAGCTACTTTGACAATCTGAGGAATAACATCACCTGCACGGCGAATAACGACCCAATCCCCTACTTTCGCATCCAGTCGCGCGATCTCATCCATGTTGTGTAGGGTGGCATTACTGACCGTGACTCCACCGACGAATACGGGTTCTAAACGAGCAACGGGGGTCACTGCACCTGTACGGCCTACTTGGAAATCAACATCGAGAAGCTGTGTCACCTCCTCTTGGGCAGGGTACTTAAACGCCGTAGCCCAGCGAGGATCACGTGAGCGGAAACCTAGGGTCTCTTGCACCTCTCGCGAATCGCACTTCAATACCACGCCATCTATGTCATAAGGGAGAGCGTCACGTTTAGCACCCAGAGCCTCGATGTAGTCGAAACAGGCATCCGCGCCCTCAACACGAGCGATTTGATCACTGATCTTGAGGCCCCAGCTATTAATTAACTGCAAGGTCTCATAGTAACTATCAGGCAGCTCATCGGAACCAACGCCCGTTCCATAACAGCAGAAGGTCAAAGGACGACTGGCGGTAATCGATGGGTCGAGCTGACGCAGGCTGCCTGCTGCAGCATTACGTGGATTCACAAAGCTCTTTTGACCCGTCTCACGAGCCTGTTGATTGAGCGCTTCAAACCCAGCCCGCGGCATATAGACCTCGCCACGCACTTCAATACGCTCTGGCCAACCCGCTCCCATCAATTTCAGAGGGACACTTTGAATGGTGCGTACGTTGCTGGTGATATCCTCACCGGTAGAGCCATCTCCACGGGTCGCTGCTCGAACCAACATGCCGTTCTCATAGAGGACGCTGACGGCCAGACCATCCAGTTTTGGTTCAAGCGTAATCGCCAGAGAGGCATCACTCTCCAACCCCTCTTGAGCACGACGGTAGAATGCATGAACCTCATCACGATTGAACTGGTTGCTCAGACTCAGCATAGGGATCTCGTGCACCACCTCGGCGAAGCCACCCTCGGGTTTAGCGCCGACACGTTGTGTTGGCGAATCCGCGGTGACTAACTCAGGGTGGTCTGCTTCGAGTGATTCAAGCTGGCGATAGAGATGGTCATACTCAGCATCCGTGACCGAGGGATCATCGAGTACATAATAGCGATAGGCGTGCTGTTGGAGCTGCTCTCTGAGCTCCAGAATCTGTTGTTCAATCGACATAAGGTTTGGACTTATTTGGATTTGCGAGTACGACGGCTCTTAGCGCGTGAACGAAGCTTGTAGGCCTTCACCAACTCACGATAGTGCTCTTGAGTTTGTGGGCGCATCACTGAACGATCACTGTCGAGCATCTCACCGCCCAGTGCCTTAGCCAACGTCTCCGCCGTGGCCAACATGCAATCAACCGCGTAGGAAGGATCACGTGGTTCGGTCATCGACATAAAGAAGGTGACCGCAGGCGTCTCATGTTCAGCCAAGGTCTCTATGTTGAATGAGCCAGGTTCACCCACATCACTCATGGTAAATTGAATCGGTGAGTGATCACTGTTGTCTTCGTAACGATGGAAAAGATCCATCTGACCAAACTCCATACCACAGCGCTCAACCACGGTTTGAATATGAGCACCCGATAGCGAGCCACCCTTAGGTGCAACGACAAAGACAACTAAGCGGGTTTCTGGATCACTGAGATCAAGTTCACGGAACTGTCGTCCGGTCGATGGAGATGCAGCGGCGACTGCAGCCTCTTGAGTCTCGGAGTCCTGCATAGCATCACTCTGGTCGTTCAGCTCAGGCTCTTCGATCTCTGGCAGCGAGCTCACCAGTGATTCAATATCCTCAAGCGGTTCATCAACGGCATCTACATTAGGCTCAAGAAGCTGATCGAACTCACTGGTCTCTGGTTCGGGCTTTTTGACAGGTGATTTGCGTTTACGAACTGGCTTCTCTTTTTTGGCGCCCGCATCGACCAACTCATGAATTGGGCGATCTAGATCTAGACCAAATAGGTCATCGACGTGACCGACAGGTTGTTCTGCAACGGGTTCAGGCTCTGGCTCTGGCTCTGGCTCTGGCTCTGGCTCTGGCTCTGGCTCTGGCTCTGGCTCTGCAGTCTGTTCGACTGTAATCTCTTGTTCAAGCGCCTCTTCAGGTGACTCGTCAGCAATTTCAACTTCAGGTGCTGCGGGCTCTTCCTGAACGGCTTCCTCTTGGATTGCCTCTTCTTGGACAGACTCTTCTAGAACGGCTTCTTCGATGGGTTGCTCAAGCGTTTCTTCAGGCTCAGTGCTATCTTCAGGCTCAGGACTGTTCTCAAGCTCAAGGCTACTTACAGGCTCAGGACTGCTCTCAAGCTCAGGGCTGTTCTCAGACTCAGGGCTGTCAATAGAGAGCGTCGGCTCACTGGGCTTAAGATTGGTTTTGCGAGGAGCCGATACGATACCTTCATCCGATAGGCTATCAAATGGATCGGGCTCAAGATCATCGACTCGAAGATCAGCGAGAGGGTCATCAATCACTGGCTCAGCTTCAACAGAGGATTGTTCAGGCTGCGCCGTTAGACTATCAAGTGGGTCTTCAGTTTGACTGGCTTGCTGAGCTTCGGCTGCCATTAAGGCATCGATATCGGGGCGCTCAACTTTGCGCTTTACTCGAGCACCCCCGTTAGGCAGTTCAGGATTATGTTTATCGGCAATTTCATCAGTGTCAGTCGATTCAGAGGAGGGATCGATCTTCATGCGGATTCGATTGGAGCCACCGCTGATACGTCGCCATCCATCGACAAGGATAAGCAGAATCAGCACGGCACCTGCCGCCATCAACCAATCTCTTAACTCCATTAAACGCTATCCTTGAACCACTGAAATTTATGCTTTTTGTAAACCCCTACTTTACAACTTCAGAGACCACTATTTCTAGTGGTTGAGACAAACCTTTTGTAGGTATATCAGTGATTTCCGCAATCATATCGCCTGGCTGTGGAGTCACATCACCACTGAGGCTGATTCGGGCGCTGACTGAAACGGTCTCATAACCCGATAGACGGGCTTGAGGTGTCATCGCATTGGCATCACTTAACACCAACTCAACCGGCAAATCGGCCGCCGTTAAACGCACACCTGCCAGTGGCATACCACCCTCTAAAGGACGCGCAACAATGAAGACTGGCGTCTCTGCTGGTACATTAGCGAGCAGTTCAGCAGCCACTGAAACTTTTACGGGTATAGCCGCCATCGCAGGCATTTCGATATCGCTGACATCTTCACCCAAGGCGATTAACTCATTTCGAGCACGCTCAACGCCATTCTGTAACGACTGAGCAGAAGCACCATCGGCATTGATTAGCGCTGTTGACCAGAAGCCAATCGCATCGCGATAGGCCTTACGCTCAAAGGCATCGATTCCCAAAATGCCTAGTGCTGTGATTTCGAACGGTTCCGCCGCTAGCGTTTTATCAACTTGGTCACGAACTTCAGGCGTCATGCCACCGGCAACGAAGAACATAGACTGAGCCAACTGCCCCATCACTGTCGCGTACTGAACATCCTGAGGCGTGAGGTAGGCTAAGGTATTTTGATAAGCCTCTAACGCACCCTGATAATCTTGTTGGCCCATCAGCGTGCTGGCTAACAGATACCAACCTTCTGGGTTTGCGGGTTGTAGCTCCAGCTCTTTACGCAGCTGATCAATCGCTTCTTGCAGCGTGGGCTGACGACCATCAAATGGATCTTCAGACATGTTCAGTGCCACTTCTAGCGCTGGTGCACTACCGACTTTGGCGTAAAGCCCTAATGAAGCAACCACCACCACTAACGCGATAAAAGAGGCAGCCATAAACTGTTTAGTTGAGATCGATTCGGAACTGAGCGAACGACTCTCCGTGTTGGCATCAATCAGCAAGTTCTTTTCAAGCTCTGTTTTAAGAACGGCAAAGTCCTCTTGTGACAATGATCCCGATGCGACCTCTTGCTCCAACTCCTGAAGACGATCTTTAAAGACTTCGACGTTATCGCGTTGCGGGTCAGAGGTAACGACCGTATCGACTTTATCTTTGAACTGTTTCCAAACCGGGTAGATAACAAACAGAATTGCTACGACCGATAACAGCGCAATACCCAACCACAAATACAACATTACTCTTTATCCTGTTTTAAAAGCGCATCGAGACGTGCCTGATCATCAGAGCTTAGCGCTGCCTCGCTCACTTTTCGACGCGAACGGCGCTGCCATACAACCGCTAAAATCACTAACACACCAAAGCCCAATACTAAAAACGGCCCATTCCATAGCAACCAAGTCTGACTGTTCATTTTGGGGCGGTAGAGAACAAATTCCCCGTAGCGAGTCACCATAAAATCGATAATCGACTCATCTTCAGCCCCCTCATCGATCATGCGAAACACCTCGGTGCGTAGGTCTTTTGCGATGGGGGAGTCCGAATCGGCAATATTCTGGTTTTGACACTTAGGGCAACGCAGTTCAGCCGCTAAAGCATGAAAACGCTTCTCATCTTCCACTGATTTGAAGTTGTGGGTATCAATGGCTGCGAAGCTAGAGGTCGAGAGCAGAACCAACAGAAACAGTGCGCGAATCATGAGGCTTCACCCTTGATCGTCTCGATGACGGACGAGAGATCCTGCCAAACTGTTGCATCCACCGCACCAACATGACGGTAACGAATAACACCCTGCTGATCGATCACGTAGGTCTCTGGAGCACCGTAGACCCCTAGATCCAATCCGAGACGACCTTGGGGGTCAAAAACAACCTCTTTGTAAGGGTCTAGATAGCGACGTAACCAATCATTCGCTTTGGTTAAATCGTCTTTATAGTTGATGCCATAAATGGTGACACCCTGGCTGGCCAACTGATTAAGGAAGGCGTGCTCCTCTTTACAGGTGGGACACCAAGTAGCCCAGACATTGACCAGTGCGATGTCGCCTTTAAAATCATCCACCGTCAGCTTGCGGCTTGGATCAGTAACAGAGGTCAATTCAAACTCAGGCATCGGCTTGTTCAACAGTGCTGAGGGCAGTTCGCGAGGATCTAGATATAGGCCCTTCCAAAGAAAGAAGCCTAAACCGATAAAGAGCGCCAGCGGAGCAAATAGAAACAGTTTCTTCATGACGACTCCTTAAGCCAATTTCGCATCGCGCTGCGACATCTTACGGTAACGCTTATCCATCGCCGCGAGGAAACCACCAAAGGTCATCAACAGACCGCCCAACCAGAGCCAGCGAACATAGGGTTTAAACTGGAGACGAATCGCCCAAGCCCCGCCCTCTAGAGGCTCACCCAGTGCCACATAGAGATCTCTAAATAGACCCGCATCAATCGACGCTTCGGTCATCACGTTGCCACGGGCGGTGTAGAGACGCTTCTCGGGTGTCATGACTTCGTAGAGCTGACCATCCTGGTAGACGTTGATGACACCCTTGTCAGAGGTGTAGTTAGGTCCTTCAACGTGCTCGATACCTTTAAATTCAAACACATACTGCCCAACCTCTTGGCGATCACCGGGCGCCATACGCAGATCACGATGTTCAGTAAACGCAGAGACCATCGCGATACCCACCGCAAGAACAGCCATTCCCAAATGTGCCAAATGCATACCCCAGTATGCACGAGGCAGTTTTTTCAGTGAGGCAAAGATTGAACCTGAACGCTTACCGGCACGATCGTATAGATCGACCAGTGCACAGAAGACGATCCAGTAGGCCAAGATAATGCCCACATAAGTCCAGTGATCCCAACCCTCGCCACCACGAATCATCATGGTTGCGACGCCAAAGACGACGGCAAGCACTAAAGGACCGATCAGACGTTTGAGCAGTTGAGATGCATCAGTTTGACGCCAGCGCACCAGCGCGCCGACACCCAGAGCCACCATCAGCAGAGCGCCTAGAGGCACCGTCAAAGCATTGAAGTAGGGAGGTCCAACCGACATTTTACCCATGCCCAGAGCATCAATTAGCAGAGGATAGAGGGTGCCTAGTAGCACAGTGAATGCGATGACTGTCAGTAGAACGTTGTTGACCAACAGCAGAGTTTCACGCGAGACCAAGGTAAAGCTAGAGTCACTCTTCACCTGAGCGGCACGAATGCCGTAGAGCAGAAGGGAGCCCCCAATGGCCACTGCAAGCATGACCAGAATGTAGAAACCTCGTGCTGGATCCGATGCAAAGGCATGCACCGAGGTCAGAACGCCGGAACGAACTAAGAAGGTTCCTAACAGGCTGAGCGAGAAGGCAAAGATCGCAAGCAGTAGCGTCCAGCTTTTGAAGACACCACGTTTTTCAGTGACTGCCAGACTGTGAATCAGTGCGGTGCCAACCAGCCAAGGCATTAACGACGCATTTTCGACCGGATCCCAAAACCACCAGCCGCCCCAGCCAAGTTCGTAGTAGGCCCACCAACTGCCCAGTGCAATTCCCAGCGTCAGGAACGCCCAAGCGACGTTAGTCCATGGACGTGACCAGCGAGCCCAAGCGGCATCCATACGTCCGCTCAACAGGGCTGCAACAGCAAAGGCAAACGCAACCGAGAAGCCAACATAGCCCATGTAGAGCATTGGAGGGTGAACAATCAAACCAAAATCTTGCAGCAGTGGGTTAAGGTCAGCACCCTGTGCCGGAGAACGAGGTAAAAGACGCTCGAACGGGCTTGAAGTAAAGATGACAAAAGACAGGAATCCGGTCGTGATGATGCCTAACACACCCAAAACTCGACCTATGATGTCCAAGGGCAAGGCTTTACTCTTCAGAGCAACAGCCAAAGTCCAGCCAGCAAGGGTGAGCACCCAAAGTAGAAGAGACCCCTCATGACCACCCCAGACAGCACTGACACGGTAGTACCAAGGTAGGGCCGTATTAGAGTTATTGGCAACGTACTCAACACTGAAGTCGTTGGTTAAGAAGGCGTAGACCAGAAAAGCAAAGGCCAGACCAACAAAAAAAGTTACACCGATCGTCAGCGGGCGAGCGTAGCTGACTAACAACAGGCTCGAACGCTGAGCACCTACCATCGGAACAACCGACAGCAGAATGCTTAAAAACATAGCTAAGATTAGAGAGTAGGTTCCCAGTTCGGCAATCACTTGTTGAACTCCTCTTTTGAAGGCATCGGCATCTTACCGCTCTTCTCTAACGCTTCTGCCACTTCAGGCGGCATGTAGTTTTCGTCATGCTTCGCAAGAACTTCAACGGCTTGCAGTGTGCCAGAGGCGTCAAGTTTACCCTGCGCAACAATGCCCTGCCCTTCACGGAACAGATCAGGAAGAATACCGCTGTACTCAATGGCAACCTTGTTCTCGTAGTCGGTCACCTCAAAGGTAACACGCAACGAGTTTGGATCGCGTTTCACACTGCCTTCAACGACCATGCCGCCGGCACGAATACGGGTGTCTGCAGGGGCTTCACCCTTGGCAATCTGAGTCGGAGAGTAGAATAGGTTAATGTTTTGACTCAGTGCATACATCGTCAGACCGATCGCGGCACTGGCGCCAAATACAATCATAAGAACAATGATTAATCGCTTTTTACGTTTTGGATTCATGACTTAACACTTTCACGTTGAATGCGGCGGCGAAGCGAACGACGAGTCTCGCGGCCTTGAATAATGGGCAGATAAAGGCAGAGTGCGATGGTCAGCAGACCCAGCCCATAACTTAACCAGACATACAGGCCATGACCGCCCATATTTAAAAAATCTGCAAAGGTTTCAAACGCCATAGTTCACCTAAAATTTGAGTTGGCTGTAAGGTAGTGTCATTTTCTGACGCAAACCTTAACTACCAAGAAGCTCTTTTACCCAGCCTGCACGGCGTTCGCGAGTTAAAATCTCATTACGAAGACGCAACATCATCGCTAGCCCAAACACTAAGTAGAGAGCGATCACCATCACCAGAAGTGGCATCCACATCTCAGCGGGCATGGCCGGTTTCTCTGTGATTTTAAAAGTGGCTGGCTGATGCAGTGTGTTCCACCACTCCACCGAGTATTTAATGATCGGAATGTTAACCAGACCCACTAACGCCAATACCGCCGTCGACTTAGCGGCTGTGGTTTCACTCTCAATAGCCGAGTTGAGCGCCATCACCCCCAAGTAGAGGAATAGAAGCACTAACATTGAGGTTAAACGCGCATCCCAAACCCACCAAGAGCCCCAGGTAGGCTTACCCCAAATAGCACCGGTTGCCAGAGCTAACACAGCGAGCGCAGCTCCCAGTGGCGCCACAGATTTGGCCACCATATCGGCCACTTTCATCTTCCAGATCAGGCCAATTGCACCGGCAATCGCCATCAACATATAGAAGCTCTGCGCCAGAATCGCCGTCGGTACATGCAGATAGATGATGCGGAAGCTATTGCCCTGCTGATAATCCGATGGCGCAAACGCTAGCCCCCACACCAGACCAATAACAAACAAAAGACCACCAATGGCCGCAAACCATGGAATCAATTTACCGGTGATCGAGTAACACCAACGAGGTGATGCCAACTGATAGAACCAACGAGGTAACCAACTACTAGCCATAACTTTTATCCACTCACTGAAATTCGTAATGCCGCACCGGCTGCAATAGGCGCCAATGCTAATGCCAATGCCAACATAGCCCCCAACAGCGCCAAATAACCATCTAGGGGCAAACCTGTTACTGCTGCTTGTACGGCGCTAGAGCCAAAAATGAGCACCGGAATATACAAGGGCAAAACCAACAGAGAGATCAACACGCCACCACGACGCAGACCCACCGTCAGTGCCGCACCGATCGCACCAATCAGTGACAGCGTTGGAGTGCCCAACAACAGACTGAGCATCAAACCGGGCATCCCCTCCGAAGGCAAGAACAACATCACACCCAACAAAGGTGCCACTAGGGTTAGCGCCAAACCTGATAGCAACCAGTGAGCCAACACTTTGGATAGCACCACTAAAAAGACTGGCTGGGGTGATAGCAGTAACTGCTCTAACGAGCCATCTTCGTAATCCGATTTAAACAGGGTCTCCATCGACAACAGTGTAGCCAACAGAGCCGCCACCCAGACCAGACCGGGGGCTAGCTGAGAGAGGAAATTCGGCTCAGGGCTAACTCCGATGGGAAAGAGTGACGCGACAATTAAAAAGAAGATCAGCGGATTCACCAGTTCGCTTTTGCGACGAAACGCGAGCGTAAGATCACGCTTAAAAGTCTGCTTAAACAGCTGTAGAGTGGAACTCATTATGACCACTCCCGTTGAGACGAGGCGAAGTGTTCAACATTGATGGTATGCAGAGGAATCTCTGCACTAAGATCCTGGTGCGTAGTCATAATGACACTGCCACCCGCTTGAATGTGCTCAACCATTAACGCCTCTTTCGCTGCCACACCAATTTTATCGATTGCTGTAAACGGCTCATCGAGTATCCAGAGTTTCGCTCTGCTCATATAGAGTTTTGCCAGTGCGATACGACGCTTCTGACCGGCGGAAAGCTGATGCGCAGGAACATCTTCAAACCCTTTCAAACCCACACTCTCTAGTGCTTGTTGCGCTCGACTAGCGTCCAAAGAGGGGTGTAATGCACACTGCCAATGCAGATTCTCCTCTGCCGTCAACATGGCACTGACACCGGCTTGGTGACCTATGTATAGTAGTTCTGATAGGAATTGTTCACGCACCTCATCCATTGGCTCACCGCGCCAATAGAGCTCACCTTCATAATGGGAGCTGAGACCACACAAAATACTCAGCAGCGTCGTTTTACCGGAGCCATTGCGTCCTTCAACCTGCCAGATTTCACCTTCGGAGACAGTCAGCTGTAGATGATCGAACAGAATACGATCATCACGCTCACAAAATAGGGATTGGGCTGTTAAAAGCGCCTGCGCCACAAAGACTCCAAAAGGTTAGCAAATTACAATTCGCGAAATTATAACCTTACTACCATCTGTAGTCAGGTAGAGATAGCAGTTAAAGCGGAGTATCGCCGTGCTTGAGACGGACATACATCAACGCTACGGAGATTGCGTCACCTAACGCCGTATGACGTTGAATCATAGGCATATTCAGTTTGTCAGCAATAGTGTCGAACCGCAGGTCGACATCACCCCCAACGTGACGCCACTTAATGATGTCGTGATAGACGTGCGACAGCTCGATCGCCTTATTAGGAAGACCAAAGCCAAACGCAGGACGCAAGAACTTATCGAGCATGCGAATATCGTAGTTGACGTAGTAGCCGAGGATGGGGCGATTACCGACAAACTCCAACACCTGCTCCAGCGCCTCCTCAATGGAGACACCGTCGGCCAGATCGGCTGCGCGGATTTTATGGATTTTGATCGATTCAGCCGTCAAATCAGCCGGTGGTTTCAATTTAATATCAAGACGATCACTGGTCTTTACGCGCTTACCTTTGATTTTGACGGCGCCAATCGACAGTATTGATGCCTCGCTGACATCAAGACTGGTTGTCTCACAATCTAACGAGACAACCTCATCACCCTCATACTGATCAAAAAGAGAGACCCAACGCGGATCTTTAACCGCACGTTTGTCTTTAAATTTGCGTATAGCACGAGGCAATATCATGTTTAACCAATATCCTTTTGGTTCAGAAGCACTATTCAGCTTAGCTCGACAGATGGAATCGGGACGTTAGTGATTTCTTAAAGCTTTTCACGACTAACAGAGCATCCCTTAACAACTCTCTATCCATTTTATTCAATTGTTGCAACTCAATGATATTAGGCGTTGGGTCAATACCATCCTCTGCCTGCTCTGCACGACGGATCTGCTGACGCAGACGAATGTTCACAAACAGACCTAGTGCTTCTGAGATATCTTTAGAGACACTCTCTTGCATTACCCCTGCATCGACCAGGGCCTCTAAACGCTCAAAGGTATTGGTAGCAAGGATTCTCTGCTCAAGCGCGAAGGTTCTTACGCCATGAACAATAGGAAAAATTCAGCCCTTCTTGATATCCAACTCTCCACGCTCTTTTAAATTGCCAAAGAAGGTTAACGGTGTATCAAACTCAACCGCCGCTTTAGCAAAATGCGAGAAGAACAGATCATTGTTACGCATAGTACGCAGGAACCAGTTTCGAGCCACTTTAAACAGTGCTACGTTACCCGCGACCGGCTTGGCATCCACCGCTATCGCCAGTCGCATCTGGTCCTCGGGATCGCTGCTCATCGACCAGTCCTGCAGTTTCTGGGTCCAGTCATCGACTGAATTGATCCACTCAGGGTTAGAGACCATGATATTGCCGGGACAAGGCGGGAAGCCAAACGAAATTAACGTCTCACTAAAGCGCTGCATGGTCTGTCGCTTTTCAGCCCAGTTAAGGCCATTACGAAAGATCAACGCGTTGTCTTGATCCGTCTTCATGATCTGCTCACCGCGACCTTCAGACCCCATGACAATCAAGCAGACGTGAGGCTGCATATCGGCCGGCACCACCAGATCAAACAGCTTAGCGATGATCCGTTTATTCATCGCCGCAAGAAGATCCATAGTAAAACGAATACGAACACCGGTAGAGATCAGCGCTTTGATGAGGTTGTTCAACCCTGTTGCTGCCTCTCTGAGATCCTCTATCGTACTGGCGCGTTCAAGACGCAGACCAATCACATGCGAGTGACTAGAGAAGTAGGAGAGCACATCTGTCAGTTGCACCACGCCAACCAGGGTATCGCCCTCCATGACAACCACACGCTCGATCTGTTGCTGCGTCATAATGACCAAAGCGTTAAAAAGGAAGTCATCCGGCTTACAAGTGATCAATCGATAGGTCGCGATGGTCGCAACATCTTCATCAACCGACCCATCATTCAGTACGATGGCATTTAGGATATCGGTACCAGTCACCATACCAATTCGACTACCACGACGAACTAAGACTGAATCAGACTTAGTCTCGCGCATCAACTGAGTCGACTCTTTAATGCTAGTCCCTTCATTAACGATCAGAGGGTCACGAACCACCGCCTCTTCTATCGTCGCCAGCATAAACTCAGCCATATCTTGGCCTTCGCCCTGCTGCGCGACGATCTCTGATTTCGCGGCTAGATTTTGTTGGAAGTAGTCGGCAAAACCGGGATTCGAGTCGATCAGCTCAAGCAGAATATCGGTCGAGAATATATGACAGATTGTCTCCTCTTCGGCTGTGAAGTTATGAATGGCAGAACCATGCATCGCTGACCAACCACCAAAGTAGTCCTCATTCTCATAGTGCATAAAGACGTGCAGCATCTCATCATCTTCATCCTGAGGCTCACTCTCTGCAACGCGTCCACGAAAGACCACATAGACACCTTCTGACTGTTCACCCGCTTTGATGATCACTTCACCAGACTGGTAGTAGCCGATATCAAGATTGGAGCGCAAGAACTCCTGTTCGGACTCAGTCAGCAGGCTAAAAGGGAGATTCCCCATCTTAAAAGAATCAGGCATTGGACCCTCACTTCGGTCGTCGAATAATCAATTGAGTATTGCGCGTTTTAGAAAAAATTGCAGGAACTCAAATCAACTTTTTCTGAAAAGCATCACGGTTTCAGTTTCACTAAATTCGTTCCTACAAAGTTACGTTGTAGGAGTGAATTGGAGCGCTGCGACAAACCCCGACATCTAAACAAAGCCACCATCGGCAATTAAAAAAGGCGCCCCGAAGGACGCCTTTCTCATTGTCAGCTAGCTCTTAGTGAGACTGAGCTGCGCCCGCACCACGTGGGATACGGATGTCTTCAACGATCTGCTGGATTTCAGCAGGTGGCTCAGCTGTCATAGAAGAGACAACTTTAGCCACAACGAAGTTCAGGATCATACCCACAGTACCGAAGCCCTCTGGAGAGATACCGAACCACATTTCGTCTTTAGTGCCGCCCATGAACTTGAAGTACACGATGTAAGCCATAGTCGATACGATACCAACGACCATACCAGCGACTGCACCTTGAGTGTTCATGCGCTTGCTGAAGATACCCATTAGGATCGCAGGGAATACAGAACATGCTGCTAGACCGAATGCCAATGCAACTACCTGTGCTACGAAGCCTGGAGGGTTAACACCGAAGTAACCGGCTACAAGAATCGCAACGACTGCCGCACCACGTGCGTATAGAAGCTCCTGCTTGTCGGTGATGTTCGGATTGATGGTTTTCTTCATCAAGTCGTGCGAGATCGATGTCGAGATTACCAACAGTAGACCCGCTGCTGTTGATAGTGCCGCTGCCACCGCACCTGCTGCCACTAGAGCGATTACCCAAGCTGGAAGCTGAGCGATCTCTGGGTTAGCAAGTACCATGATGTCACGGTTAACTGTTAGCTCGTTTGCATCTGTTTTGCTGTAGAAAACAACGCCATCGTTGTTTTTGTCTTCCCACTTGATAAGACCAGTGTTTTCCCAACGAGCGAACCACTCAGGGATGTCTTCGTATTTAACACCCGTGTTAGCAACGCCAGAAGCCGCAGTTTCAGCAGTACCGTTTACAGTCTGGATTAGGTTTACGCGACCGAAGCCCGCAACACCTGGTACAGATGTGTAAAGGATAGCGATGAAGATAAGCGCCCAACCCGCTGAGATACGCGCATCTTTTACGCGAGGTACAGTGAAGAAGCGAACGATTACGTGAGGAAGACCTGCAGTACCACACATTAGTGCAGCCGTCATGAAGAATAGGTCAACCGTAGTTTTAGAACCTGCAGTGTACTGAGCAAAACCTAGCTCAACAGACAATGCATCCAGAGTCGCAAGTACTGACTGACCGCTCTCCAGAGTTGCACCTAGTGCAGTCTGTGGAAGGAAGTGACCAGTTACCTGAACTGATAGGAAGATCGCAGGAACCATGAATGCAAGAATCAATACACAGTACTGAGCAACCTGAGTGTAAGTAATACCCTTCATACCGCCTAGTACAGCGTAGAAGAATACGATCGCCATACCGATGATTACACCAGTATTGATGTCTACGTGTAGGTAACGTGAGAATACGATACCAACGCCGCGCATCTGGCCAGCTACGTATGTGAACGAGATGATGATGGTACAGATAACCGCAATCGTACGAGCAGTGTTGCTGTAGTAACGATCACCGATGAAGTCAGGCACTGTGAACTTACCAAACTTACGTAGGTAAGGTGCAAGTAGCATCGCTAGTAGTACGTAACCACCTGTCCAACCCATTAGGTAGGCAGAAGCATCACGACCGATGAACGATACGATACCCGCTAGTGAGATGAACGATGCAGCTGACATCCAGTCCGCAGCAGTTGCCATACCGTTTGCAACTGGTGGTACACCACCGCCTGCAACGTAGAACTCTTTAGTTGATCCGGCACGTGCCCAGATCGCAATACCAATGTAAAGGGCGAAAGAGCCACCTACAAATAGAAACGTTAACGCGTCAAGACTCATGATTTACTCCTTACTCGTGAACGTCGTATTTTTCGTCAAGTTTGTTCATGCTAGACACGTAAGCCCAGATCAACGCGACGAATACAAAGATTGAACCCTGTTGAGCAAACCAGAATCCTAGCGGGAAGCCGAAGAATTGGATTTGATCAAGAGCGTCGACGAATAGCACACCGCATCCAAACGATACGACGAACCAGATCGCCATGTAGGTGATAATAATGCGAAGGTTCTCACCCCAGTATGCCTGCGCATTTTCTTTGGTCATTGACATAACCTATCCCTTTACAAGTTGTTGTTATAAACAAAAAGGCTGTGATTACCACAGTTGTAGACATCATACCTAAGCCATCTCCCTAAAAGGAGAGCAACTTTAGTCGCACAGACTTAAGTAAGTGGCTGATTTTAATGATTTTTCAAACTTTTAGATATACCTTTATAACCAAAATTACATCAAAAACACTGTTTTTAAGCATTAAACTGAAACTTTTGGTCGAAACGGCACAAATCGTTAGAATGCAGGCAACTGTTGTTAGGAATCACACCATGCTATCAGGTCTATCCGTCACCCTCATCGCTTTAGGCTACCTTGGCCTACTCTTTGCGATCGCTTACTTGGGCGATCGAAGTCGTGCCGGGAAGAGCTGGGCGGGCAACCCGATCATCTATTCTCTCTCCTTAGCGGTTTACTGTTCATCTTGGACCTTCTATGGTGCCGTCGGACGAGCTCATACCACTGGTTGGGAGTTTTTGGCGACCTATATAGGGCCGGTCATTGTCTTCATTTTGGGCTGGCAGGTCATCGAAAAGATCAGTCGTGTCAGTAAACAGCAGAACATTACTACTATCTCCGACTTTATCTCGTCACGTTACGGAAAAAGTCAAACCATCGCCGTTCTGGTTACAGTCATAGCGGTGTTGGGAACCATTCCCTACATCGCACTTCAGCTAAAAGCGGTTGCAGTGAGTTACAACGCGATTGCGCCTGCTGCGACCGAGGCACTGAGCAAAGGTAGTGATACCGCCCTTGTAGTAGCACTAACAATGGCCCTATTCGCGATTCTGTTTGGTACTCGCCATATCGATGCCACTGAGCACCATCAGGGTTTGGTATTAGCCGTTGCGTTTGAGTCGGTCATCAAATTGACCGCCTTCCTTGCGGTCGGTTTCTTTGTCACCTTTGAATTCTATGGTGGTGTAGAGCAGACCGTTGCCAGCGTTCAATCGCAACTGCACTCGATAAACTTTTCAGGTTCACTGTTTGCGGGGAGTTTCTTAACTGAAATTCTGTTGGCCTGTGGGGCGATCATCTGTCTACCACGCCAGTTCCACGTGACCATTGTCGAGAACATCAAACACAACAACCTTAGAATCGCCCGCTGGCTCTTCCCCACTTACCTATTCCTGCTAGCGCTATTTGTTCTGCCCATCGCGTCGGCCGGTGCTATCTCACTGCCAACCTTCGCGCTTAACCCGGACTCTTGGGTACTGACCTTACCGTTAAGCCAGGGCTATCCTGGACTGGCAACCTTTGCCTTTATCGGTGGCCTATCAGCGGCGACCAGTATGGTTATCGTGGCCTCTATTACTCTGGCTACCATGGTCTGTAACGACATAGTCATTCCTATTCTGCTGCGCATTCCGAGTCTTCGCATTGCAGAGAGCAAAGATCTTGGCCGACTACTGTTAAGTGTGCGCCGTATCACCATCTTCATGCTTCTGTTGATGGGCTACTTCTACTACCGAATTTTGGGGGACCAGGGTTCCCTCGCCTCCTTTGGTCTACTCGCCTTTGTCGCAGCGATTCAATTCTTACCCAGTATCATCGGTGCGTTGTACTGGAAAGAGGGCAACCGAAGCGGTGCCATTGCTGGCTTAGTAAGCGGCTTTGCACTCTGGTGCTATACGCTAGTCTACCCTGTATTCGAAGTCGCCAATTTAGTTCCTGATACACTGATACGTGACGGTGTCATTCCAACTTGGTTACAACCAACCTCCCTATTTGGAATTCAAGGAATTAACCCACTGACTCATGGTGTCATCTGGTCTCTGGGCATTAACATTCTGGCCTACTACCTAGTATCCAACCTAACGCGCGCCCGCTTGGTGGATCGTATTCAGGCCAGTGCATATGTCGATAGCCGACGCGATGAAACAACAGAGCCAGGCCGTCAGACGACACCCGTCACCATCAGCGACCTGCAGATGCTTGCCGAGCGTTTCTTGGGCATTCGCCGCACACAAGAGGCGATGAACGAGTATTGGAGCAGTCGCGATGAAGAGCCATTGCCAGCGGGTGTCAAAGCGGATAACGAACTGATTCAATACATCGAACGCTTACTGGCCGGTGTGATCGGTGTGTCTTCAGCTCGAATCGTCATGGACTCGACACTGCGCGGTAAAGATATGCAGATTGGCGATGTCGTTGCGATTGTTGATGAGGCATCACAGGCACTGCGTTTCAACAAATCGCTGCTACAGTCGACCATTGAGAACGTCTCTCTGGGCATCAGCGTAGTCGATCAGAAGTATCGTCTGGTTGCATGGAACCAAAAGTTCATCGACATGTTCGACTACCCAGAAGAGCTAATTAGCGTCGGCCGCCCCATCGAGGAGATTATCCGTTTCAACGCGGTTCATGGTGAGTATGGATTCTCTGGAAACTCCATCGATGAACAGGTTGAACAGCGCATGCAGCTGCTGCGTTCTGGCAAACCGCACGGGTTTGAACGTTATCGCCCGAACGGCCAAGTGTTAGAGGTACGCGGTAACCCGATGCCCGATGGCGGTTACGTCAACACCTACATGGATATTACCGAGCACAAGCGTGTCGAAGACGCACTGCGTGAGAGTGAGCAGAACATCCGCGTCTATACCGACAACGTGCCGGTCATGATCAGCTATCTCGATCCGGAGCAGAACTACCTATTCGTCAACAAAGCGTTTGCTGATGGCGTTGGCATTAACCGACATACCATTGCCGGCACACCTAGTCATACCATCATGCCTAAAGATCAGTATGAGTTGCGCCAGCCGTTCGTGAGACGTGTATTGCAGGGTGAACGTGTCAAATTTGAAGCTCGCTTACCGACCCAAGACGATTCACTGCGCTTTGCTGAGTTAACGATGATTCCGCACATTGGCGAGTACGGGGACATCTTGGGTTACTTCACACTTTACCAAGATATCACAGAGCGCCGTAATGCCGAGATCGCTCTGCAAGAGACTAATGAAAACCTTGAGAAACGTGTTGAAGAGCGCACCCAAGCGGTATCCCTAATTAACAAAGAGCTGCGCAAAGAGAACACCGTCCGTGCGCTAATGGAAGATGAACTACGCCAGGCCAAATCGGATGCTGAAGCGGCCAACTTAGGTAAAACACGATTCTTGGCTGCGGCCAGCCACGACCTGCTGCAACCACTGAATGCGGCTCGTCTCTTCACATCGGCGCTGGCTCAACAGAGTCACCAGAACGAGACCGCACAGTTGGTTGATAACTTGGATGGTGCTCTGCGATCAGCGGAAGAGCTCATTACTGCCATACTGGACATCTCCAAGCTGGATGCCGGTGCGCTAGAGCCCAACATGACTCACTTCTCTGTCCAAAACGTCTTCTCGAACCTGGATACTGAATTCACCGCGATGGCGGAGAAGAAAGGGCTGAAATTCAAGAGTATCGACTGCAAAGCGGTGGTGCATTCAGATCAAACACTACTGCGTCGTATTCTGCAGAACTTCATCTCAAATGCGATCCGCTACACCAACTCGGGCCGAGTACTGCTGGGTGTTCGCCACCACAGCAAGTTTATCCGCATTGAAGTATGGGATACCGGTGTCGGCATTGCAGAGGATAAGATCTCTGAAGTCTTTGAAGAGTTTCGTCGCATCGACAACCCACGCCACTCAGAGGTACAGGGTCTCGGATTAGGCTTGGCGATTACAGAACGTATCGCCAAGATGCTGAAGCATAAGCTGAATGTTCGATCCTGGCCGACCAAAGGCACGGTCTTCAGTGTTGATGTTCCGCTGGGCGACCCTGCACTTGCTGTGAAGCAGAAACCACAACAGCGTGGCTGGATCCGCTCGAAAGGCCTAAACGGCGTCAACATATTGGTGATCGATAACGAACCGAAGATCCTAGAGGGGATGACCGCGCTACTTACAGGATGGAGCTGTGAAGTACGAACCGCCCTCTCCATTCAAGCGGCTGTTGAAACCTGTAGCGATGGTTCATTCAGACCGGACATCATGCTGGTCGATTACCACCTTGGCGAGACCGATACCGGCATCATGGCATTGAAAGAGCTAGCTGAACTGGGACTCGGCGACGTGCCGGCCATCATCATCACCGCCGACCGAACCGACGAGGTTAAAGCTGAAATAACCGAGCATGGCGCAATACTGCTGAACAAACCTGTCAAACCCGCCGCCCTTCGCCAGCTGATCAGTAAGAACGTCGCGAAGTAGCTGTTGGAGCGGTCTTAAACTTGTTGTTGGAGCGGTCTTAAAAAGGCCGCGATTTTTTGACGGCTGTGTCTGGCCTTCAGACTGACACCACTTTCTTTTAAACCCCAGCCTTCCACCCAGACGTTATCGGATAACGTCGATCACGCCCGAAACCACGCTGTGTAATACGCGTACCGATCGGTGCTTGGCGACGTTTGTACTCGTTAATATCGATCAGACGAATCACACGCAGTACATCGGCTTCGTTGTACCCCTCAGCAATAATCATCTCTGCGCTGTAATCATGCTCGACGTACATCTCGATGATCGCATCCAACTGATCGTAATCTGGCAAGCTGTCTTGGTCTGTTTGATCTGGACGAAGTTCAGCCGAGGGTGGACGAGTGATGACACGCTCTGGGATGACCGGGCTGATCGTATTGCGGTAACGCGATAGCTCATAGACCAGAGTTTTCGGAATATCTTTAAGGACACAGAAACCACCCGCCATATCACCGTACAAGGTCGAATAACCAACGGCCGTTTCCGATTTATTGCTGGTCGTCAGAACGAGGTAGCCTTTCTTGTTGGAAATCGCCATTAACAAGACACCCCGACAGCGTGCTTGCAGGTTCTCTTCCGTTGCATCGACCTCTGTGCCAGCAAATTCGCCCGCCAACTCCTGCATGAATGCTTCATACATCGGTTCAATCGAGATCACTGAGTGGCGAATGCCTAGAGCCTCTGCTTCCAGTGCAGCATCTTCGACACTGATAGAGGAGGTGTACTTAAACGGCATCATGACACACTCAACGCGATCCGGACCCAAGGCATCCACAGCAACTGCAGCCGTTAATGCCGAATCGATACCGCCAGATAGGCCAAACACTACCCCCTTAAAGCCGTTCTTGTTAACGTAATCACGCACACCCATTACAAGCGTTTGGTAGACCATACTATAGTGATCAGCTTCGGGCGTTGAAGGCTGTAGCGGCTCAACAGCACCCGATTCAAGATCGATAGATACCTTGTAGATACCCTCTTCATGATGAGGCGCCATGTAGGCTAGCTGCCCCTTGGCATCCACGACCTGCGAACCACCATCAAAGACCAACTCATCCTGCGCACCCACTTGGTTTACATAGACAATCGGGGCATTTGCAGTGGTTGCACGATCTTGTAACGCCTCGGTACGCTCATTGGTTTTACCCATGTGATAGGGCGATGCATTAGGCACAAGAATCGCTTTAACACCGGCCTCGGCCTGGCGTTGAGTCGGCTCTTTCTCCCAAATATCAGCACAGATTTGCAACCCTAAGGTGTGACCCTTGTACTCAAAGACACCGTCATTGGTATGCGGTTCAAAGTAGCGATCTTCATCAAAAACACGGTAGTTAGGCAGATGCTGCTTGGCATACTCGATCAACACCTCACCATCCTCAATGATAGCCGCCATGTTGCGTAACTCGCCCTCTTTCTCAGCTGGATAGCCCACCAACAAAGCAATGCCCCGGACCTCAGCTTTCAGGCGTTCAAGGGCCTCATCAACCCGACGCTTAAGACTTGGACGCAGCAGCAGATCCTCTGGCGGATAACCGGTAATCGACAGCTCAGAAAAGACGATAATATCCGTATCACCTTGAGACGCTGCATCCATGGCAGCATCGATCATCTTTTGTGTATTACCCGGAATATCACCGACAAGAAAATTGATTTGAGCGAGCGCGACGACAAGTTGTTGAGACATAAAGCGATCTGAAATCTTCAAATTAAATAGATTGACAAAGTATACGCACATCCCCCGTAGGAGGGAATTTGAGCAAAGCGAAAAAGCCCGAAAATTCATTCATGGCGACTGGCTTCAGCCTATCACCACCCCAATAAAAAGCACCCTGTTGGAGCTTTCTCAAAGAGGAAGCGATCAGGTGACTGGTTTTAACCTGTCATCCGCACCATGGAAAAACACACCCTGTAGGAGGCCACCCAAAGGGACGCCGACCGCTTTTAATCATCCGCAGATGTTTGGCAGAAACTTGGCAAATACTCACTCGGAATCAACGACTCATCCGAATCATCGCTAATACAGCGCCAAGTCGTTGGAAAATCTGGATTCTCCGCTCGCAGCACAAACCGCCGCCCTTCCAGCTCTTCGATATTGGCAATTGATACCCGAATTTCGCCGGTGGAATGACTCCACCAGGCATTTTTCACATAAGCAGAGTTATCTCCGAAATGATCATTACTGACTCCTAATTCATCAAATACCTCAGTCCAATGAAATTCAGAGAGACCAGAAGTACCTCCATTAGCAATCGCATAATTAACTAGCGCCAACTTGATGGGCTCAGTCGCTGCCAGAGCATCCATCAACTTGGCACGCACCGTGAATTGGGTATAAGCAGGCAGTGCAATTGAAGAGAGAATAGCGATGATCACGACCGTAATCATCAATTCGATAAGGGTGTAGCCACCCATCCTTGGGTTAGGCTTCGTTTTCATAAACATCCTTGTTTTATATTAAATCTAATTATTTGTAGTCGATAGGGTTATTGAGTCACTACAACTGATGCCATTACTAGAATTTGTAACAGTCAATGTAAATGACTTTTCTGCATCTTTTGGAGCCAGAACAGTCGCCTGCGTCTCCGTAACGGAAGAAACCCCTTGAACAAGCCCCGTGTATGCTATCGAAGTAGCCCCAACTGCTGCATTTGTTATTGTATATTGGATATCAAAAGTTTTATTTTTCGTGACTGTCGAAGTAGGGCTAGTTATATCAACCGTACAAAAATTACCTTCTGACGCACAATTGTTCGAAATGTAAATTGATGAGCCTGATTGACTACCACTCACATTACTAAACCTTTCAACACCACCCGATGGAGAGCATATCTCATAGGCAGGGTTAGTAGAGGTTAAGAGCTCATTTAGCTCGTGACGAATCTCACCCGTCCACGCACCAGAAGTATAAACATCACACTGGTATTGATCGCTTGTATTGATACATATTGGTGTTGTACCCGATTGCAATTCATCACAACTTCCATCAGCCAAAACATAACATGAAGTAATTAAGCCACTAGGAAATTGGCTAGTAACTGAATTAATGGCTTCAAAATCTGACAACCCAGAGGCTAGAGCAGCTGAAGCCCCACCGATTACAGATCCAGAGATACTTATCCTGGAAGCCGATACGGAAGACTCACCGATAGATATCATTTGATCAGGGCAATTAGTTGAGCCGTCTATATCCAAACAAACAAAATCTCCCTTGTTTCCAATCAAGTTACTAAAAGCCGCTCCGCTTACATTTGCAAAAAGACTATTATAGTCTGTAGTACTGACAGCTAAAGACGATGCAGTAGATGCACTTTCAGTGCTTTCTGCAATAACAAAATCATGCCCTCCAACCCTATAAGGAATAGTTGATCCGTACCCATAAATATCGCCAGCCTCAAGACCTCTTGATACTAAAACTAAATTACCATCAGCATCTAATAACGCACCACCGTCACCAAAAGCAATAGCATATCCACGATAAAGTCTTTGATTATTAAGAGCCCAAATAGGTTCTCTATCATATATGGTTGATGCATCGCATTCAGAAGCACTATAACCCGCACTTCCGTCATCACAATTAGGGTCACCGACAACAACAGGTGACGTACTTTCACCTATAAAAACCGGAATATTTCCATACCACCCACCGCCAAAGAAACATGTATATTCAACAAAAGATCCATTTACTGATGACACCAGCGGACCTTTCGGACAAACGCCCGTATCTGACGGTTTAATGACCAGGCTCATGTCGCTAGGCAGCACACCCGATGAGTTTAGGGCATAAACTACGCCGCGAACTTCGGCAAAACCTGCTGAGTCAGTAGTTACTAGCAGCTCTTTATAAGATGTCGTGCCATCATCATTGAGCACTGAACCTAATAAGCGAATTTCGTTAGAACCCGCGGCTTGGGACACAATCACATCTTGTAGAGATAATCCCGCTGGCAAAACACCCCCAGGAGCATCGTCACCATATTCAGCATTACCAGTGGGAGGTCTAATATTCGATCCTATACCACTCAAATCAACATCAGATATAGAACCGTTTATTACAGTTGAATCGAACACATCAGAAGCCACAATCGTTGCCAGACTAACCTTGTTTTCCGATTCGCAATCAGGCTGTCCCCATGAAACATTCACAGTGCCTTGTAAAGAGCCAGTAGCATTACTAACCAACTCTCCATCAATATAGAAAGTATCAGTATCGCTATGGTAAATTTCACAGCCTTCGGACGACGGCCATGCCCAAGACGAAGATCCAATTGATGCCAGTTCAACCTGACCAGCAAACTGCCTTAATTTATCTAATCTAGATTGAGCTATACGAATCGCTTCAGACTTAGACTTAGTGTCTGTCGATTCTGAAAGAAGAGATGATGAAAAAAGTGCTATCCCAAGCAGGCCTACAGTTGAAACAACAAGCGCTATTATCGCTTCAATTAAAATGAAGCCTTTGACCGACATGTTAAATTGCGACATTACCAATCTCTCCAACTTCCCGATAAAACAGCAGCCGTTTCACTATCCCCTAGGTTACCGGTGTAGCTGGAATCAAATTCAATATTAATGCCTCCGTTACCCATATCTACTTTGCCATACACTATGAGCGAACCTTTAAATTTTGGCTCCTCAAACGAGCCGCCATTACCATTGAATTTATCAACATTACCAGTAACAAAAACTAAACCGGTTATGTCTGGCGGGTTACCAGCCGACCAATCATCATCAATAATTATTATTCTCTGTCCACCAAGAACTGTACTACTTGGTATGCTCACACCTGTGGTACCGACTCCACTTGTATTGCGCAAACAAACAACACTACCTGCTTTTTCAATCGCTTCTTGAAAGTCGGAATACCCATTAAAGGTACTGGAATCATTCTGATCTATAAAATTGTCTTCGCCTCCACAGAAACTCACCGCATCCTGCCCAAGAAACGCATCTTGAAAACCTTCTTTGCTGAGAGTGCTCAATGCTGGGTCGTTTTCTATTAAATCACTTCCTCTAACATTCTTATTAGATGACTCAATAAATGTATCAGCAACAGTTGGATGGGGTACATAAGAACTCCAACTGCCACCTCCTGAGGTATCAATATCAACACTACCTCCAGTCCAAACTGTAAAATTACCTCTATTGTTTTTAACTGTGAAATTACCCGACATAGTTGTCCCCCCAGCAGCGACAATTGGTACTTTAGGAGGATCAAGCTTTTGAAACGTAATAATTGAACGAACAGTCCTTTCAACTGTCATATCATCACTAAAACCTGTAGCAATAAGAATTAGATTTTCCCCATCTCGCTGCCCCCAATATTCCCAAGTAGCCCCTAAAGAACTGACAGCACCAGATACTTTAGCTGTAACAAGAGGTAAAGAGTTCAAAGTTCTATAAGCTATAACACCCTCTGAAAAACCAGACTGCGCTGCCTCAAACGCAGCAATTGCACGCTGCTCACTAGCAACAACCTGCTTCTCACTAACCACGGATGAAGAGACCGTAAAGACCGCAAGCGTTGTAATTATCAGCAGCACAACAACCGCAACAAGTGTGGCTATGCCCTGCTCTCTCTTATAATTTCCTAAGCCGCTAGAAATCATCTCTATTCCTCTAATACATTGTTGGGAATAAGAATTGAAACAGTTTTGGAGGAGCTAACCTGCCCCGAAGGATCCGCAGCTGAAACAGTTAGTTCAACCGTACGTGTATAAATAGTGACACCATCTGTTGCAGAAGAGACAGATAAGTTAACTCTCATACCTGCTATAGATACTGCGTCGGGGTTACTGAATGACTCCCAATTCACGGAGTCCGGTGGATCGTTACAATCACCCACAGAATTGGTTTTAACGTAGATAGCATTGTCTACTTTTCTAAAGCCTTTCCGATCACCTTCTACTTCATCACTACCCGAGTCATCATCCCCTCCATCATATGCGTAGAGAATGCATTGCTTATCTCCAGAAACAGAAAGCCCTGCAGTACTAGACGTTTGATAAAAGCTTGCACTTCCAGCCGATGAGTAACCGTGCCTTCTAATTTCTCCGCTTATAGAATCTACCAATATTCCTAATTCTCGATTCAATCTTGTTGCTGCAAGAGTCGTCTCAGCTACAGTGACAACTTGTAGGTATAGAAACAGAGCACCGGACAACACTATCAAACCAACAACCATACCGATCATTAGCTCTATGAGTGTGTAGCCCTTTTGGTTAACCAAGTTTTTATTCATATGAACCCACCGTGATCATATGATGTTCCGAAACGTAAATGTTTTTTTTAAAATCACCACTTGGACTAGTGAATTCTATCGCGCTACTTACCGATCTGATGTCCGGCATGAAAAAACCAATTGCAGCTGAGGCAACGTCTACCTCTACCCCTTCATACTTGGATTGATCCACGTATAAACTAGATTTATCACAGGCATTTGAACTAGCGGCTTGAGAACTTATATAGACACACCAGTTGCCCGCATCGGTTACTAGATTGGCATAACGATCAGCGTTATTTGAAACAGCTTCGCGCTTAGCTAATACGATCTGACTGTATACGGCTTCAACGGCACTATTTAGACGAGCTTTATCTACATGGTCCTGGTAAGAAGGTATAGCAATAGCAGCAATGATTCCTATAATTGCCACCGTCACCATCATCTCTACCATAGTGACGCCCCTCTGCAGAAAATAGCGATTCATCATCTACCCCAGCACTCTGAATCTGCATAATTAACGCCATCAAATGTATCAATGGAACCATCTCTATCCACAGCAAAGGTTCCGCAAGATAGATCTGAAAAAACGGGCTCAGCTTTAACTACAAATGAATCGGACGAATTACTAACAACAGATAACGTATAGTAATGATCATTTGAATCTAAGATTGCGCTTCCCCATAATTCAGTCGAAGTAGCGAACTCCGTGTTGTTTGCACGATACTTTTCTTGATCAATTCTTGCTTGAGCAAGGGAATTCATAGCATCAGACCTTTTCGCCTGCAGTACATAATCCTGATAAGCCGGATAAGCGATAGCCGCAAGAATTCCGATAATCGTCACTACGATCATCAATTCAATCAGAGTAAAGCCTTTTTGGTGACGCATTGAATCCCTCCGTTACATTCATTAAATATAGCAGAGGAACAGAAAATGGAGGGGGTTTTACTGAATATTCAGAACCTGAACTTCGAAAAGAATCGTTTTTCCTGCAAGAGGGTGATTGAAGTCAACTTCCACGCGCTCGTCATCAAACTCAACGATGACACCGGGCAGTTCACCACCGGGCTCTTGGAATGAGATGACTAAGCCTGGCTCTAGCTCCATATCTTTGAAGTCTGAGCGTTTCATGGTTTGGATGTTGCTTGGGTTGTGCTGACCAAAGCCGCGTTCTGGATCGATGGTTAGATCGAGATGATCGCCTACTTTAAGCCCCGTCAAAGCGGCTTCAAAGCCTTCTGGGATATTACCATCACCCACTTCAAATTCGACCGGAGCGCCTTCGAAGTTAGAGTCTACGATCTGTCCATCGGTGAGTTTGATCGCGAAGTGCATGGTCACTTTACGGCCCTGTTCAATGGTGAATTCGCTCATCTATTTACTCCGGTCTTTTGATAAAAATAGTGCATCAACAATCAATGCGATGGCGCCGAGAGTGATACCCACATCGGCGATATTAAAGGCTGGGAAGTACCAACCTGCATAGTGAAAGGATAGAAAATCCACCACATAACCGTGAACAATACGGTCAAAAAGATTGCCCAGAGCACCGCCTAAAATAGCGGCATAACCAAAGGCCTGTATCTTTTGCTGTGGCTCCGTTTGGCGTAGCCAGTGAACAATCAACCCACTCACGACAACCGCAATGGCCACAAATAGCCAGCGCTGCCACCCTGCTTCACTGGCTAAAAAGCTAAAGGCTGCGCCAGTATTATGCAGTAACCTTAGATCGAAGATGGGAAGAATAGAGATCGGCAGGTTGTAGCTCAGCATACTGGATGCCAACGCTTTACTGCCAAGATCAAGCACCACAATGGCTAGGCTGAGCCATAGCCACTGCATTGCCGAAGGGTTACGCGTAGTGACGCTGCTCACCTTCGCCCTCTACGTTATCGACACAACGTGTACACAACTCTGGGTGATCGGCGTTTTGACCGACATCTTCACGGTGGTGCCAACAACGAGCACACTTCGCCTCTTCCGAAGCCTTAACCGCAACTTTCAGGCCGTCAACCGCTGTTTCACGAGCGTCTGCTCCATTCGCTAGCGGCTCAATGCTGGCAGTCGATGTGATCAAAACGAAGCGAAGCTCATCACCTAGGCGATTCAAATCGGCTGTGATCTGCTCATCAGCATAGAGTGTCACTTCAGCGGCTAACGAAGCTTTAACTAGCTTCTCGTTACGCGCCTCTTCCAAACACTTGTTAACCGCCTGTTTAACCTGCAGCACACGCTCCCAGTACTCACGACCAAAGGCATCGTCTGCAGTCATCTCAAACAAGCCCTCGTACCAGGTCGTTAGCATGGCACTTTCAGGGTTGTTACCTGGTAGTACTTCGATGATCTCATCAGCGGTGAAGCTCAAGATCGGTGCAATCCAGCGAACCAGCGCCTGCGCAATGTGGTACAGAGCCGTCTGACATGAACGACGCGCCAAGCTATCTGGCTTAGTCGTGTACTGACGATCTTTAATGATGTCTAGGTAGAAGCCACCCAGCTCTTGTGCACAGAAGTTGTGAACTTGCTGGTAGACATCCAAGAAACGGTAGCTGTTGTAAGCATCGATCACACGCTGTTGCAGACGGTAAGCAGAATCGACTGCCCAACGATCCAGCGCCAGCATCTCTTCTGGTTTTACGCTGTGCGCTTCTGGATCAAAGCCGTTTAGGTTCGCCAGTAGGAAGCGCGATGTATTTCGGATACGACGGTAGCTGTCTGCCGTACGCTGAAGAATCTGATCCGAAACAGCCATATCACCCGAGTAGTCTGTAGAGGCAACCCACAGGCGAAGAATATCCGCACCTAGCTTGTCATTCACCTGCTGTGGTGCAATGACGTTACCCAGTGACTTAGACATCTTGTAGCCCTTCTCATCAACGGTAAAGCCGTGAGTCAGAACCTGCTTGTACGGTGCACAACCGTTAATCGCGATCGATGTTTTCAGTGACGACTGGAACCAACCACGGTGCTGATCCGACCCTTCTAGGTACATGTCAGCCGGGAAGTGCAGGCTCTCTTTGGTACGCAGAACTGAGTGGTGCGTAACACCCGAGTCGAACCAAACATCCATGGTGTCGGTCACTTTATCGTAATCTGCTGCTTCTTCACCCAACAGCTCTGCTGGATCTAGATCAAACCATGCATCGATACCGGTCTCTTCGATACGCTGCGCAACCTGCTCGATCAACTCAGTCGTGCGTGGGTGAAGTTCACCTGTCTGCTTGTGAGTGAATAGCGTAATCGGCGTACCCCAGGTACGTTGACGTGATACACACCAATCTGGGCTCTGGCCAACCATCGCTTCGATACGCGTCTGCCCCCAATCTGGGAACCACTGCACCCCTTTGATCGCATCCATCGCGTCCGCTTTCAGGTTCTCTTTCTCCATAGAGATGAACCACTGCGGCGTTGCACGGTAGATCAGTGGCGTTTTGGTACGCCAGCAGTGTGGGTAACTGTGTTGGAAACGTTTTAGGTGCACCAACTTACCTTCACGCTCTAGGGCTTCTGTCACTGGTGCATCCGCTTTGTAGACATGGATGCCAGCAAACTCACCTGCCGCGTCAGTGTAAACACCATCGGCTTGAACAAGGTTGAGAGTTTTAAGGTCGTAGCGATTACCAACAATGAAATCGTCCATACCATGATCAGGCGCCGTGTGAACCGCACCGGTACCTGCATCGGTTGTAACGTGATCACCCAAGATGACGGGCACTTCACGATCAAACACAGGGTGTTCAAGTTTAAGTAGCTCCAGCGCCGCACCATTCACGCGACCCAACACTTCATACTTATCAACACCCCAGCGCTCCATGATTGACTCAACCATCGACTCAGCTAGAACCTGGTAATCAACACCGCTCTCAAGGTGAACTTCAACCAGGGCATACTCCAACTCACCGTTAACCGATACCGCTTGGTTAGCAGGAATTGTCCAAGGTGTGGTTGTCCAGATGACCAGCGAAACCTTCTGTTTGTCGGTACCGAACAGTGCATTCACTTTGGCTTGATCGACAAAGGTGAAGCGCACATCGATTGCGGTAGAGGTTTTGTCTTGGTACTCAACCTCAGTCTCAGCCAAAGCTGATTTACCGACCACACTCCAGTAGACCGGTTTGTAACCTTTCACTAGATGGCCACGTTCTGCAATTTTGCCCAGTGCACGAACGGTATTCGCTTCGGTTTTGAAATTCATCGTTAGGTAAGGGTCATCCCAATCACCCTGAATACCTAAACGAATAAAGTCCTCTTTCTGACCGGCGATCTGCTCAGTCGCATAGGAGCGACACTTAGCACGGAAATCCGCGTAAGAGACCTTCTCGCCCGCTTTACCGATCAGTGTCTCAACCTTGTGCTCGATCGGTAGACCGTGACAGTCCCAACCTGGCGTGTAAGGCGAGTCAAAACCACTGAGAGTTTTGGATTTGATGATCATATCTTTGATGATCTTATTCACCGCGTGACCAATGTGAATGCTGCCGTTAGCGTAAGGAGGGCCATCGTGCAGAATAAATTTTGGTCGACCTGCGCTCACTTCACGAATTCGTGCGTAAAGATCCATCTCTTTCCATTTAGCAAGACGCTTAGGTTCAGCAGATGGCAGGTTACCGCGCATTGGGAACGCAGTTTCCGGCAGGTTTAGAGTCGGTTTGTAATCGGTCATCAATCCAGTCCCAGTTTAGGTATTTGCGGCAGCGAACCAAGCGCGCGCTGCAGCGATATCTTTTGCGATCTGTTCTCGCAAAGCATCCAATCCATCAAAGCGTTGCTCTGAACGCATTGGATGTAAAAATTCAACACTGAGCAGCTCACCATAGAGCTGCCCCGAAAAATCTAGCAGGTGCACTTCCAACACAGGACGCACACCATTAAGTGTCGGCCGACTGCCAACATTGCAAATCGCGTTATAGGCCTTACCCGCCAAGTGCGCCCTTACCGTGTAGACACCCCGCATAGGGCAGGCGTATTTATGCATGCGCACATTGGCTGTCGGAAAGCCGAGCTCACGACCCACTTTTTGCCCATGTTGCACACGGCCGGTGACGCGATAGCGACGCCCTAACAAACGAGCAGCTAAGGATAAGTTGTTAGCGGTAAGCGTTTCACGAACACGTGAACTGCTGACTCGCTCATCCTCTAAAATCAGTGTCGGTGTGTCAGCGACGGTAAATCCATGTGATTCACCTGCAGCCTTAAGCAGTGCGTAATCGCCACAGCGATCACAACCAAAACGAAAATCGTCACCCACCACAAAGTGCTTTACATCCAAGCCCTTCAGCAGCAGCTCATCAATAAACGCCTCAGCTGACAGTGAACGTAAACGCTCGTTGAAACTAAGACAAAGCACGCGATCAACCCCTTCAGCTTCTAACAGGCGAAGCTTCTCGCCGAAACGCGTTAGGCGAGGTGGCGCAGACTCTGGCGAAAAAAACTCACGTGGTTGCGGTTCAAACACAATCACAACAGAGGGCAACCCCAGTTGTTGCGCTTTTTCTCGCACACCTGACAGTATCATCTGATGGCCTAGGTGAACGCCGTCAAAGTTACCGATCGTCGCAACGCAGCCGCGATGATGATCGCGTAAATTGTGAAGCCCTCGAATCAGTTCCATTGCGTTATCAGTTTCACCCAAGCATCAGACAAATAATAAACGCGCGATTATAGCGCATGCAGGCCCCTCTAATTAAGACCTAAAGCGCTATGTTTGAAGGAATTTGTTGGCTTTAGCCACGCAAATGACGAATTCTGACACCGGAAAGGATCAAAGCGATGCAATAAACCAGAACAGCACCGGCCACGAGTAGGAACATCCACTCGACTCTCTGCCATAGACTAGCCGATAACCAGTCGGCAGCAGCCGGTGCAAACAGCAGAATAACCGCCGCCATCAATGCATTAGCAAACAACAACTGCATCGACCATCTTAACCAGCCAGCTTGCCACTTAAAGACACCCTGTTTAATTAAGCCATGCAACAGCCAGCCAGCATTCATGAAGGCCGACAGCGCGGTTGCTAAAGCAAGCCCTGCATGCGCCAGAGGGAAGATAAGAATCAAGTTAAACACCATATTCGCCACCATCGCTTTAACAGCGATTTTGACGGGGGTTTTGGTATCTTGGCGAGAGAAGTAGCCCGGCGCCAGCACCTTAATCAGCATAAATGCGAGCAGACCTAAGCCATAAGCACGAAGACTCATGGCGGCCATGCTGACATCTCGATCGGTCATCTCACCGTAGTGGAACAGCGTCGTTAGGAGGGGTTCCGCCAACAAAATCAGTGCGACAGCCGAAGGAATGCCAATCAAAAGCACCATGCGCACGGCCCAATCCAACATTTTGGCGAACTCTTCCCCTGACTTTTCAGCGTGCTTACGAGAGAGACTTGGCAGAATCACCGTCGCAATCGCGATACCAAACACACCCAACGGTAGCTCTGCCAGACGATCTGAGTAGTAGAGCCAAGAAACACTGCCCGTCTGCAAGAACGAGGCAAGCACGGTATCCAGTAGCAAGTTAATTTGTGCAACCGACACACCAAACAGAGCGGGCAGCATCAGCTTCAAGATGCGCCGAACCCCTTCATCCTTCCAACCGGCTTGCGGTACCGGCAATAGACGTAGTCGCGCTAAAAACGGCAACTGGAACAGCAATTGGACGGTACCGGCCATCAACACACCCCAGGCCAGCGCCATAATGGGCGGATCAAACAGGGGGCTGAGGTAGACCGCTGAACCGATTAGACAGACATTCAGCAATACGGGGGTAAACGCGGGCACCGCAAATCGCTCATAGGAGTTCAGAATGGCACCACAAAATGCGGTTAGGGATATCAGCATCAGATAGGGGAAGGTAATGCGCAGCATGTCAGCCGCAAGACCAAAGCTCTCGGAGCCTGACATATAGAACCCAGGCGCAAACAGCATCGCCAATAGTGGCGACCCCAGACTGCCCACCAGCGTGACCAGCAACAACACAGAACCCAAGCTGCCTGCTGTGCGATTTACGAGAAATTGAACCGCAGTTAGATCACGTTGCGATCGATACTCAGAGAGCACCGGTACGAAAGCCTGAGCAAAAGCCCCTTCAGCAAAAAGACGTCGTAAAAAGTTAGGAATTTTGAATGCGACAAAAAAAGCGTCGGATGCACCACTGGCACCGAAGTAACCCGCGACCACCACATCACGAATTAATCCCAGCACTCGCGAGATCATCGTCATAATGCCAACCACAGCACTTGAGCGCAGCAGACCGCCGCCAGATGTCGCTTTTTGACTCAACTTTTAACCTCAAAGTGCTGAATTAATCCGTCGATTATCGCCTACCCAAGAAGAAGGTCAACTAAAAGTGCATTTCTTCTGTGTTTAATGCTTGACAGACGGCAACGATATCGGAATAATTTCGCATCCAATTTTGAGAGACACTTGTCTCGTTTGTTTAACTCAAATTTAAGGAGCTCAGCTGTGGCAAATTCCGCAGGATCTCGTAAACGTGCTCGCCAGGCGGAAAAGCGTCGTCAACATAACGCTAGCCTGCGCTCCATGGTACGTACTTACATCAAGAAAGTACTAAAAGAAGTTGCTGGTGGTGACCAAGCTGCTGCTAACGAAGCATTCAAAGTTGCTCAGCCTATCCTAGATAGCTCAGTAAACAAAGGAATCTTCAAGAAGAGCGCTGTTGCACGCACTAAGAGCCGCCTAAACGCACGCATCAAAGCGATGGCTGCATAAGCGACTACTTAAAAGCTTTTCTAAAAACCCGCTACTTAGCGGGTTTTTTGTTGCCTGCAACCTGGAAGATGCTGACAGAGTCCATACCGGTGACTGGCTTTAGCCTGTCATCCGCTGGTAGACCTTACTGCCAATCTGGAAAACACCGATAAAGCAGATGACAGGCTGAAGCCAGTCACTGGTGCTCTTAGATAAACTCTAATAAATACCAATCGCGGCCTTTCAAGACCGCTCCAACAGTGCCTGATTCTAATCTCGTGCCAGTCGTCCACGTCCGATCGAGACGTGAGTACGATGATTTTTCACGGTTAAGAGTTCAATCGGCTGAGGCCCGGATGGCCGAAGTCTGCAACGGAGGCAGGAGCCGACTTAGTGCCATGGAAGGCATGTATTCCGTTAATGCAGGAGCAATTAACGGTTTGCAGTGTCCTATTGGACTTCAGTGAAAAATCATTGAACGGAGCGTGCCGCAGGCCGAGTGAGCGTGGTCAGTTTGATCCACAGGATGTGGTGAATACCGAAAGTGCAGGAGCACACTTTGGGTGCTGCTTACTTTTTGCTGACCAAAAAGTAAGGCTGGTCGCCTTTAGGCGAGTAGAAAGCTTTTGATCTAGATTTAAAATGATCGCGACCTCTGCGAGATCGCTCCTACAAGATAAAAATCGTGGCCTTTTCAAGACCGCTCCAACGATTTAGGCCAACGCCATATTATCGCGATGGACTAGCTCTGGATCAGTGATGTGACCGATAAGGGATTCGATCTCTTGGCTGGCGTGACCTTTGATACGGTCCGCCTCATCGAAGGCGTAGTTAACCAAGCCGCGTGCGATAACCTCACCGCCAGTATCGACCAGCTCGACCATCTCACCGCGTGAGAAATCACCCTCTACTTTGACAACGCCCGCAGGCAGCAGTGATTTGCCACCCGTTTTAAGCGCTTTAACCGCGCCAGCATCCAATACTAGACGACCACGCGCCTGTAGATGCCCAGCGATCCAGTGCTTACGCGCAGCTTGGCGACCGTGATCAGGTACTAACAACGTACCAATCTCTTCACCCGAGAAGATTCTTAACAACGCACTCTCTTCACGACCGCTAGCAATAACCGTTACAGCACCTGAACGAGCCGCAAGTCGAGCAGCACGCACTTTGGTTGCCATACCACCACGACCCAACTTACCACCGCCACCGGCGATCTGAAGGAAGTGATCATCTTCGGCACGACCTTCGGCGATTAATTCAGCATTAGGGTTAGAGCGAGGATCCGCAGTGAACAGCCCTTTCTGATCCGTCAGTAGAATGAGCGCATCAGCTTCAATCGCATTAGCCACCAACGCACCGAGCGTATCGTTATCACCAAACTGAATCTCACTGGTCACAACCGTGTCATTCTCATTAACGATGGCTACAACGCCCAGATCGATTAGAGAGCGCAACGTCGAACGTGCGTTTAGATAACGCTTACGGTTAGAGAGGTCATCATGCGTCAGAAGAACCTGAGCGGTATGAAGGTTGTGTTGCTGAAAGCTGGATTCATACGCTTGCACCAAACCCATCTGACCGACAGCGGCGGCGGCTTGCAGTTTATACATCTCGCTTGGACGTTCTGACCAGCCCAAACGATTCATCCCCTCGGCTACAGCACCCGAAGAGACAAGAACCACTTCAACACCCTGCTGCACCAGTTTAGCGATCTGCTCAACCCAGCCAACAATCGCTTGCTGATCTAGACCTTTACCATCATCCGTCAGCAGCGCACTGCCGATTTTGACGACCCAACGACCCTTTTCTGTTAACCGTTGACGTGATGCAGACATGTTACTTTACGTACTCCACTTCAACATCGTAATCGTCATCATCGAAGTCATCCCAATCATCAGCTTCGCCCGCTTCACGACGCGCACGCATTTCGGCACGCATACGCTCAAGATTTTCACGCGCTTCACGGTCAATCTGCATACGCAGCTCACGCTCTGCATCCACCAATTCTGGATTCTCTGCAAGCGCCTCTTTCTTCTCATCAAGATAGTCTTGCAACTGATGGACCAAAAGATCAGTGCCTTGCTTGTTGATAGCAGAGATACGGAATACCGGACCATCCCATTCCAACGCATCGATCACTGACTGACAACGCTCTTCAAGCTCCTCTTCTGGCACCATGTCGATCTTATTCAGCAACAACCAGCGAGGCTGATCAGCCAAGGTAGGCGAGAACTTATTCAGCTCATTAACTGCAGTGACCGCTGCTTCAGCAGGTGTCACCTCGTCCCAAGGCGCCATATCAACCAGGTGCAACAGTACACGGTTACGCGCCAAGTGTTTTAGGAAGCGAATACCAAGACCGGCACCCTCTGCGGCACCCTCAATGATTCCAGGGATATCGGCAACGACGAAGCTGCGGTGCGCTTCGGTTCGAACAACACCCAAGTTAGGTACCAAGGTAGTAAATGGGTAATTAGCCACTTTAGGCTTAGCGGCTGAGATCGAACGAATCAGCGTCGATTTACCGGCATTTGGCAGACCAAGAAGGCCGACATCAGCCAGGACACGCAACTCCAGACGAACGTTACGCAACTCACCCTCGGAACCTTTAGTCGTTTGACGAGGTGCACGGTTCACACTGCTTTTAAAACGCGTATTACCCAAACCGTGCCAACCGCCCTGAGCGATCTTTTCAACCTGACCGACAGCCGTCAGATCCGCCAACACCTCATCGGTATCCACATCCACAATGGTGGTACCGACTGGCACTTTAAGCACCAGATCTTCACCTTTGGAGCCGGTACACTGACGGCCCTGACCGCCCTCACCGTTTTGTGCTTTGTAGTGACGCGTAAAGCGGTAATCAATCAGAGTGTTAAGACCTGAATCGGCTTCGACAAAAATAGAACCACCATCACCACCGTCGCCACCATCTGGGCCACCTTTTGGAATGTACTTCTCGCGACGGAAACTCATACAACCGT
This sequence comes from Marinobacterium sp. xm-d-564, assembly GCF_013283345.1. Classification (NCBI taxonomy): domain Bacteria; kingdom Pseudomonadati; phylum Pseudomonadota; class Gammaproteobacteria; order Oceanospirillales; family Oceanospirillaceae; genus Marinobacterium; species Marinobacterium sp. xm-d-564. The sequence goes on along the minus strand of NZ_WBYO01000001.1, from coordinate 40,391 downwards.
TTCCGCCTTTACCGGCTTGTACGGTAATCAGTGCTTCATCAACAAACTTCATCTCTTTCTCCTAAATGGAGGAAAAATAGGGCCAGATCGTCTACCAAAACTAACGACATGATCCTATTTTCCCTCAGTGGGCTGATTTTACTCTGGTAAGAATCAACCTTACATGCTTTTTTAATCTTTATGCCTTTTGAAACCGCGTCTGGCTTCAGCCTGACACGCTGACACGGCCTAAAAAACAAAAAAACCCGCCTAAGCGGGTTTTTTACGTAACAACGAAACTTAGGCAGTTTCGATGCTAACGAATTTACGGTTGTGAGGGCCTTTAACTTCGAACTTAACAACACCGTTTGCTTTCGCAAATAGAGTGTGGTCTTTGCCGATGCCTACGTTTGTACCAGCGTGGAATTTAGTACCGCGCTGACGAACCAGGATGTTACCCGCAAGTACTTCCTGACCACCAAAACGTTTAACGCCTAAGCGTTTCGACTCCGAGTCGCGTCCGTTACGCGTTGAGCCGGCTGCCTTCTTATGAGCCATTCTCTAATCTCCTAGATTCGTTGATCAGCCGTTAATGCCAGTGATTTTAACTTCAGTGTACCACTGACGGTGGCCCTGACGCTTCATGTGGTGCTTACGACGACGGAACTTGATGATTTTCACCTTGTCACCGCGACCGTGTGATACCACTTCAGCAGAAACTTTAGCACCTTCAACAACTGGCGCGCCAACTTTAACGTCGTCGCCGTTGCTAACAAGTAGTACGCGATCGAAATCAACGTTTGAACCAGCTTCAACAGCTAGTTTTTCTACTTTAAGGGTCTGACCCTCTTGTACGCGGTACTGTTTACCACCGCTTACGATTACTGCAAACATCTGTGTTCTCCAATATTTTGCTTACCCGGCTACTAATACGAAACCTGCTCTGAAGGGCTGATGTCTTACGACACCCTCGCACAGGGAGCGTTATTTGGACAAGCTAGGGCGCAGAATAATACAGAACCCCCCACTCAAACTCAACCCTTATTTACACTAAATTGAGGCATTGGAAGGCCTATACACCAGAGTCATATTGACACCCCCGCTCTCACCCCCTAGCATCCGTCTGTCATTTATAAGTAGTAACCAAAATGCAACCACACCAACTCAACCCACTGATCGAGCCTCAATTCGATGCCGTTACGGATTACATCCTTAACAATCTTGGCTCCAATGTCCCTCTAGTAGAGAAGATTGCACATCACATTGTTGAAGGTGGCGGTAAGCGCTTGCGTCCGTTGTTGGTTCTACTGGCTGCCAATGCCGCTGGCTATAAAGGGGAACAACACATTCCACTGGCAGCGGTCATCGAATTCATTCATACGGCAACACTGCTGCATGACGATGTGGTCGACAACTCTGAGCTACGTCGCGGTAACGCCACCGCAAACGCTCAGTGGGGTAATGCGCCGAGCGTATTAGTCGGTGACTTCCTCTACTCTCGCTCATTCCAGATCATGGTTGAGATTGGCCGCATGGAGATCATGCAGGTCATTTCACACGCCACTACGATCATTGCCGAAGGCGAAGTTCTGCAGCTGCTAAACCAGCGCAACCCAGATACCAGTGAAGAGTCTTACCTTCAGGTCATTCTTGGCAAAACGGCCATGCTGTTTGAAGCAGCAACAGAGGTCGGAGCAATTCTAGCGGACAGCTCTGCAGAGAATCGTGAAGCCCTAAGACTTTATGGTCGCCACCTTGGCATCGCCTTCCAAATCGTCGATGACCTACTCGACTATCTATCTGATAGCGAAACCATGGGTAAAAACGTTGGAGACGACCTCGCCGAAGGCAAAGCCACACTGCCGCTGATTCATGCAATGCGCGTCGGCAGCGATGAAGATAGAGAGTTGATTCGCCAAGCGATCCGCAAAGGTGGACTGGATGATTTATCACCGGTACTCGAGATCGTGCAACGCAATGGATCGATAGACTACTCGCGTCAAAAAGCAGCCGAAGAGATCGATAAAGCGAAAAACGCGATCGCCTCTCTACCAGACACTTCGTTTAAAGTGACGCTGAATCAGATTGCTGATTTGGCTATCGCAAGAACCCAGTGAACACTTTGGTGACAGGCCTTCAGCCTGTCATCCGCTTTCCAATAACATAAATTATCAGGAAGACGCTGAAATAGCCGATGACAGACTGAAGTCAGTCACGATTCTTGGCCGGTGACTGGCTTTTAGCCTGTCACCTTCACTGGCTTCGACCTACCGACGCACCAACCGATAAACCACTTCACGCTGATTTTCAAAACGCCCTTCACTTAGATCAGCGCTATCAAGCTCTTCAATCTCAAACTCAGCAGAGAATAGACGTTGCACTTCATCACCTTTTACTGAAAAAGGTGGTTCGTTTCTAGGATTGTCATACTCGAGCGCAATCAACAAAATCTGATCGCCTACCACTGTGAGCCTTGCGATGTGCGCGGAGTAGTCGATTCGCATCTCGGGCGGAAGTGCTATTAGTGCCGCTCGATCGTAGATGGCTCGTGGGTGATTAAGCGCAGCGCGGGTGGTTTTAAAGACATCACCAGCCAACAGAGAGATTCCATCACGCTCACGACGGTGAAAAGCACCCTCATCAATGGCATCGATATCGACACCCTGCTCTGCAAAAAAGTCACGGCACGCCAGATCACTCAACTCAACACCGATGACCTTATGACCCTGCTCACGCAACCAAAGCATGTCGCGGCTTTTACCACAGAGCGGCACAAAGATAGACTCCTCTCCAGACAGCTCAAGTGTGGACCAATATTTCGTCAACCAAGGGTTAAAATCTGACTGGTGAAAACCGATGCGATTTTCAGACCAGCGCTCATGCCAGAAGGCGTGTTTCATAGGGGTTTTTCCTTAAAATGGGGTGATTCAGGTAATTTAACTGATCGATGTCGTGCTTAGCGAGCCCTAAAAAGGTATAATCCGGCAAATTTTTGTAATTAAGACTGTGAATTAGAACACCATGACTAGACAATCATCTTTTAACCGTGACGAACTTCTAAGCTGTGGCCACGGCGAAATGTTTGGCGAAGGCAATGCCCGCCTACCTGTTGGCAACATGCTTATGATGGACCGTATTACCAAGATCTCTGCTGAAGGTGGCGAGCACGGTAAAGGCGAAATCATCGCTGAACTAGATATTCGTCCAGATCTTTGGTTCTTCGACTGTCACTTCCCTAGCGATCCTGTTATGCCTGGCTGTCTTGGTCTAGACGCAATGTGGCAGATCGTTGGCTTCTACCTAGGCTGGAAAGGCAACCCAGGTCGCGGTCGCGCACTGGGTTCAGGTGAGGTTAAATTCACAGGTCAGATACTACCGACTGCTAAGAAGGTCACTTACAACATCCAGATGAAACGCGTGATTGAGCGTAAATTGGTTATGGGTATTGCAGACGGTTCGGTATCAGTGGATGGTCGCGAGATCTACACAGCAACGGATCTTAAAGTCGGTCTATTCACCAGCACCGAAAACTTCTAAGAGCGTTAACGCTTAGAAACACAATTAGAGAGAGAGTAAACATGCGTCGAGTAGTTGTTACCGGAATGGGTATCGTTTCTTGTCTAGGTTCTGACAAAGAGAGCGTTCTGGAATCACTAAAAGAGGGCAAGTCAGGCATTAAATTCCAGCAAGAATACGCCGATCTTGGCTTCCGTAGCCAGGTTGCAGGCAGTATTGATGATCTGGATCTTGATGAACTGATCGATCGTAAACTGCGCCGCTTCATGGGTAATGCAGCAGCTTACTCATACATCTCAATGGAACAAGCTATTAAAGATGCGGGTCTATCAGAAGATCAGGTTTCGAATGTACGTACCGGCCTGATCGCAGGCTCTGGTGGTGCTTCGTCGGCTGACATTGTTGAAACCGCTGACATCCTTCGCGATAAAGGCGTTCGTCGTGTCGGTCCATACCGCGTTACTCGCACCATGGGCTCTACCGTATCAGCCTGTCTTGCTACCCCATTCAAAATCAAAGGTGTGAACTACTCAATCACCTCTGCTTGTGCGACCAGCGCACACTGTATTGGTAACGCGATGGAGCAGATCCAACTTGGCAAACAAGACATCGTCTTTGCCGGTGGCGGTGAAGAACTACACTGGTCTTTGAGTGTCATGTTTGATGCCATGGGCGCCCTATCAAGCAAATACAACGAAACGCCAGAAAAAGCGTCTCGCGCTTACGATGCAAACCGTGACGGTTTCGTGATCGCAGGTGGCGGCGGCATGCTGGTTCTAGAAGAGCTGGAGCACGCTAAAGCACGCGGCGCTAAAATCTACGCTGAACTCGTAGGTTATGGCGCAACCTCCGATGGTTACGACATGGTTGCTCCATCCGGCGAAGGCGCTGTTCGTTGTATGCAACAGGCTATGAGCACGGTTGATGGCAAGATCGATTACATCAACTCACACGGCACTTCGACACCAGCAGGCGATATTCAAGAGCTGAAAGCGATGAAAGAGACCTTCGGTACAGAGATGCCACCGGTCAGCTCGACTAAGTCACTGGCGGGACACTCACTGGGCGCTACAGGCGTACAGGAAGCGATCTACTGTCTACTGATGCAAGAGAACAACTTCATCTGCGCCTCAGCGAACATTGAAGAGATCGACCCAGAGGCTGAAGGCCTACCTGTCGTGACTACACGCAAAGATGGCGTCGACCTACAGCGCGTTATGTCGAACAGCTTCGGCTTTGGCGGTACCAACTCGACTCTGGTGTTCGAGAAGTACAACGGCTAATCGCCACACTGCTCAATAAGAAAGCGACCCAGAGGTCGCTTTTTTTGTGCCTATCATCCAGACCAACGTCCAGAACCCTTTAATTCAACAAAAGGTGTCGAGGTATTCAAAAAAGAGAGTGGTATTGATTTTTGAGACATTAGCGGAAAAGTGCATAGATTTATAACAATCAGATGATATGTTGTGCACTACAACAATATAGAGTATCAGCAAGATCCCTAAAACAGGATCCAGAAAAGTAGTACCCAAGATCAATAAACAATAAATAGAGTACTAAATTAATGAATGCCCCAGAGCTAAAGCACTTCGCATCGCTGCGTGTCGACATTGATGCCCCTCAGGAAATTGGAGCGGCGCAATTCGGCACGCGCCGGGTGATTCCCATTACAGGCGGTACCGTTAAAGGTAACGACTGGAGTGGCCGCGTTTTACCGGGTGGTGCTGACTTTCAACGCATTGTGTCACCAAGATTGGCTGAACTTGACGCACGCTATGTACTGGAATCGGATGAGGGCGAGACCATCTATGTTCAGAATCGAGCACTGCGAGCGGCCGATCCTGAGGTAACGCAAAAGATCATTGATGGTATCCCAGTGGATCCTAGCGAAGTCTACTTCAAGTGCACCCCTATTTTTGAGACCAGCGCCGAACGTTTTCAGTGGATTACAGAGCGTCTGTTTATTGGCACGGGCGTTCGCAGACCTGACTGTGTAGAGATCGAATTTTTCGAGGTTTTATGAGTAACGAGACTACCCTTAGCCGCGCGGAGTGGCTGGATCAACACTACCCTGAGCCCGGCCCATTCAGATGGATCGCCTTTGGCTTAGAGATCATTGCGGCCAGCGGGCTGTTTTTCTTGATGATGTTGACCGTCGCGGACGTCGGCGGCCGATACATTTTTAACAACGGCGTTGATGGTGCCTTTGAGATCACCCAGCTTGGTCTTGCCATTATCATCTTCGCTGAAATGCCTGTCGTCACTTGGCGTGGGGGACATATCTTAGTGGATCTTCTTGATTCAACACTTGGCCATAAGATCGTGCGTATTCTCGCCATGTTTTCAGCACTGGCGATTTCAACCTCTTTCTACGTGATCGGGGTACGTATTTGGCAGCTGGGCGCACGTAAACTGCGCCGCGGTGAGGTAACGGAGTATCTGGAACTACCGGTCGGTTATCTAATTGAGTACATCGCCATCATGAGTTGGTTTACTGCGCTGGGCATGATCACTTATGGCATCTATCGTATTTACAAAGAGAAGCATTAAGGAATTATCACGATGACCGCAGTAATTATTGGCTTCGCGCTTCTTATATTTCTGATTCTAGTTATTCGAATGCCTATTGCGTTTGCGATGGCCATAGTAGGCTTCTTTGGCTTTGCCATTTTACAGGGCCTTACTCTCGATAACTTGTTCGATTTCCGTTGGAAAGCATCACTAACCCTAGCATCTAACCGTGTCATTGAGACCGCACAAGAGTACTCACTCTCCGTAGTTCCTCTGTTCATATTAATGGGTAACTTTGTGACACGCTCTGGCCTATCACAAGAGCTGTACAATGCTGCTTACACCTTCTTAGGGCACCGCCGTGGTGGCCTTGCGATGTCCACCGTTGTCGCTTGTGGTGGCTTTTCGGCAATCTGTGGATCGAGCCTTGCAACCTCTGCAACTATGGCGAAGGTCGCACTACCCCCGATGCGCAAGTTTGGTTATGCCGATTCTTTAGCCACCGCTTCCATTGCAGCCGGTGGCACACTGGGCATTCTGATTCCACCGTCGGTTATTCTTGTCATCTACGGCCTACTGACAGAGACCAGTATTCGTGAACTCTTTGCTGCAGGATTCATCCCAGGTCTGCTGGGTGTCATTCTCTATATGCTTGCAGTGCGCTGGGTCGTTATGCGCAACCCTAAGTCTGGCCCTGCCGGTGAGAAATTCACCTGGGCAGAACGCATGCAGGCACTTAAAGGTATCTGGGGCGTACTGGTTCTGTTTACTATCGTTATGGGTGGTATCTACCTAGGCATCTTCACCCCAACCGAAGCAGCTGGTATTGGTGCTGCAGGCGCATTCTTAATCGCTCTACTTCGTGGACAACTCAATCTGGTCAAAACTTATGAGGTTCTGTCAGATACCGTTCGTACATCCACCATGCTATTTGCTGTGATTATCGGCGCACTCATCTTCTCAGACTTCATCAACCGTGCCGGTCTGCCTGTGTGGCTACTCGAGTTTGTTCAATCGCTCGATGTCTCACCCATGGCCGTCATCATTGTCATTCTCTGCATCTACATTCTTTTGGGAATGGTCTTTGAAAGTCTATCAATGCTGCTATTGACGGTGCCGGTCTTCTACCCACTGATCGACAGCCTTGGGTTCGACCTGGTCTGGTATGGCATCGTGGTGGTGGTCGTTACAGAGATCAGTTTAATTACACCGCCTGTGGGCATGAATGTCTTTGTCCTCAGCGCAGTACTCAAAGATATTAAAACCGGTACGATCTTTAAGGGCGTAACGCCATTCTGGTGTGCTGATATTGTACGCCTAGCGCTGATCGTCGCGTTTGTACCGATTACCCTATTCTTACCGGAGCTGCTTTACCGTTAACAGTTTCGACTAAGGTGCAGTAGAAGTGGCACCCCAAATCACTTCTACTGTTTGTTTACTATAAAAATAACCGCTTAAAAAGAGAGCAATAAACATGACCAACCTAAAACTTAAAGCGATCGGCCTTGCTGTAGGCGCTGCAATTTCAATGAACGCAATGGCAGAAACCACCATGCGTGTTGCAACGTGGCTACCACCTACTCACCCACAAAACTCTGTTGCTATGCCAGAGTTCAAAAAGATGGTTGAAGAGGCAACTGAAGGCCGCGTAAAAGTGGTTATCGAAAACTTCCAAGGCCACCCAAAGACAATCTACTCTTCAGTAGAAGATGGCATCATTGATGCTTCATGGGGTGTCAACGCATACACACCTGGTCGTTTTTCGCTAACCGGTGTTGCTGAGATTCCTGGCGAGATGTCGGATGCTGAAGATGCATCTGTCGCTCTATGGAAAGTACAACAAGAGTACTTTGCAGATGCTAACGAATATGAAGGCCTAGAGCTTCTTGGTATGTGGGTACACGCACCAGGTGTTATTCACTCTAAATTCCGCATCAACAGCCTAGATGACCTGAAAGGTAAGAAGATCCGTCTTGGCGGCGGCATGGTTAACGACCTAGCAGCTCGTTTGGATGTGACACCAGTGGGTGGTTCAGCTCCAAGTTCATACGAGAAATTACAGCAGGGTGTTGTGGATGGTACTTTCCTACCAGTTGGCGAGCACAAATTCTTCAAACTGTCTGAAGTGACTGATCACCTTACTATCTTCCCAACGGCTCTATACACCACTGTATTCAGCTTCATTGCGAACCCAGAGTTCATGGAAGATCTAGATCCAAAAGATGCTGAAGCGATCCGCGCAGCAATGGGTGAAAACCTATCTCGCATGCAAGGTAAGGTTTGGCAGGATATGGATGCGATCGGCATGACACACGCTAAAGAAGTAGGCACTAACATCCACATGGTGGATAGCTACGAACAACTAGCGGCTGACATGCGTAACACCATGAAAGGTCTTGATGCAGAGTGGATTGAATCGGTTGCAGATCGTGGCGTAGATGCTAAAGCGGCTCTAGAAGCGTTCCGTAACTACCAGAAGTAATATCTACATCCTAATCAAAGGGAAGCTCAGGCTTCCCTTTTTTGTGCCTGGCGTATTATAAATAGGGTATTCAAAGGAGTTAATGATGAATAACTTTGTACTAAGCACACCGACAAGAATACGTTTTGGTGAAGGGCAGGTAAAAAGCCTAACGAAAGAGATACCAAGCAACGCCAAGATACTTCTAACCCTAGGGGGTGGAAGCGTTAAAAAGAACGGCATTTTAAACGCTGTTATTAATAGCCTAGAAGATTACAAGATCACGGTTTTTGAAGGCATTGAGGCAAATCCAGAGTTCGAAACATTAAACAGAGCCATTGAGCTGGGAAAAACTGAAGCCGTTGATTACGTTCTTGCAGTGGGTGGTGGCAGCGTATTAGATGGTTCAAAATTAATTGCCGCTGGCATCGCAAACCCAACCATTGAGCCATGGGAAATAGTCACAAGCGGAGGACGAGCCGCCAAAAAAGCACTGCCTTTAGGAACAATCTTAACCCTACCCGCAACTGGATCAGAATCTAATGGCAATGCGGTAATAAGCCGCAGAGCTACCGGCGATAAGCTAGGAATAGCATCACCCCTTTTCTATCCACAATTTTCAATACTCGATCCAACCTACACCTATACCCTTAATGATCGACAGGTAGCGAACGGTGTCGTGGATGCCTTTGTACATACTATGGAGCAATACCTGACCTACCCGGTTAACGCAAAGATACAGGATCGTTTTGCTGAAGGCATTTTAAGCACATTGATTGAAGAGGGCCCTAAAGCACTCCAAGAGCCAGATAACTACGATGTAAGGGCAAACCTTATGTGGTCAGCAACTATGGCTCTAAACGGCCTGATAGGTGCCGGAGTACCACAAGACTGGGCAACGCACATGATAGGCCATGAAATCACAGCGATACACGGGCTAGACCATGCACAGACACTTGCGATTGTATTACCGAATCTAATGACCCATCAGAAAGAGGCCAAACGAGAAAAGCTTTTACAGTATGCTGAGCGAGTGTGGGCTCTAGACCCCTGTGAAGAGGAATCCATAGATCGAGCTATTCTACTGACACGCGACTTCTTTGAACGAATGGGAACACCCACTAGCTTCAATGGCTATGGGATCGATGAACCCAACATCAACCAGATCATCAACAAACTCGAAGAGCATGGAATGACTGCTCTTGGTGAGCATGGCAATATCGACCTTGAGGCAAGCCGAGAGATACTAGAAGCGGCGCGCTAGAAACAAAAAACCCGGCACAAGCCGGGTTTTTTATGGATCAACACAGTGCTTAGTCTTCAGAAGACTCAGCAACTGGACGATCAACTAGTTCTACGTAAGCCATTGGAGCCGAATCACCAGCACGGAAACCGCACTTGAGGATACGAACATAGCCGCCTGGGCGAGTAGCGTAACGCTGACCCAGTTCGTTGAATAGTTTACCTACTGCTGCATCGCTACGTGTACGGGCAAAAGCCAGACGACGGTTAGCAACAGAGTCGTTTTTCGCCAATGTGATTAGTGGCTCAACAACAGAACGAAGTTCTTTAGCTTTTGGCAGAGTTGTTTTGATCAATTCGTGCTCGATCAAAGAAACTGCCATGTTCTTGAACATCGCTTTGCGGTGTGAGCTGGTACGATTCAAATGACGACCAGATTTACGATGACGCATCTTATCTATCCTTTAAAACTTAGCTAAGTCGACTTAAGAAGCCACTTTGTCGTCGCCTTTAAGAGAAGCTGGTGGCCAGTTCTCAAGACGCATACCTAGTGACAGACCTTTAGACGCAAGAACGTCTTTGATCTCTGTAAGTGACTTTTTACCCAAGTTCGGAGTTTTTAGCAGTTCAACCTCGGTACGCTGAATTAGGTCACCGATGTAGTAGATCTGCTCAGCCTTCAAACAGTTCGCGGAACGCACAGTTAGCTCAAGATCATCAACAGGACGAAGAAGTACTGGATCGATCTCTGGCTCTGCTGGCTCAGACTTCGCTTGTTCGCTTGCATCTTCAAGGTCAACAAATACTGCTAGCTGTTGCTGCAGAATCGTTGCCGCACGACGGATGCACTCTTCTGGATCGATTGTGCCGTTAGACTCAATATCGATAACCAGTTTGTCTAGGTCTGTACGCTGTTCAACACGCGCAGCTTCAACTGCGTAAGAAACACGTAGTACTGGGCTGTAGCTAGCGTCTAGCTGCAGACGGCCAATAGCACGTGTCTCATCGTCTTCGCTAGTACGAGCATCAGCAGGTACGTAGCCGCGACCGCGGGAAACAGTTAGGCGCATGTTCAGACTGCCAGCGCTAGTTAGCGTAGCAATCACGTGTTCCGGATTAGCGATTTCAACGTCTTGGTTTAGCTGGATATCTGCAGCTGTAACTGCACCAGGACCCGACTTGTTGATTGTCAGCACCGCTTCGTCGCCGTTGTGCATGATGATCGCAACACCTTTAAGGTTCAGGAGGATCTCAATGACATCTTCCTGAACACCTTCGATGCTGCTGTACTCATGCAGAACACCGTCGATTTCTACTTCTGTAATTGCACAACCTGGCATAGAAGATAGAAGGATACGGCGCAGCGCATTACCCAAGGTGTGACCGAAGCCACGCTCTAGAGGTTCCAATGTAACCTTAGCGCGAGTCTTGCTAATCTCCTGTACGTCGATGTGACGTGGGCTTAGAAACTCATTTACTGAACTCTGCATAGTTCCACCGTTTAATTAAAAATTACTTAGAGTAAAGTTCGACGATCAACTGTTCGTTGATCTCAGCTGGTAGTTCTGCGCGTTCTGGCATGGCTTTAAAAGTGCCTTCCATTTTTGCAGAGTCAACTTCAACCCACTCTACCGGTGCACGCTGTGCAGCCAGTTCCAACGCCGCTTTGATACGTAGTTGGTTTTTAGCTTTTTCACGTACTGCAACCACATCGCCCGCTGCTACTTGGTAAGAAGCAACGTTTACTACTTCACCGTTAACAGTGATTGAGCGGTGAGAAACGATCTGACGTGCTTCAGCACGTGTAGAGCCGTAACCCATGCGGAATACAACGTTATCCAAACGGCTTTCAAGAAGTTGCAGAAGGTTTTCACCTGTTGCGCCTTTACGACGTGCTGCTTCTTTGTAGTAGCCGCGGAATTGCTTTTCTAGTACGCCGTAAATACGACGAACTTTCTGTTTTTCACGAAGCTGTAGACCGTAGTCTGACAAACGACCGCGACGAGCGCCGTGTACGCCAGGTACAGTTTCAGCCTTGCACTTGCTGTCTAGTGCGCGAACACCACTCTTAAGAAAGAGATCAGTGCCTTCGCGGCGAGACAACTTGCACTTAGGTCCAATATAACGAGCCATAATTACTTACCGTCTCCAGATTAAACGCGACGTTTCTTCGGAGGGCGACAACCATTGTGTGGAATAGGTGTCACATCCGTGATGTTTGCGATTTTGTAGCCACAAGCGTTCAGTGCGCGCACTGCAGACTCACGACCTGGTCCAGGACCCTTCACAAACACGTCTAGGTTTTTCAAGCCGTACTCTAGTGCAGCTTGACCAGCACGTTCAGCAGCAACCTGTGCAGCGAACGGCGTGCTCTTACGAGAACCACGGAAGCCAGAGCCTCCAGAAGTTGCCCAAGAAAGAGCATTACCTTGACGATCGGTAATAGTAATAATGGTGTTGTTAAAAGAAGCGTGGATGTGCGCAAGGCCATCCGCAACTTGCTTTTTAACTTTTTTACGTGTGCGATTACTCGGCTTAGCCATAGTTAGTAATTCCTATCGCTTACTTACGGATCGGTTTACGTGGGCCCTTACGGGTACGTGCGTTAGTTTTAGAACGCTGTCCGCGCACCGGTAGATTACGACGGTGACGGATACCACGGAAACAACCAAGGTCCATAAGACGCTTAATATTCATGTTGACTTCACGACGAAGGTCGCCTTCAACAGTCAACTTAGTAACTTCACCACGAACATTGTCGAGTAGCTCTTCAGAAAGATCGCCAACTTTAGTCGTTGGATCGATACCTACTGTGTCACAAATCTGCTGTGCAGTTGTGCGGCCGACTCCATAAATGTAAGTCAGTGAAATTACCGCGTGCTTGTTGTCAGGAATATTGACGCCAGCTATACGGGCCATTCAATGTACTCCATTAGTTAATTATTCGCTTCCAGCAAGAACTGGGTACGAAATTACATTCAGTTCGTGGAAGGCGCGCAATTATACGGGTTGATTATTATTAAATCAACCCATGCACCCTTCCGCCTCGTTTACAGCTTAGGATTAACCCTGACGCTGCTTGTGACGAGGTTCAACCTTACAGATCACGCGAACGGAACCGTTACGACGTACGATCTTACAGTTACGGCAAATTTTCTTAACAGATGCGCGTACTTTCATAATTCACCTCAATGGTTTAACGCAGTAGACCTGCGCCACCCTTTAGATTCGACTTCTTCATCAATGATTCATACTGGTGTGACATTAGGTGCGATTGCACTTGTGCCATGAAGTCCATTACCACCACTACAACGATCAGTAACGAAGTACCACCGAAGTAGAAAGGTACGTTCCATGCAACTACCATCGCCTGTGGCATCAGAGATACCGCAGTGATGTAAAGAGCACCAAACAGAGTAAGGCGGCTCAATACTGAGTCGATGTAACGAGCAGACTGTTCACCTGGACGAATACCTGGGATGAAAGCACCCGATTTCTTCAGGTTATCTGCCACTTCACGAGGATTGAACATAATCGCCGTGTAGAAGTAACAGAAAAATATAATTGCTGCCGAGAACAACAGAATGTACAACGGCTGGCCTGGGCCTAGAGCCAATGCAACATCCTGAAGCCAATCCATACCCTCACTCTGACCAAACCATTGGCCTAGAGATGCAGGGAATAGCAGAATAGAGCTTGCGAAGATCGGTGGGATAACACCCGCCATGTTGACCTTCAAAGGCAAGTGACTGGTTTGGCCCGCATAAACGCGGTTACCCTGCTGACGTTTTGCGTAGTTAATGGTGATACGACGTTGTGCGCGTTCCATGAACACGACAAAACCAACCGTCGCTACCGCTAACACTGCAATTGCTAGCAGCGCCAGGATGTTAAGATCACCCTGACGAGCCGATTCAAAGGACTGACCGATCGCACCAGGAAGACCCGCTACGATACCAGCAAAGATCAGAATCGAGATACCGTTACCGATACCACGTTCAGTGATCTGCTCACCAAGCCACATTAGGAATACTGCACCAGCGACCAGTGTAATAACAGCTACAAAGTAGAAGTTAAACGCTGTGCTGAATGCCACACCCTGATTAGCTAGACCAACGGTCATACCCAAGCCCTGAACCGTTGCTAGTGCAACCGTACCGTAACGTGTGTATTGGTTGATCTTACGGCGACCAGCTTCACCCTCTTTCTTCAACTGTTCAAGCTGAGGGCTAACCGCTGTCATCAACTGCATGATAATCGATGCAGAGATGTACGGCATGATACCTAGAGCCAAGATCGACATGCGCTCGAGTGCACCACCCGAGAACATATTGAATAGGCTTAGGATCGTACCCTGGTTCTGATCAAACAGAGCAGCAAGACGATCTGGGTTAATACCCGGAACCGGAATATGCGCGCCAATACGATACACAATGATCGCAATCGCAACGTAACGTAGACGAGCCCAAAGCTCACCTAGTCCGCTTGTATTTCCTGCTGGTACTTGTCCTTTAGTTGCCATTACGCTTCTACCTTACCACCGGCAGCTTCGATTGCAGCTAGAGCGCCTTTAGTCACTTTAAGACCTTTAACGGTAACTGCTTTAGTAATTTCACCAGACAGAATTACACGTGCAGAGGTGATCTCTTCACGGATAATGTCAGCCTGTTTAAGCGCTGCGAGGTCAACTACGTCAACACCGCAAGCAGCCAATTCGTTTAGACGAATTTCAGCTACGTAACGCGCTTGGCGAGATGTGAAACCAAATTTTGGCAGACGACGCTGCAAAGGCATTTGACCGCCTTCAAAACCTGGCTTAACACTACCGCCTGAGCGAGATTTAAGACCCTTGTGACCACGACCACCAGTCTTACCTAGGCCGGAGCCGATACCACGTCCAACACGCTTAGGAGCGTGCTTAGAACCGGCACCCGGGCGAAGAGTATTCAAACGCATTTGGGTGACTCCTCTATTAGTCTTCTACACGAAGCATGTAGTTGACTTTGTTAATCATGCCACGAACTGCAGGAGTGTCTTCCAACTCAACAGTGTGGTTCATGCGACGTAGACCAAGACCTGTTAGGGTAGCTTTATGCTTCGGAATGATACCGATTGGGCTGCGTACCAAAGTGATTTTAACTGTATTAGCCATCGATTAGTTCCCCAGGATCTCTTCGACTGACTTACCGCGCTTAGCTGCAACATCTTCAGGAGACGCCATAGACGCAAGACCTTTAACAGTCGCGCGAACAACGTTCACTGGGTTAGTTGAGCCGTAGCACTTAGCCAATACGTTTTCTACACCAGCCAGTTCAAGAACTGCACGCATCGCGCCACCGGCGATAACACCAGTACCTTCAGATGCAGGCTGCATGTAGACCATTGAAGCACCGTGACGTGCTTTGATTGGGTACTGCAACGTGTGACCGTTTAGAGAAACGCTCACCATGTTACGACGTGCTTGTTCCATTGCCTTTTGAATTGCAACAGGTACTTCGCGCGCTTTACCGCGACCAAAACCAACACGGCCATTGCCGTCACCAACTACAGTAAGAGCTGTAAAGCCGAAGATACGACCACCCTTAACTACTTTGGCTACACGGTTTACCTGAACAAGCTTCTCTTGCAGTTCACCGTCTTTCTGTTCGTGATTTGCCATAATAGAAACCTTTAGAATTCCAAACCGCCTTCACGTGCAGCGTCTGCTAGAGCAGCTACACGACCGTGGTATTTAAAACCAGAGCGGTCAAACGCTACCTGGCTAACACCTGCTTCTTTTGCACGGCTAGCGATCAGAGTACCGACCTTTTTAGCCGCTTCGATGTTACCAGTTGCGCTTTCACGCATATCTTTTTCAACTGTAGAAGCTGCAGCAAGAACTGTAGCGCCATCTGCAGTTACGATTTGCGCGTAGATATGGCGCGGTGTGCGGTTAACACACAGACGTGCAGTACCGATCTCACGCATTTTAGCGCGTGAACGACGAGCACGACGTAAACGAGATTCTTTTTTAACGTTCATAACCCTGCCTTACTTCTTCTTAGCTTCTTTACGGCGAACAAATTCGTCGCTGTAACGAACACCTTTACCTTTGTATGGCTCAGGTGGGCGGAAACCACGAACTTCAGCAGCAACCTGGCCTACAACTTGTTTGTCGGCACCAGAGATGACAACAGTCGTTTGGTTAGGTACTTCTGCCTTGATACCTTCAGGCAGTGCGTACTCTACTGGGTGTGAGAAACCCAGAGTCAGGTTTAGAGTGCTTCCAGAAACCGCAGCACGGTAACCAACACCGATCAGTGTTAGCTCTTTTTTGAAGCCTTCGCTAACACCAGTAACCATGTTGTTAACGATAGAACGAGTTGTGCCAGCCAGTGCAACAGATTGTTTAGCACCGTCACGAGTACCGAAGTTCAATGCACCTTCAGCCTGTTCAACAGTAACTGATGGGTGTACTTCGTGTGATAGCTGACCATTTTTGCCTTTAGCGCTGATCGTCTGGCCAGAGATTGAGATCTCTACACCAGCAGGCACAGCAACAGGCGCTTTAGCGATACGTGACATCGTAAATCCCCTTAGAATACTGTGCAGATCACTTCACCGCCGATACCAGCAGCGCGCGCAGCGCGATCGGTCATTACACCTTTGCTAGTAGAAACGATTGCGCAACCTAGGCCATCTGATACTTTTGGAAGATCAGATGCAGATTTGTAGATACGTAGAGATGGCTTAGATACTCGCTTGATCTCTTCGATAACTGGCTTGCCTTCGAAGTATTTCAGTTCGATAGACAGCACAGGCTTAACGTCACCTTCAACTGAGTAACCGTTGATGTAACCTTCTTCTTGAAGAACAGCTGCGATAGCAACTTTCTGCTTTGAAGATGGCATAGCAACAGCAACTTTCTCAGCCATGTGACCGTTGCGGATGCGTGTGAACATATCCGCGAGCGTGTCTTGCATGCTCATGCTTTTACTTCCTCTCTTGTGCAGCGTAGTGCGGTAGCCCCGTCATCACTGACGTGGCCCTGACCACTACGCTTACCGTTAACTAACCGGTGGATTACCAGCTAGCTTTCTTAAGGCCTGGCACGTCGCCGCGCATTGCAGCTTCGCGTAGCTGGTTACGGCAAAGACCGAACTTGCGGTAAACCGCATGTGGACGACCTGTTACCTGACAGCGACGCTGTTTACGTACTGGGCTAGCGTCACGTGGCAGTTTCTGCAACGCAACTTGTGCTTCCCACACTTCATCTTCAGAAGAAGCTGGTGAAGCGATGATAGCTTTCAGAGAAGCGCGTTTCTCAGCGAACTTAGCCGCTAGTTTTTCGCGCTTAACTTCACGCTCCCACATAGATACCTTAGCCATATCTTATCCCTTCCTTATTTCTTGAACGGGAACTGCAGTGCAGTCAAAAGAGCACGACCTTCGTCGTTTGTCTTCGCAGTTGTCGTGATAGTGATATCAAGACCACGGATCGCGTCTACTTTGTCGTAGTCGATCTCTGGGAAGATGATCTGCTCTTTAACACCCATGCTGTAGTTACCACGGCCGTCAAATGACTTAGGGTTAAGACCACGGAAGTCACGGATACGAGGAACCGCAACGTCAACTAGACGGTCTAGGAATTCCCACATACGCTCGCCGCGTAGAGTAACCTTACAACCGATTGGCCAACCTTCACGAACTTTAAAGCCCGCTACAGATTTACGAGCCAACGTAACAACAGGCTTCTGACCAGCGATTGCAGTCATATCATTTACTGCATTCTCTAGAAGCTTCTTGTCTGCCAGTGCTTCACCAACACCCATGTTAAGTGTGATTTTAGTAACACGTGGAACAGCCATTACGTTTGGCGAATTCAATTCTTCTTTAAGACTCTGTTTGATCTGAGTCTCGTAAAGCGCTTTCAATCTAGACATCTGTTCTACTCCTCTTACTCAACGATTTCGCCAGTTGATTTGTAGAAGCGAACTTTAGTGCCGTCTTCAAGAGTCTTGAAGCCTACACGATCGCCTTTACCAGTCGCAGCGTTAAAGATAGCAACGTTAGAAGTCGCGATAGCCGCTTCCTTCTCAATGATGCCACCTGGTTGCTGAAGCATAGGGTTTGGCTTCTGGTGTTTTTTCACCATGTTGATGCCAGACACGATCAAACGATCGTTTTCAAGTACGCGAGAAACTTTGCCACGCTTACCTTTGTCTTTACCTGCGATAACTATGACTTCGTCGTCACGTTTAATCTTGCGCATTTTAATTTACCTTCGTTTCCTACTACCTTCCTCATGCTGAAAAACGCCAAACTCGTTAGAGCTTGACGTTTTCCTTAAAAACTTCGAATTTTTCGAGGTTTTATAGCACTTCAGGCGCCAGGGAAATGATCTTCATGAACTTCTCAGAGCGAAGCTCACGCGTTACTGGGCCGAAGATACGAGTTCCGATTGGAGCGTCGTTCGCGTTCAAAAGAACCGCTGAGTTAACATCAAAACGGATCAATGAACCATCGGGACGACGAACACCTTTACGGGTACGTACTACGACAGCTTTAAGTACTTGGCCTTTTTTAACTTTGCCACGAGGAATCGCTTCTTTAACCGATACCTTGATAACATCGCCAACGTTAGCGTAACGACGGTGTGAACCGCCTAGTACTTTAATACACTGCACTCGCTTAGCGCCGCTGTTATCAGCGACATCAAGCATCGTTTCAGTTTGAATCATGGTTTACTCCACAATCTCTAGTGCCTCATTCGACCCTCAATCGACCGTCGAATAAGGCGGCTAGTGAAGCAAAGGTGCAATAGTTTACACCTTTGCTCCACGTTCTTCAATGCGTACCAATGACCAAGACTTAGTCTTAGACAGAGGGCGACTTTCCGCGATTGTCACTAGGTCACCCGCTTGGCATTCATTCTTCTCATCGTGTGCGTGCAACTTAGTTGAACGCTTCATGAATTTACCGTAGATCGGGTGCTTTTCCTTGCGCTCAACCAACACAGTGATGGTCTTATCCATCTTGTCACTGATAACTTTACCAGTAACGGTACGAGTACGTTTTTCAGCGCTCATTTAGTCACCTGCTTTTTGGTTAAGTACTGTCTTAACGCGAGCGATGTCGCGACGAACCTGACCCAACATGTGAGTCTGTGCCAACTGGCCAGTAGCCTTTTGCATACGCAAGTTAAACTGATCCTTTAGGAGAGTCAGCAATGTTTGCTGAAGCTCTTCTACGGATTGATCACGTAGTTCAGTAGCTTTCATTACATCACCGTCCGTTTAACTACAGTTGTTGAAAGCGGAAGCTTAGCTGCCGCTAGTTCAAAGGCTTCTTTCGCGAGTTGTTCAGGTACGCCTGCCATTTCAAACAGCACTTTACCTGGTTGGATCTGAGCGACCCAGTACTCAACGTTACCCTTACCTTTACCCATACGTACTTCTAGTGGCTTACCTGTGATCGGCTTGTCTGGGAAGACACGGATCCAGATTTTACCACCACGTTTTACGTGACGAGTCATGGTACGACGAGCTGCTTCGATCTGACGCGCTGTGATGCGACCACGTTCGGTCGATTTCAGTGCGAATTCACCAAAGCTAACGCTGCTGCCGCGTTGAGCCAAACCGCGGTTGCGGCCTTTCATTACCTTACGGAATTTTAGACGCTTAGGTTGCAACATGTTCCGCTACCTCACTTCGCTTTCTTCGCAGGTGCATTTTTCTCAGCGCGTACCTGTTCGATACCACCAAGAACTTCACCTTTGAAGATCCAAGTTTTGATGCCGATCACACCGTAAGTAGTGTGGGCTTCGTATGTAGCGTAGTCGATATCTGCACGTAGAGTGTGTAGAGGTACACGACCTTCACGGTACCACTCAGTACGCGCGATCTCAGCACCACCTAGACGGCCTGCAAGAGAGATCTTGATACCTTTTGCACCAGCACGCATGGTGTTCTGTACGGCGCGCTTCATAGCACGACGGAACATAACACGACGCTCTAGCTGACCTGCAATGTTCTGCGCAACTAGCTTCGCATCCATATCTGGCTTGCGAATCTCTTCGATGTTGATGTGAACTGGCACACCCATCATCTTAGAAACAGTTGAACGTAGAACTTCTACGTCTTCACCTTTTTTACCAATCACGATGCCTGGACGCGCCGTGTGGATGGTGATTTTCGCATTCTGTGCAGGACGCTCGATTTCGATACGGCTTACAGATGCTTTTTCTAGCTGTTTCTCAAGGTACTTACGTACTTCAAGGTCATTCAACAGCTTCTTCGCGTAATCGGCTTTGTCCGCATACCACACAGAAGTATGGTCTTTTACGACACCAAGTCGAATACCGGTTGGGTTAACTTTTTGACCCATGATTAAATCTCCTAGTACTCAGCTCTTAGTCTGCGACCTTAACAGTGATATGACACGAGCGTTTCAAAATACGATCAGCTCGTCCCTTAGCACGCGGACGGATACGTTTCATGGTCATGCCTTCATCAACGAAGATAGTCGCAACGCGAAGTTCGTCAATGTCAGCACCTTCATTGTGCTCTGCGTTAGCAATAGCAGACTCAAGCACTTTCTTAACCAGGTGTGCACCTTTCTTGGTGCTGAACGCCAAAATATTCAGAGCTTCGCCAACAGATTTGCCGCGGATCTGGTCAGCAACCAGACGAGCTTTCTGAGCGGAGATGCGGGCGCCGTTATGCTTTGCAATAGCTTCCATCATCAACTCCTATTACTTCTTAGCCTTCTTGTCTGCAACGTGGCCTTTAAAGGCACGAGTCACTGCAAACTCACCCAGCTTATGACCGACCATATCTTCAGTAATGAATACTGGGACATGCTGACGGCCGTTATGTACCGCAATCGTCAAACCGACAAAGTTCGGAAAGATTGTAGAACGGCGAGACCAAGTTTTAATTGGCTTACGATCGCTGTTCTCGATTGCAGCTTCTACCTTTTTCAACAAGTGAAGGTCGATAAATGGACCTTTCTTAAGTGAACGTGGCACAGCTGATTCCTCTTACTTAGCCTGACGACGACGTACGATAAGCTTATCAGTACGCTTGTTCTTACGGGTCTTGTGGCCCTTAGTCGGAACACCCCATGGAGTCACTGGGTGACGACCACCTGATGTACGACCTTCACCACCACCGTGTGGGTGATCGACTGGGTTCATCGCCACACCGCGGACGGTAGGACGAACACCACGCCAGCGCGTAGCACCAGCTTTACCCAAGCGACGTAGGCTATGTTCACCATTACCTACTTCACCAAGAGTCGCACGACACTCAGACAACACTTTGCGCATTTCGCCAGAACGTAGACGTAGAGTCGCGTACTGACCTTCACGAGCAACTAGCTGAGCTGATGTACCCGCAGAGCGAGCCATCTGTGCACCCTTACCAGGCTTCAATTCAACACAGTGAACAGTCGAACCTACAGGTACGTTGCGCAAAGGCATACAGTTACCTGGTTTAAAGTCAGCCTGTTCGCCAGACATCAGAGCAGCACCTGCTTCAACGCCCTTAGGAGCGATGATGTAGCGACGCTCACCATCTGCGTACTTCAACAGAGCGATGTTCGCAGAACGGTTTGGATCATATTCCAGACGCTCAACGACAGCAGGAATGCCATCTTTGTTGCGACGGAAGTCGATTACACGGTAAGCCTGCTTGTGACCACCACCAATGTGACGCGTAGTGATGCGACCATTGTGGTTACGACCACCAGACTTAGATTTCTTTTCAACCAACGCTGCAAAAGGCTTACCTTTGTGAAGGTTTTGGCCTTTAACAGAAACGACGTGACGACGTCCTGCAGAGGTTGGCTTAGCTTTAACAGTTGCCATTTCTTAACCCCTCCTTATTCGCCAGCAGCCAGAAAATCGATTTCTGAACCGTCAGCTAGACGAACGTATGCTTTGCGAACATCGTTGCGCTTACCCATGCCACGCATAGTACGCTTCGTTTTACCTTTCGCATTAAGCACGTTCACGTTTGCAACAGTCACGTTGAACAGCTGTTCAACAGCAGCCTTGATTTCAGGCTTAGTTGCATCGTTAGCGACACGGAATACTACTTGTTGAGTATCTTCCGCTACGATCGTTGCTTTCTCAGAGATGTGTGGTCCGAGTAGCACTTTGTAGATGCGTTCCGGGTTCATGCAAACACCTCCTCGATCTTCTTAAGAGCTGGGACAGTCACAACCACTTTATCGAAACCGATTAGGCTCACTGGATCGATACCTGCTGCATCACGTACGTCAACGTGTGGCACGTTACGAGCAGCAAGGAATAGGTTTAGATCAACCTCTTCAGTGATAACCAAAGCGTTGCTTAGGTCAAACTCTTTCATTTTTGCTAAGAACTGCTTAGTTTTTGGAGCTTCGACAGCGAAGTCTTCAACAACAACTAGACGCTCTTGGCGGACCAACTCAGACAAGATAGAACGCATCGCAGCGCGGTACATCTTCTTGTTAACTTTCTGAGAGTGGTCACGTGGAGTAGCAGCGAATGTTACGCCACCAGTACGCCAGATAGGAGAACGAGTAGTACCCTGACGAGCACGACCTGTACCTTTTTGACGGAATGGCTTAGCACCACCACCAGCTACAGCTGAACGGTTTTTCTGAGCTTTAGTACCCTGACGTGCGCCTGCCATGTAAGCAGTGACAACCTGGTGTACTAGAGCTTCATTAAACTCTTTGCCAAACGCAGTATCGGCTACTTCAACCGAACCCTTGGCACCAGTTAGATTCAAATTCATGACAATCTCCCTTAGCCGCGCGCTTTAACAGCTGGTTTAACGATGACGTCACCACCAGGAGCACCAGGTACGGCACCCTTGATTAGCAGCAGGCCGCGCTCAGCATCTACGCGTACAACCTCGAGGCTCTGTACGGTAGAACGCTCTGCACCCATGTGCCCAGCCATCTTTTTACCTTTAAAAACGCGACCCGGAGTTTGGCACTGACCAATTGAACCCGGAGCACGGTGAGAAAGTGAGTTACCGTGAGTCATATCCTGAGTACGGAAGTTGTGACGCTTAACGCCACCCTGGAAGCCCTTACCCTTAGATTGACCAGTTACATCTACTTTTTCGCCTGCTTGGAAGCGCTCAACAGTAAGTGCATCACCTACGTTGATTTCCTCATCACCCTTCGCGCGAAACTCCCACAAACCTGCACCTGCTTCAACGCCTGCTTTAGCAAAATGACCAGCTTCTGGTTTAGAAAGGCGGTTAGCCTTCTTAGTACCAGTAGTCACTTGTACAGCAGCGTAACCGTCAGTTTCGACAGTTTTAACGCAAGTCACTCGGTTCGGTTCCACCTCGATGACGGTGACTGGCACGGACACGCCGTCTTCAGTGAAGACACGGGTCATGCCCGCTTTACGTCCGATAAGTCCTAATGACATTTTATATACCTCTTGCCAGTTGTGTACGGGGCTGTTACCCACTACGGCTACCCTTTTCAGGGGTATTCCACAAATAGCGCTTCATTAATAAAAAATTAATAAATCTGCGCGTGCTATTAGCCTAGGCTGATCTGCACTTCTACACCCGCTGCGAGATCTAGCTTCATTAGAGCATCAACTGTTTTTTCAGTTGGCTCAACGATGTCTAGAACACGCTTGTGCGTACGAATTTCGTACTGATCACGCGCGTCTTTGTTGACGTGCGGAGAGACCAATACGGTGTAACGCTCTTTGCGAGTAGGAAGTGGGATCGGACCACGGACCTGAGCACCAGTACGCTTTGCAGTTTCAACGATCTCCTGAGCCGAAGTATCGATCAGACGATGGTCAAAAGCCTTCAAGCGGATTCTGATTTTTTGGTTCTGCATTTTGATCACGCATTTCCTAAAATATTAAATAAACGGCAATAGCCGACCTCCCCTCAAATGAAGGGACGCAAATTCTACTTGAGTTTTGGGCTGTAGGTCAACTAAAGATTTGCCAAATGATTGGTGCGTAATTAGACAGCGGATGACAGGCTGAAAGCCAGTCACCGGAGCACCTAACCACCTACGTAGTGTCGGTGACTGGCTTCAGCCTGTCACCCGCTTTACCAGCAACCACCCAACTCAGTTTTGGTGACTGGCTTCAGCCAATCATCCGCCTTCCCAGCGCGCATTTTTTCCCATTTACGGTGACTGGCTTCAGCCTGTCACCCGCTTTACCAGCAACCACCCAACCCCAAACCGTGGACACAAAAAAACCCGCTCGAGAGCGGGTTTTTTTAGAAGATTATCGACAATTAATCGATGATCTTAGATACAACACCTGCACCTACAGTACGGCCACCTTCGCGAACTGCGAAACGTAGACCTTCATCCATAGCGATTGGGTTGATTAGTGTAACGTTCATCTTAACGTTATCACCAGGCATTACCATTTCAACACCTTCTGGAAGCTCTACAGCACCAGTGATGTCAGTTGTACGGAAGTAGAACTGTGGACGGTAGCCTTTGAAGAATGGAGTGTGACGACCACCTTCATCTTTGTTTAGTACGTATACTTCACCTTCGAACTGAGTGTGAGGAGTTGTAGTACCAGGAGCACATAGAACCTGACCACGCTCAACTTCGTCACGCTTAGTACCACGAAGAAGGATACCACAGTTCTCGCCTGCACGACCTTCGTCAAGAAGCTTACGGAACATCTCAACACCAGTACAAGTAGTCTTAGAAGACTCACGGATACCAACGATATCGATCTCTTCACCAACTTTGATGATACCACGCTCGATACGACCAGTTACTACAGTACCACGACCAGAGATCGAGAATACGTCCTCGATTGGCATTAAGAATGGCATGTCTACTAGACGCTGTGGTTCTGGGATGTAAGAGTCTAGTGCTTCAACTAGTTTCTTAACCGCAGTAGTACCTAGTTCGTTGTCGTCCTGACCGTTTAGAGCCATTAGAGCAGAACCAGCGATGATTGGAGTGTCATCACCTGGGAAGTCGTAAGTGTCTAGAAGTTCAACGATTTCCATTTGAACTAGCTCTAGCATCTCGTCGTATTCTTCAGTACCAACGCCGCCACAGTCTTCAGCAAGAAGGTCAGCTTTGTTTAGGAATACTACGATGTAAGGTACGCCAACCTGGCGAGAAAGAAGGATGTGCTCACGAGTCTGTGGCATTGGACCATCAGTCGCACCACAAACTAGGATAGCGCCGTCCATCTGTGCAGCACCAGTGATCATGTTCTTAACGTAGTCGGCGTGCCCTGGGCAGTCAACGTGCGCGTAGTGACGGATGTTTGAATCGTACTCAACGTGAGAAGTGTTGATCGTGATGCCACGCTCACGCTCTTCAGGAGCTTTATCGATACCGTCGAATGCGACAGCTTCACCACCGAAAACTTCTGCACATACACGAGTAAGTGCTGCAGTTAGAGTTGTTTTACCGTGGTCAACGTGGCCGATAGTACCAACGTTAACGTGGGGCTTGGAACGTTCAAATGCTTGCTTAGCCACGAGCTTAATTCCTGTGTTAGGTTTAAAAAAATAAGAAGACTGCCAATTCGAGTTAGCAATCCTACTGGGCGCGAAATTTTAACGTCATTGCCTATATAGTCAAGCAATGTGATCAATTTTCTTTAAAAAAGATCTCTCCAACCGGTTTAAGGCAAATAATAAGCCTGTTCGTTTTTACTTATACATATATATGTCACATCTTTTTGGTTACATTTCGATCAGCTATTCCATCGAGGCTTATACAAGCGTATAATCTCGCGACTTTTTAAAACGTCCATGAATTCGAGTGAGAACATGACTGATCTAAACAAATACCGAAATATAGGCATCTTCGCCCACGTTGATGCGGGTAAAACCACAACTACTGAGCGTATCCTGAAACTAACAGGTAAGATCCACAAAACTGGTGAAGTACACGAAGGTGCTGCTACTACCGACTTCATGGAACAGGAGCAGGAGCGTGGTATTACTATCCAGTCTGCAGCAACGACCTGTTTCTGGAAGGACCACCGTTTCAACATCATCGATACTCCTGGGCACGTTGACTTCACTGTAGAAGTTTACCGTTCTCTTAAAGTACTTGATGGTGGTGTTGGTGTATTCTGTGGTTCAGGCGGTGTAGAACCTCAGTCTGAAACTAACTGGCGCTACGCGAACGAGTCAGAAGTTGCACGTGTTATCTTCGTCAACAAACTTGACCGTATGGGTGCTGACTTCTACCGCGTTGTAGACCAGATCAAAAACGTACTAGGTGCAAACCCACTTGTATGTACTCTTCCTATCGGTACTGAAGATCAGTTCGTGGGTGTTGTAGACGTTCTGACTAAGAAAGCTTACGTATGGGATGATTCTGGCCAGCCAGAAAACTACGAAATCCAAGACGTTCCTGCTGACATGGTTGACGACGTGGAGATGTACCACGAGCAACTAATCGAAACAGCGGTTGAACAAGACGACGATCTAATGATGGCTTACATGGAAGGCGAAATGCCATCTATCGAAGACATCAAGCGCTGTATCCGTAAAGGTACTATCGCTCTAGACTTCTTCCCAACATTCTGTGGTTCTGCATTCAAGAACAAGGGTGTTCAGCTAGTACTAGACGCAGTGGTTGACTACCTACCAAGCCCAACTGAAGTTGATCCACAGGATCTAACAGACGAAGAAGGTAACGCAACTGGCGAGAAAGCGATCGTATCACCAGACGAGCCTCTACGTGCGCTAGCATTCAAGATCATGGATGACCGCTTCGGTGCTCTAACCTTCGTACGTATCTACTCTGGCGTACTGAACAAAGGTGACACAATCCTTAACTCTGCAACAGGTAAGACTGAGCGTATCGGCCGCATGGTTGAGATGCACGCAGACGAGCGTAACGAACTATCTTCTGCAACGGCGGGTGACATCATCGCGATCGTTGGTATGAAGAACGTACAGACTGGTCACACTCTATGTGATCAGAAGCACCCATGTACTCTTGAAGCCATGGTCTTCCCAGAGCCAGTAATCTCGATCGCTGTTGCACCTAAAGATAAAGGCGGCTCTGAGAAAATGGGTATCGCAATCGGTAAGATGGTTGCAGAAGATCCATCATTCCGCGTTGAAACTGACGAAGATTCAGGCGAAACCATCCTTAAAGGCATGGGTGAGCTTCACCTAGACGTTAAAGTCGACATCCTTAAGCGTACATACGGCGTTGAGCTAAACGTAGGTAAACCACAGGTTGCTTACCGTGAGTCGATCACTATCCCAGTTGAAGATAGCTACACGCACAAGAAACAGTCGGGTGGTTCAGGTCAGTTCGGTAAGATCGACTACCGCATGAAGCCAGGTGAGCCAGGTTCTGGTTTCACATTCAGCTCTTCAGTTGTTGGTGGTAACGTTCCTAAGGAATTCTGGCCAGCTGTTGAGAAAGGCTTCGCGTCTATGATGCAAGAAGGTACGGTTGCAGGCTTCCCGGTTGTGGACGTTGAAATCGAACTGTTCGACGGTGGCTTCCACGCAGTCGACTCTTCTGCTATCGCATTCGAAATCGCAGCGAAAGGCGGCTTCCGTCAATCTATGCCAAAAGCGGGTCCACAGCTTCTTGAGCCTGTGATGAAAGTTGACGTCTTCACTCCTGAAGATCACGTTGGTGATGTTATCGGTGACCTTAACCGTCGTCGCGGCATGATCAAAGACCAGGAAGCTGGCGTAACGGGCGTTCGCATCAAAGCAGACGTACCTCTATCAGAGATGTTCGGCTACATCGGTCACCTACGTACTATGACATCGGGTCGTGGTCAGTTCTCTATGGAGTTCAGCCACTACTCACAGTGTCCAGCTAACGTAGCAGAGACTGTTATCGCTGAAGCGAAAGAGCGTAAAGCGAACAAGTAATTCGCCCAACGCAAAAAACCCCGCCATCGCAAGATGCCGGGGTTTTTTAATGCTCACTTTTCAATTAATCGCGGCCTTTTTAAGACCACTCCAACAAGCAATGAGTGTTGGAGCTTTATCGCAGATGAAGCGATAAGCTAATTGCATCACCATCACCAAGTGGTACACTATATGGTACATAAATGGAGGGCATTATGATTACTCTAAACGCAACCGAAGCACGCAAATCTTTCTTCGACATCATTAAACGAACCAATCAGCAGCATGAAATCGTTGAGGTTCAACATAAAAACGGCAAGTCCGTGATCATGTCGTCCGAAGAGTATGAAAGCCTACAAGAAACGCTCCACCTCCTATCACAAGAGGGTTTTACCAAGGCGTTTAAAGAGTCTGTTGAAGAAGCAAACAGCGGCAAGACGGATAGCTTTGATGCTGTTTTCGGTGAGCCATTGTGACTGACAGACATTACGACATAGAGCTAACCAAACAAGCCCAAAAAGACATTAAGAAACTATCACCAAAGCTGAAAGAGAAACTTAAAGACATACTAAGGAACAAGATTGCAGTGGATCCGTTGTCCGGAAAAGCACTGCTAGGCGACTTAGCCGGTTATTACTCGGTAAGACTCACCTTTCAGGACAGAATTGTCTATCGAATCGAAGATGGACGCTGTGTGGTGATTATTATTCGGGCTAAGACACACTATGGTGATTAGATCGCGGCCTTCTTAAGACCGCTCCAACTGGCGCTGAGTGTTGGAGCTTTATCGAAGATGAAGCGATCGATTAACTCGTCAACAGCGAGCAAAACGGAATAAAGTCGTAACGCTCACCCGCTTTAATCTCAACATCCGCTGGTAAATGCAGCAAACCATCCGCATTCAACGCTGAGGATAGAACGCCTGAACTCTGATTCACCACACGTTGTGCGACACCGGCATGCAGCTCAACACGCATATACTCATCGCGCGACTGAGCAGAGCGTGCCACTGACGTCTCAACCGGAATTCGTAACGCCGGCTTATACACAGCCCCCTGAAGATGCATTAAACAAGGACGCGCCAGCAGTGAGAAGGTCACCAAGGCTGACATTGGGTTACCCGGCAGACCAAAAATAGGGGTCTGCCCTACCCGACCCGCGGCAAAGGGCTTACCCGGACGAATACGAATACGCCACAAGTTGAGCGAACCCAACTCATCGATCGCATTCTTAACATGGTCCTCTTCACCTACTGAGACACCGCCCATAGTCAGAATCGCATCCGCCTGTTCTGAAGCTGTAATAAATGCATCACGAGTCGCCTGATGATTATCAGCCACCTGGCCCATATCCACCACGTCAAAATCCGCTTGGCGAAGCAGCTCAACCAACATAGGTCGATTGGAGTTGTAGATCTGTCCAGGTTGCAGAGCAACACCGGGCTCTACAAGCTCATCACCCGTTGAAAGCAGTGCTACCTTTAATGGCTTGAAGACCTTTACATGAGTAATACCAGTTGAGGCACAGATACCTAGAGCCGGCGCCGTGAGTCGCGCCCCCGCCTCTAAAATCACTTCTCCGGCTGTAATATCCAAACCGGCCGCTCGAACATTCTCGGACGCTTTAGCGGTTTGTAGAATACGCACACCCATGTCACAGGCTTCGGTGTTCTCTTGCATCACCACACAATCCGCACCATCTGGAAGCTCGGCACCGGTAAAGATTCGCGCCGCAGTACTGCTGACTAATGGCGTAGTGACTGCGCCAGCAGGAATGCGTTGTGAAATGGCCAGTTCGGCACCCGCAACCGCATCTTTAGCGGCTAACGCATACCCATCCATCGCGGAGTTCGCTTTAGGCGGTACATTAATCGTAGCGACCACCGATTCTGCTAAAATCC
Organism: Marinobacterium sp. xm-d-564; assembly: GCF_013283345.1. NCBI lineage: Bacteria > Pseudomonadati > Pseudomonadota > Gammaproteobacteria > Oceanospirillales > Oceanospirillaceae > Marinobacterium > Marinobacterium sp. xm-d-564. The sequence goes on along the minus strand of NZ_WBYO01000001.1, from coordinate 10,945 downwards.
GGCCTGCTGCATCATTCAGCGACACAGACTCAACATCTGCAATAACCGAGAGCTGATCAAACAGCGCTTGGCGCGCATCATCCAATGGAATCAACGGCTTCATAGCCGACATTACTCTGCCGCCTCGATAGCCAGACGCTGCTCTTTTACCTGCTCAAGCAGCGCCACAAAGTTACAAGGGCGGTGGCGGTTATCGAGCTGTGACTCAATGATGCTCCAGCCTGTACGGCAAGCACCAGTTGAACCTGGCATACAGACGATCAAGGTTCCGTTAGCCAGACCGGCAAACACGCGTGACTGTATCGTCGAGGTACCGATCTCATCCCAAGAGACCTTGCGGAACATCTCACCAAAGCCTTCGACCTCTTTATCGAATAGCACCTTAAGTGCTTCAGGCGTTGAATCGCGCAATGCAAAGCCAGTACCACCGGTACTCAACACAACCTGCACTTCAGGATCTGCAATCCAGTGCGAGACCTGTGCGCGCAACAGATAGACATCATCCGGCAACAGTGCGCGATCGATCAGGGTATGCCCTGCTTCAACGGCTGCATTCGCTAGAAAGTCACCCGAGGTGTCATTCGACTCGTTACGAGTGTCTGATACGGTCAATACTGCAATATTCAGACTGACAAACTCTTTACCGTTACTGCTCATTGTCTCTCCAAGCTCATACAGAGGGTTAATTTAAGGGATATTATTACGAACTTTACCGGCAGACGCACTGATGCGCATCAACCACCGGTGGCATTCATAAAACGGAGTATTTGCGGTTCGTTCGCTAGATCGAAGTGGTGTTTTTCAGGCTTAAGATCCATAGAGTTGATGATCGCCTGTTCTAGCTTAGCAGCACGTAATTCAGGATCCGCTTCTGAGCGCAACAGATCACGCAGATCCATAGAGTGTTCGTTACCCAAACAGAGCAACAAACGCCCTTCAACAGTGACACGCACACGATTACATTCCGAACAGAAGTTATGCGAGTGCGGCGAGATAAAACCGATGCGCGTATTCGAATCCACCATGCGGTAGTAGGTAGAAGGGCCCGCAGTCTGCTCTTGCGTCTTCTCCAGTGGGTAGACTTGCTCAATTAACTGACGCACATCATCGCTAGAGCAGTAGGCCTCTTCGCGATCATGCTCAGTAATAGCACCTAAGGGCATCTCTTCGATAAAACTGATGTCCATGTCACGATCACGCGCAAAATTGACCAGATCGACCACTTCATCATCATTACGGCCTTTTAAGATCACCGCATTTAACTTAACGCGTTTAAACCCTGCAGCACAGGCGGCATCGATACCGGCAATGACCTGATCAAACTTATCCTTGCGCGTCAGCTCTTTAAAACGATCCGCCTTCAGCGTATCCAAAGAGACGTTGATGCGCTTTACACCGGCTTCAACTAGATCGTTCGCCATGGTCGGTAGTTGCGAGCCATTAGTCGTTAATACCAACTCAATGTCCAACTCACCCAACTTGCGGATCAGCGTCAAAATATCACGACGTACCAATGGCTCACCGCCAGTCAAACGCAGCTTATTGACACCCAGACGCACAAACGCAGCACCCACCTCATAGATCTCCTCCAGAGTCAGCACCTGCTCGCGAGGAAGAAAGGTCATCTCCTCGGCCATGCAGTAGACGCAACGGAAGTCACAACGATCCGTCACCGAGATGCGCACATAGTCGATGTGGCGACCAAACTTATCGATCAGTTTCAAAGGTGTATTCATGGGCTCAAGTATAACGACTCGTGTAACAGTTTTTTAGCAATTCTTTGCGAAACTTTACGCTCTAGATCAATGCTTTTGATCAGTTAACAGCCTATTATTAGATCATTCTAATTTAACTCCCTTAAAAAGGACCTCCCATGGATACCAAAGCAAAACTGAGCCACACCAGCGTTGCGCTGCACTGGATAGTCGCCCTACTGATGATCGGCTCAATGATCATTGGCCTGACACTAGAAGAGATGGAGCGCAGCCCAGAGAAGTTCGACCTACTGAAACTCCACATGACGGCCGGCGCCGTTGTATTTGGCTTTGCCGTATGGCGCTTAATGGTGCGAGTGAAAAATGGGTTCCCTGAGTCACTGAGTGATGTACCAGCAATGCAGAAAAAGATCTCCATCATCGTGATGAGCTTCCTGATTGCAGCGACACTGTTCATGCCTATCTCTGGTGTACTGATGCAGGTTGGCGAAGGTCACGCCGTAATTATCTTTGGAATGGAAGTGATCGCACGCAGCAACACAGAGATCGAATGGTTAGAAAAGCTCGGCCACATCGGACACGGCCTAGGCAGCAAACTACTTATGCTCGCCTTCTTCCTACACGTCGCCGCCAGCTTCAAACATATGCTGTTTGCAAAAGACGGCACCATGGCTCGTATCTTAGGGAGAAGGGTATAAAGAGCTCCAACGCGGTGTCTGATATTTCAATCTGACACCGTCCTCTCAAAATTTAAACTAGCGAGTAATTGCACTAGCTCTAGTTTCACCTGAGAAGATCAACATTTGGGCTATTAGGTACAAACCCATTTACTGCTTCAATCAAGATCTCTCGAGCAGAGGCACTATCATTTGCCTCATCTACTTGCTTAATCCGTAATAAGATCGAATTAAGTACTTTGCCGCTAAGCACGTCTTCATGTGCAGTCATAATTTTAGGGTGTACCGTTGAAGACGGATTATCTCCAATGAGTAATTCTTCAAACAACTTTTCACCTGGCCTCAAACCAGAGTACGAGATGGCAATTTCACCTTCAGGATTCTCATCATCTTGGATGGAGTGTCCACTCAACTTGATAACGTTTTTAGCAAGATTGATAATTTTGACTGGTTCTCCCATATCCAAAAGAAATACATCTCCACCTTTAGCCAGAGAACCTGCCTGCACAACCAAGAGCGCCGCCTCTGGAATAGTCATAAAATAGCGTGTTATCTCCGGGTGCGTAACAGTCACCGGCCCACCAGATTCAATTTGTCGTTTAAATAATGGGACAACAGAGCCTGAGGAACCTAATACATTACCAAAACGCACCATACACATAATGGTATTGTTCTGGTTAACAGCAAGATGCTGAACGTAGAGTTCTGCTAAGCGCTTAGTAGCCCCCATTACATTTGTAGGCCTAACCGCTTTATCAGTAGATATGAGAACAAATCGCTCAACTTTAGCTTCAATAGCAGCCCTTGCTGCAGACTCAGTTCCTAGGACATTATTTCGCAATCCCTGAAGGATATTATGTTCGACAATAGGAACATGCTTGTATGCAGCAGCGTGATATAGGGTATTAATTTGGTACTTTTCTAATGACGCCTTGAGTCTATTAAAATCCAAGACACTACCTAGTAACGGAATTACTGATAAATCTGGATGAGATAAACGAAGTTCACGATCAATTTCATACAATGCGAGCTCCGACAATTCATATAAAACTACTAATGCAGCACCATTATTAGCTGCCTGACGGGCCAGCTCTGAGCCTATTGATCCACCTGCTCCAGTTATACAAACATTATTTCCCTTGAGGCTAGCATCAATCAACTCATCAATTGGAGGAACTACGTCACGCCCTAACAAGTCGTCAACGTTCATATCTCTTAATTGGTCTGCTGCCCTCCCAGATAGAATCTCCTTTATCGAAGGCATAGTTTTAACTCGAACGGGCTGAACACTTAACCTATCCATAACTTGTTGTATCTCAACTGAGGAAGCGCTAGGGAGGGCAAGCAAAACTAGTTCAACATCAAACTCATCAATTAATTTTTTTAGTGTATCGGGCGAGTGAACCTTTAAATTACCTACGTACCCATTCCAAAGTGATGGATTATCATCTACAAAAGCAACAGGCTTGTATTCACCACCATTTGGGAGCATCAGAGCAAGCTGTGAACCTGCACTTCCAGCACCATAAATTATTGCCGATGGTGTTTGATGATATTTAGCAACAATCCAGTGATAGTAATTACGGAAAATAAGTCTACTTCCACCAAGATATAGCCAAGCAACCAGACCAAATATAATTGGAATTGATCGTGGAAAATTACTGATAAAAAACAATTGGGCAAGGGCATAGACAAGAACAACCAAAATAGCTGTGCCAATTGCTACAGTTTTAAGCGCCTTTAAGCCTAGATAACGCAAGACTGCTCTATATAGACCAAGGCGTATAAAAACAAACACACCGACAAAGGGAACTGTTAAAAAAAGCGGGACTGCTGATTCAAGGTACTGACTAGGCCACCACTCTGACAAGCGAAGCGCATAAGCTGAATACAAAGCTAATATAAGCGCCGCAACATCAAGAATAACAAGAACAAACCTCCGAAAATTGCGCGAGGTTGAGTTTATTAATAGATCAACAACTTTAAGCATCGACTTTCTTTCAAAAAATCCTAAGAAAAAACATTCTACATTCGCTCATCATACTAAACCAATGCTTTAAAAGACTGAATCTAAAGCATAACTGCAACTTATCGCACCCTACCTCATTAAAACTGGTGTCTGGCCTTCAGCCTGACACCATTGTTGCGACCAGTTCGTTTTGCAAAATCACCCTTAAATGCGAATGATAACTATTAAATAAAACCCGTCCTGCATATCTGTAAACGCATTATGTTGCTTTTTAAGTTTGCAACATAATTAACATTGACCACCCATTTGCATTTGGCATACTGGATAAAAGAACAGTTTATTTAATGGTGATCACATGACAGCAAAAGGCGGACCAAAAACAAAAGAGGGTAAAGAAATTTCAGCCCAGAATTCATTAAAGCATGGATTAACAGCCAAAGGATTCATTAACGAATTAGAGAATGCAAATCATAACTCTCTAGTTCAAAAATTAAATGATGAATATGCACCGAAAGGAACGATTGAATCTATTCTTATCGAAGATCTTGCAATGATTCGTGTTCAACTCGCTCGTTTCAAGGACGTAGAGGCCGCACTATTTTTGAACAGCCAAGGGCAAGCTGAATTTGCTAGCTCACTGGTTGACTCCCTACAGCTAAGCGATGAGAGAACCAGGCAAGATTTAATCAATGCCATCAATACTGAAAAGAGTTTCATTGATGCCAAACACCAACGAGTAGCTAAGTGGTTATCAACTCTTGATGAATCGAATATAAATGAAGCAGAGCTATCAGAAGAGATTAAGACCCTAATAAAAAATGAGCTGAGAACGGATTGTATTGAAAGAGACATAAGGCCGCTTGAATTGATTGAGCATCTAGAGAAAATGAATACAGACCCTAATGCTCCTTTGTGTATTATTAGGTTGATGGGTGTTACTCCAAATGCGATTAAACTAGAAAAAGCTGAGAGGGATACTCAGTTGAAACAAATCAATGAACTCCAAATGCGTGATTACGTTACTGCAAAAAAAGTAGAGAGCTCACAAAACATAACAAAACAAAAATTACTTGATAGGGCTTTGGCACAAAAAAGGGCTTTAGTAGATGCAGCGTTGCCAGCCCCAGGAGAAATCGACCGCCTCTACCGATACCGCACCACACTTGAAAAACAGTTCTCAAACAAACTTAGTCAATTAATACAGTTACAAGAAATGCGAGAGCGAAAAGAGCGTCAAAAGGGTGGAGGTAGCTAAAAGATTGCTGTAGGAGGAACTTTGAGCGAAGCGACAAATTCGACTGGATCGAATTTGAACAGCAAATGCTGGCCCAAAGGGTGAGGACAGTCCGAATAAAATCTGCCCCGACCAATTACCCTACAATTTCAAATGCAACATAACCCCAGGATTCACCAAAGGGTCTCCAAGAAACTCCACACCCGCTTCTTCAAAAGTGCTTTTAATCGCCTGTAGCGTTTTAACGTTTGCATTAGGTATGCCACTCCCCATTTCATAGCGGCGTAGTGTAGTAGCACCCACACCACTCTTCTCAGCCAAATCAGCAGCACTCCACCCAAGAATCGCTCTTGCAGATTTTATTTGACAAACGCTTAACAATTATTATCCTTATATGGATTATATTATTCCATTTATAGGTGGTTAATCATGATCAACAAAATACTAGCATCATTCGATGGAGCTTTCGCGGAAAATACTATCCGCGCCTATCGATCAGATTTCAACCACTACGAAAAGTGGTGCAAATCACACAATTTCAAACCCATCCCTTCAACCGCAGACAACCTAGCTCTATACGTAGTAGAGATGTCTGATAACTATAAAAGCGCCACAATCCGCAGACGCTTAAACTCCCTGAGCTCTATCTTCCACCTATCTCGGAATCCAAACCCAACTCGCGATCCGGAAGTGCTACTAGCGCTAAAACGCATGCACCGTAAAATCGGCCGCGCTCAAAAACAGGCCTCTCCTATTACACGTGAATACTTAGCTCAAATGATGAAGAAGTGCGACAACTCCGTAATCGGTCTTAGAAACAAAGTCCTTCTTCAACTCGGCTATGAAAGCATGCGCCGAAGAAGCGAGATTTGCCAATTCAGATTTGAAGATCTTAAGAAAATACCCAACAACAAATACGCATTGCTTCTACGCCATTCAAAAACAGATCAACTAGGTAATGGGCGATTGATCCCCATATCAGAAAAATTGGCCAACCTGATTACAAAATGGCAAAAGCGAATCGATATCAACAAAGGAGTGATTCTAAGGAGCATTCGTAAAAACGGCGCTGTAAATGGACCACTCTCACCAGCTGCCATGACGAACATCCTAGTCGACCTGCAATACCGATCTCGACTACGCCACCTACCCCACTTCAGTGGCCATTCATTTAGAGTAGGCTCCGCGCTAGATCTTCTAGAAAGGGGAGTCCCACTAGAAAAGATTATGTTACGAGGCGGGTGGTCGTCTAAATCAACAGCGCTTAAGTACCTAGCTAGTTGGGTAGGGAGTGACTTAGATGTATTCGAAGAATACTAACTTTGGACTCTATCACCAGAACCCTTTCCAGCAATGGTTAGGAAGATATATTTGAAATAGTTTGAGACGGACATCTCGGCAATCATTTTCGCATCAGACTCAGCCAATAATTCAGGCGTAGACATATCAATTTCATTAACCTGCGAAAGCCCAGTAATACCTGGAGGAACCGAGAATACTCCGTAACGATCACGTGCTTCAGTAAGCTCTTCTTGATTAAACAACCCAGGACGCGGTCCAACAAGGCTCATTTCACCTTTCAAAACATTCCAGAGCTGCGGCAACTCATCCAACTTAGTACGACGCAAAAAATGCCCAAAGGGTGTAATAGATGAGGAACTAGCTAGGTGACTTGCAACTGAGGCAGTATCAACCTTCATAGTACGGAACTTAAGTAATATAAAAGGTTTCTTCGCTCTTCCAACACGCTCTTGCCTAAAAATAGGCGACCCAGTACCAAACAAACCAATAATCACCAGCAGAACAAAGATAGGCGTACCCAGCACCAGCCCAAGAAGCGCAAATACAAAATCAAACAGACGGATCAATTGAAAACCTCTATTACCTTTCCCGAGACTCGAAACACCGACGCAATCCTTCCTCGACAGAAATGGGAGGTTTCCAACCGAGTAGATTGCGTGCTTTAGATATATCCACTTGCAACGACCCCAACAACTTTTGCGCGACTATCCTTTTGCCAAAAAACGTAGCACCGAAGATCAACCAAGAAGACGGTACACGGAACAATCTAGAGGGCTTATCCATCGCTTTAGCAACACCTTGCAAAAGCTCGGTAGTGGAGAGGTCTTGTCCATCGCCAGCCAGAAAGACTTGATTAGCCGCTGCAGGATGATCAATACAATTAATAATTAGATCAACCAAGTTATCAACCGCCACCAAGGAGCGACTGTTATAAATCGCGCCCAATGGAAGAGGCACGCCCTGTGCTACTCGCTTCACTAGGCTGCCGAAATTACCCGGGGCGTTCGGACCATACACCAGAGGAGGGCGGATAATTACAACTTCAATACCAGTTTGACGTTGAACCTCCCATAATCCCTGTTCAGCTTCCCATTTAGACTGTGCATACAACCCACAGGGATTTGGTTCATCGTCTTCAGTAAACGGCGTTGAGTTAATGTTGCCATTAACACCTATGGAGCTTACAAAGAGGAAACGGCTTACCCCAGCTTCTGCAGCCTGTCGCGCCAGATTTAGCGTACCGTCGACATTTACTCGCCGATACTCCGCGAGAGGATCGACACCATTGTCTTTAATCACATGAGCGCGCGCAGCTGTATGGATAACTAGATGCGTGCCATACAACGCATCTGACCAATCTGTCATAGCACTCACGTCTGCCACTCGGACAATTTGAACATTTGGAACCGAAACAGCTCCGCGCAATGAAGCGACAACAGCAATATCTGGTTTCGACGCCAGAGCCTTTGCTATATGACTACCTAGAAAGCCGGATGCCCCTGTAAGAAGAACTTTCATAGCTCTACCAAATAAATATTGCAGCTCACATTTTCTTTAGCAGAACGCGAGAATAAAATGCCCCAACAAGGTGAGTAAAGGTATATAGATATGAAGCTAAGGAAGGTACCGCCGACCTATTCCGATGAACCATTAACACTTTTTTAGCCATCTGCCATTTTGAGCCCGATATCTGACCTTGTATTTTACGATACATCACTAGTGATGCCTTAACTTTAATACACTTCGCTCCAGATTCCAGCATCCTCAGCCAAGAATCATAATCTTCCACCGCTCTGTAGGATCTAGCCTCATTGAACGGAAACCTCCTTGAAAGCGTGGTTCTAACGATTACACTGGAGGTGGGAATCTGGTTGCGGAAACGTTCTGAAAAATATGAGATTTGTTTGGCACCAGTGTGTACTAAATCCTCGTATTGGATACCGGACTCAAGATAAAAATCCGAAACAGTCGAACACACGAGATCAAAGTTTCCCTCTCTAAACAACTTAACTTGAATTTCCAGCTTCCGGGGATGCCAGATATCGTCAGCATCAAGGAAGGCAACTAGGTTGTAATTTGCTAATGCAACCCCGACATTTCGCGGACCAGCAGGCCCTCCGAAATTGCGTTCTAGTTTCACTAAACTAATCCGAGAGTCGAGCTTTACGAAGCTATCAACTACATCGGTAGTACCATCGTTGGAACAATCATCAACTACAATTAATTCCCAGCCCAAGTATGATTGATTTAACACCGATCTAATTGTACTAGATATGACTTCCACCGCATTATAGCTTGGCATGACTATTGAAACATTAACCGAACTGGAAGAGTACAAAGTTACCTATCTCCACGTTTAAATTTTTTCTAAAAGCATCTATCCACCTGAACAAGAAACGCCTCATTATTCGTAGTACTGCATCACCACCAGTTCAGTTTACACTTTCCCATCGCATACCAGATTGCCGCTCGGACTCAACAGGCGAAAGTAAATCATTCGCCGATATTGCCCTACCGAATTATAAACATTTCTATGCAGCTAAAAAATCGCCATGCATCTTCGCGTGTCGAGTAGGTTTTACTTTTTTATCCGTTCGCGTTTCAGTAGCTGGAATAAGCTCTCAGCGACTACATAATCGTGGCAGTTTCCTCTGAGGCTCAAACTGCCCCCAAGCCGGTGAGCAAGCAGAAAGTCGCTTAAGCACACTACGCTGTTCAAGTTGCTCTAGCCATTCATACTGAAGCTATCCGTTCTCATCCAGACTAAGCCACGTTTGTAGCTGACGGTTTTACACGTTTTCTCTACGCTTAATTTTATCCGCTATTCCCTCTAACTTGTTAAGGCGCGTGGTTTCTTTAGTAGTCAGTTCGTGACATGGATTGACTTTGTTAATGTGCTTAAGTAACTAATTCCTTAACTTGCCACTTGGTTTTTTTGATCGTTAAACCATTCGCTCATTTGGACAGATTAAGCATGCAAAAAGCATAAGCAGTGGTAGAGCCCTCGCTCAAAAGTGTTTGGTTTTCGTAGATATTTTAGATGACTACCAATTTCCGCGTTATTCCAATGTGCAAATCGTGGACCTCTGAGTAAACGGTGCAGAAGGTTGTGATCAACATCGATTCTAACGAATGGCTCCGATAAATCTTTTGTAACTTCAATTTCTTCGGCTTGACCATTTGTGTTTAGCTGAAAAGCAAACTTGTCGCTTCTAATAACTAGATTAGTTTTTGATATGAAGTTAATTTCTTCTGCTTTAGCCATAAACCTTTTATAGGCTGCGGCTATGAGATCTCCTAATTCGCCATCGTCCCAGTAGTCATTGTCGTAATCGAGAGGTCTTTTCGAGATTTCACTAACATATTCATCACGAGTTAATGCAAACTTATCTTCACTCTTTTTGAGTGATTGTGCTTCACAGTCATACGTGTCAAATCTTTCCAAGTAAATACCATTTGAGATAGATGAAACTGCATTATTAAGATATGTAGTTGCGTCGAGTACAGATGGCACTCCCCTGAACTTTGTTAGTGATGAAAGACGTGAGCCAAGCATATAAGTGCCAGCAAATGGAGCAAAAGAAGTTGGTTTTATAAGCTCAATATATTTTATTGCCTGATTGATAAACTGTTGTTCTTTTCCATTAGCAGCGATTAACTTTTCTTCTTCAGTATCGAACTCAAAACATTGTGGGTATGGTCCAGCCCCTGCATAACCTACTAATAAAAGATCTATATTAAGCTCGTGAAGGTGGTTTGCCATAATCGTATGAGATGCAAGCTCGAAGGGGCAATCGTTAGTGTTAAGGACTCGATTTCCACCTATCTGAAATAATGCTAATGTATCAATTTGAGTGCTACCAAATTTCTTTTCGACGATACCGCAACCCATGAATTTTCCACAAATTTCTGGATTACAATTGACCTTTCCCCTTAGTTAGTACCACTTCTTCGATGAGATTTTGCTAAGCAGCACGCTTAGCGAATTCCTCTGGTGGCACATAGCCAAGTGCACTATGTGGTCTTACTTTATTGTAATGATCTCGCC
>NZ_WBYO01000018.1:0-1903 GCF_013283345.1 Marinobacterium sp. xm-d-564 | reverse complement strand
CATGCTCTTTGATCGCCTTAATGATCTGTTCTTCGGTGTAACGCTTCTTCATATCGAGATCTCCATCCCTTTAGGTTAAATGGAAATCTCATCGAGGTCATGGTCTAGTTTTTGGGGGAGAGGTCACTGGAAGTTCAATTTTTTTAAAGCCTCTATCTCTTCGTAATGATTCAAAGAAATTTAAAGCAATTGTAACTTCGTTAGTTGTTAAAGAGATTTCTTGTATCGTAGTAAGTGCTTCATCGATAATTGCTAGATTACGCTCACCGACTGCTTTTACCCATTTTCTGGAGCTTAAATTATGCTTTTCATAAAATGCATGAGTTGTAACCATGACTTGGTATTTTGAAGCATCCTCTATCTTTAACTGATTCTTACTATGATATGAACATGCTCTCATATCGTTGGCTTCTTGGTTAATGTCCCTAGCTAATCGGTCTGCTTCTTGTGTAAGGTTTGTACTGATAACTGCGGTGATGTCATTAGGTAGCATTGCGCAGTAGGTGATAATATTTTCTGTTTTAGCACTGCCAGTTGGTGCTGAAATGACAAATTTTTTCGCTTCACTTTTGAACTTAATAGCGTTGTTCATCGCTAAGCAATTTTGCTTCCATGTTTCCTTTAGTTCATTTGTTATAGTGTTTCCCCACTTTTGGAATTTCATGCAGAACGCGATAACAAAATCGTCGGGATCGATTGGGCTTTTTATGTCTTGTAATGAATTATTGCTTGTCATTTTGTCGGCCTATTACGACGAGTAAAATCCACCAAAAAGGATTACTGCGGTTCATCTCACTCTAAACTAATGTATCGCCTACATTCACTAACTTTTTTACAATGACTCGGATTGAAGTTCATCCCAAGATTTGTTTACCTAGCTTTCTGGATTGTTTCACTGAAGGTTAGCGTTCAAATTGCAGTATGAATGAGCGCGCAAAACTGCACACTCTTTGCATAGTTGCTGCGCACTTGTTGCACACATCCTGCGTATTTCTTGCGCACCCTAAATCTCGAATCAATTGCTCAACGCCTCCTATCCGGTATATTCAAATAACTAGAGGGAGATGATTGAATGTGCGGTAGATACAATCTTGAAGATAACGACGATACGCAGGCACTAATGGATCGCCTAGGTGTATCGTTTGGCCGTACTAATATCCCCAGCTTTTTTAACCTTGCCCCTACAGAGCAAATACCAGTCATATCTGAAGAGGAAGGTATCAGGGCCTTAAGACCAATGAGATGGTGGTTAACGCCTGTTTGGGCTAAAGAGATAACTACCCAGTACTCTATGTTTAATGCTCGTGCAGAGACGCTAGATAAGAGTAAAGCATTCCAGGGTAGCTTTAGACATCACCGTATCATTATACCTATGACATCTTTTATTGAATGGCGTAAAGAGGGATCTATCAGACAGCCTTACTTGGTTAAATATGAACTCGATTGTATGGCCGCCGCGGGTGTTTGGTCTCAATGGACTGATGGCGAGATCGTTCTAGATACCTGTGCGATGGTAACTACAAACGCTTGTAAGGACTTTAAGGCATTCCACTCTCGTCAGCCCTTGTTGCTTAATTCAAACCAGGCAAATACATGGTTAGAAGAGAGAGCTGATTTAAAGGATCTACGAGAGCTCCTGAAAGCTGCTCTACCGCAAAATATGCTTGTTAGAGCAATAGATCCTTCAATCAATAATAGTCGGCTTAAAGAAGCTCCTAGTTACCTTAACGGCAGCCAAGAGATTGTAGTATCCAGCTGATTGTTGGGCGACGGCTAACGACCCAAAGCTGACATTAACGCCTTGCTAGGTGGCCTGAAAAGTAGCTATAACTGCCCCTCTTAGCCAGGTATAGCAGACGCAGTACACTTGAGTAACTTATTAGATGCACTGGATTAATGTGCG
>NZ_WBYO01000017.1:0-3356 GCF_013283345.1 Marinobacterium sp. xm-d-564 | reverse complement strand
AACGCTCTTTAACAATTTGGAAACTGTAAGATAAAGATTGTCTTGTATTGTTTGATACAAGCGCCAACCGGCGAAATCGATCGTTACGAGAACCATTCAGTTGATCAGACACCTTTGGGTTATATGGTCAAGTGAATAAGCGTGCACGGTGGATGCCTTGGCAGTCAGAGGCGATGAAGGACGTTGTAACCTGCGATAAGGTACGGGGAACTGGTAAACAAGTTTTGATCCGTACATTTCCGAATGGGGAAACCCACCACGTAAGTGGTATCTCTTTACTGAATATATAGGTTTAGAGAGGCGAACTCGGGGAACTGAAACATCTAAGTACCCGAAGGAAAAGAAATCAACCGAGATTCCCTTAGTAGCGGCGAGCGAACGGGGACCAGCCCTTAAGCTGGATTTGGGTTAGAAGAACAGACTGGAAAGTCTGGCCATAGTGGGTGATAGCCCCGTATTCGAAAACCCTTTTCCAGTGAAATCGAGTAGGACGGGACACGTGTTATCCTGTCTGAACATGGGGGGACCATCCTCCAAGGCTAAATACTCCTGACTGACCGATAGTGAACCAGTACCGTGAGGGAAAGGCGAAAAGAACCCCTGTGAGGGGAGTGAAATAGACCCTGAAACCGTGTACGTACAAGCAGTGGGAGCCGACTTAGTTCGGTGACTGCGTACCTTTTGTATAATGGGTCAACGACTTACTTTCAGTAGCAAGCTTAACCGTTTAGGGGAGGCGTAGGGAAACCGAGTCTTAATAGGGCGCATAGTTGCTGGGAGTAGACCCGAAACCGGGCGATCTATCCATGGGCAGGTTGAAGGTTGAGTAACATCAACTGGAGGACCGAACCGACTACCGTTGAAAAGTTAGCGGATGACCTGTGGATCGGAGTGAAAGGCTAATCAAGCTCGGAGATAGCTGGTTCTCCTCGAAAGCTATTTAGGTAGCGCCTCATGTCTCACCTTGGGGGGTAGAGCACTGTTTCGGCTAGGGGGTCATCCCGACTTACCAACCCGATGCAAACTCCGAATACCCAAGAGTGCAATCATGGGAGACACACGGCGGGTGCTAACGTCCGTCGTGAAAAGGGAAACAACCCAGACCGCCAGCTAAGGTCCCAAACTTCTAGTTAAGTGGGAAACGATGTGGGAAGGCTCAGACAGCTAGGAGGTTGGCTTAGAAGCAGCCATCCTTTAAAGAAAGCGTAATAGCTCACTAGTCGAGTCGGCCTGCGCGGAAGATATAACGGGGCTCAAACTAGAGACCGAAGCTGCGGATGCGTTTATACGCATGGTAGAGGAGCGTTCTGTAAGCTGTTGAAGCGGAAGCTGTAAGGCACCGTGGAGGTATCAGAAGTGCGAATGTTGACATAAGTAACGATAAAGGGAGTGAAAAACTCCCTCGCCGGAAGACCAAGGGTTCCTATCCAACGTTAATCGGGGTAGGGTGAGTCGACCCCTAAGATGAGGCTGAAAAGCGTAATCGATGGGAAGCAGGTTAATATTCCTGCACCTCGCATAACTGCGACGGGGGGACGGAGAAGGCTAGGCTAGCGCGGCGTTGGTTGTCCGCGTTTAAGGATGTAGGTTTGGAACTTAGGCAAATCCGGGTTCCTATATGACTGAGATCTGATGACGAGCTCCTATATGGAGTGAAGTAGTTGATGCCCGGCTTCCAGGAAAATCCTCTAAGCTTCAGGTTATGTGGGATCGTACCCCAAACCGACACAGGTGGTCAGGTTGAGAATACCAAGGCGCTTGAGAGAACTCGGGTGAAGGAACTAGGCAAAATGGCACCGTAACTTCGGGAGAAGGTGCGCCGGTTTTGGTGATGGGACTTGCTCCCTAAGCTGAGGCCGGTCGAAGATACCAGGTGGCTGCGACTGTTTATTAAAAACACAGCACTCTGCAAACACGAAAGTGGACGTATAGGGTGTGACGCCTGCCCGGTGCTTGAAGGTTAATTGATGGGGTTAGCTCCGGCGAAGCTCTTGATCGAAGCCCAAGTAAACGGCGGCCGTAACTATAACGGTCCTAAGGTAGCGAAATTCCTTGTCGGGTAAGTTCCGACCTGCACGAATGGCGTAACGATGGCCACACTGTCTCCACCCGAGACTCAGTGAAATTGAACTCGCTGTGAAGATGCAGCGTACCCGCGGCTAGACGGAAAGACCCCGTGAACCTTTACTATAGCTTCACACTGGACTTTGACCTTACTTGTGTAGGATAGCTGGGAGGCTTTGAAACTTGGACGCCAGTTCAAGTGGAGCCGATCTTGAAATACCAGCCTGGTAACGTTGAAGTCCTAACTCAGGTCCCTTATCGGGATCGAGGACAGTGTGTGGTGGGTAGTTTGACTGGGGCGGTCTCCTCCCAAAGAGTAACGGAGGAGCACGAAGGTACCCTCAGCATGGTCGGAAATCATGCATTGAGCGCAAGAGTAAAAGGGTGCTTGACTGCGACACAGACACGTGGAGCAGGTACGAAAGTAGGTTCTAGTGATCCGGTGGTTCTGTATGGAAGGGCCATCGCTCAACGGATAAAAGGTACTCCGGGGATAACAGGCTGATACCGCCCAAGAGTTCACATCGACGGCGGTGTTTGGCACCTCGATGTCGGCTCATCACATCCTGGGGCTGAAGCCGGTCCCAAGGGTATGGCTGTTCGCCATTTAAAGTGGTACGCGAGCTGGGTTTAGAACGTCGTGAGACAGTTCGGTCCCTATCTGCCGTGGGCGTTTGAGATTTGAGAAGAGTTGCTCCTAGTACGAGAGGACCGGAGTGAACGAACCTCTGGTGTTCCGGTTGTCACGCCAGTGGCATTGCCGGGTAGCTATGTTCGGACGGGATAACCGCTGAAAGCATCTA
Source organism: Marinobacterium sp. xm-d-564 (assembly GCF_013283345.1). Lineage (NCBI taxonomy): Bacteria > Pseudomonadati > Pseudomonadota > Gammaproteobacteria > Oceanospirillales > Oceanospirillaceae > Marinobacterium > Marinobacterium sp. xm-d-564. The sequence continues at coordinate 489 of NZ_WBYO01000017.1, read as the reverse complement.
AGCGGGAAGCCCCCTTCAAGATGAGATCTCACTGGACCTTTAAGGTCCCTAAAGAGCCGTTCAAGACTAGGACGTTGATAGGCTGGGTGTGTAAGCGTTGTGAGGCGTTGAGCTAACCAGTACTAATTGCTCGTGAGGCTTGACCATATAACGCCAAAGCTGTCTGAGAGCGAGAGCTTCAGATGAACAGCTGAGTGGTTTAATGATTGATTTAACGGTTGTAGCTTGTATAGACAACCAAGACGCATCTTACAGTATCCAATGCGTTAACCAGTTTTGCCTGGTGACAATAGAGACGTGGAACCACCTGATCCCTTACCGAACTCAGTCGTGAAACGCGTCATCGCCGATGGTAGTGTGGGGTTTCCCCATGTGAGAGTAGGTCATTGCCAGGCACCTAATAAACAAAGAACCCCAGTACCGAAAGGTCCTGGGGTTTTTTGTTTTTTGGTCGCAAGGAGACTTCTGAGCGAATGCCCATGTGACCAC